>JAJZVP010000081.1 GCA_021845615.1 bacterium | reverse complement strand
CACGAAGATTTGGCTCGTCCGCAAGGGTAAAGCGCACGAAGTCACCGTCGTCCTCGGCAAGAGTAACGATCTTCAAAGCGTCGTTCGCTCCGGTTTGACCGCCGGCGAGACGATCGTCGCCTCGGCGCTGCCGACGCTGCACGAAGGTATGCGGATCGTACCGCTTCCGCAGAGCAGCCCCTCGGAAACTCCGTGAGCGTTCTCGCCGCATATGTGGAGGAGGCGCTCGCGTCGCTTTGGCGCAATCGCCTCCGCTCGGCGCTCTCGCTCCTCGGCACGATCATCGGCATCGCCTCGACGATCGCCGTCCTAGGCTTAAGCCAAGCCGGCGCGCGCGGCCTCGAAGCATCGCTTAGTAGCGGTGGGAACCCGGGTTGGGTTGCGTACGTCGACCGTTCTTCCGATAATCCGCTCGCCTCGACGCTTTATTATCGCGACGTCGCACGACTCGTCGCCCGCAGCAACGGCACCATTTCCAGCGCCTACGCCGGTTATTTCGGACGACCTTTTCCGGTAAACGTTGCCGGAAAGACGCACTACCCTCAGGTTAGTGGAATCGATACCACCGCAGAGGGGATGGTCATGCTGGAAGGGCGCAAAATCAATCGCGACGACGTAATGGGTGCGGCGAACGTAGCGATCGTATCGAAGACCGCGCGAAAAACGCTCTTCCCGCACGAAAACCCCCTCGGGCACGGTATCTCGCTCGGGAATACCCGCCTCCGAATCATCGGCGTTTTCGACGCCGCCGGTAGCCTTCTCAGCAACGCCGTCGGAGACGCAATCTACGTGCCGTACACGACGATGCACCGCATCGCCCCGGGCCCAATCGACGGCATTTTCTTTTACGCATCGCCCGGCGCGACCTCGGCGCAGGTGACCGCAGCGACTGCCGCTGCTCTCAAGAGCCTCCACGGGCCGCACGCGAAGTACACGATTCAGGATCAGGCGAAGTCGCTGGGAATATTCTCCCGCGTCCTCGGCGGCATCACCGTCGGCATCACGCTCATCGGCGGCATCGCGCTCTGCGTTGCCGGGATCGGCATCATGAACATCATGCTCGTCTCGGTGAACGAGCGCACGCGCGAGATCGGCATTCGCAAATCGATCGGAGCGAGCTCCGGCGATATTTCGTTGCAATTTTTAATCGAAGCGACGATTCTCTCAGCGATCGGCGGTGCGATCGGTACGATTTTCGGCGTCGCTATCGTCCTCGCATTACAGGGCAGCATCGTGCGCTTCGTCGGCAGCGCGCCGGTACCGTGGGCGCTCGTGCTCTCGATCGCCGCCTTCTTTACCATAGGCATCGGCATCGGCTTCGGCGCATATCCGGCGATTCGCGCCGGCAAACTCGATCCCGTCGTGGCACTGCGGAGTTAACATGCTCGACTACATTCGCGAAACGCTCGAGCTCATGCAGGCGAACCTCACGCGCACCATTCTCACGTTGATCGGCTTGGTCGTCGGCGTCGCCGCCATCATTTCGATTCAGGTCGCGGCCGCGGGCATGGCCGCAGCGGTTAGCGGCGCATTCCGTGGAATAAACGTCAATACGTTCTTTATTTTCCCAAAATCGACGCAGGGCAGCACCCAGCGCGCGAATCTCGGGCTCTCCGACCTAACGCTTCTGGAGCAAAACGTTCCCGGCATCGAGACCGCGATCCCATTCGGGCAGACGCGCACCATTGTCAGCGCCGGCCACCAGCACGTCATGCTGAAATTCGGCGGTGAATCCTATCGCCGCTTCAGCACCGCGCCGGTCGTCGCCGGGCACGCGATCGCGCGTACCGACGTCGAGAATGCGAGCCCGGTCTGCGTGCTCTCGTCGAAGGCGTTCGCGCGCCTCTTCCCCCATGCGGTCGATCCGAGCACGGTGCTCGGCCAATCGGTCTACGTCGGTCCGAAGCGTTACGTCATCGTCGGCGTGCTCGGCCCGGCGACGCTCTCGACCGCGTCGTTAGGCTTCGATATCAATAACGACGTCGTGATACCCTACACGACCTTCTACAACGATTACCAGCGCGGGCGCCCGCTCTTCGGCATTCAAGTATTGGGCAGCCGAGATGCGACGCTGGCGACGCTCGAAGCGAACGCCAAGCGCGTTCTCTCGCAAGCGCACGGCGGCTCGATCTATCAGACCTTCGATTTCGGTTTCTTCACCAAACAGATCGACGGCTTCTTCGGCGTCGTCGGAACGATCGTGAGCGCCGTCGGCGCGATCTCGTTGCTCGTCGCCGGGATCGGGATCATGAACATTCTCTTCGTTTCGGTAAGCGAACGGACGCGCGAGATCGGTATCCGGCGCGCGATCGGCGCGTCGCGCGCGACGATCCTCATTCAATTTTTCGTCGAAGCCTTCGTGCTCGCGTTCAGCGGTTCGTTGGTCGGCATGCTCGCCGGGCTCGGTATCGGCGAACTCGCACAACAGCTCTTTATCGCGCGCATCTCGGGGACGATAGCGGCCCTCCCGTGGACGCAAGCGATGCTCCTCGCCACGCTCTTCGCAACCGTCGTCACGCTCGTCTTCGGCACCCTTCCCGCGCTACGCGCGGCATCCGTCGACCCCATCGAGGCATTACGTTATGAATGACATCGCGATCGATCTGCAACGGATCGTCAAAACCTACAAGTCCGGCAGCATCGAAGTGCAGGCGCTGCGCGGAGTAACCCTGCGCATAGAGCGCGGCGAATACGTCGCGATCATGGGCCCCTCCGGTTCGGGAAAATCGACGCTGATGAACGTGATCGGCTGCCTCGACCGGCCGACCTCGGGCAACTATCACCTCGACGGCATCGACCTCTCGGCGCTCGACGATCGAGCGCTGGCGAAGATTCGCTTGGAGAAACTCGGATTTATTTTCCAAGGCTTCAACCTTCTTCCGCGTACCGACGCGATGAAAAACGTCTCGTTGCCGCTCTTCTATGCGAAGGTCTCACCGCGGGAGCGCCGCGAACGGGCGCGCGCCGCACTCGCCGAGGTCGGGCTCGCCGATCGCGGCCACCACAAGCCGAGCGAACTCTCGGGCGGCCAGCAACAGCGCGTGGCGATCGCCCGCGCGCTGATCAATAACCCCGCCGTCCTGCTCGCCGACGAGCCTACCGGCAACCTCGACAGCACGACCAGCGAGGAGATCCTCGCCCTCTTCGAAAGTCTCCATCGCGCCGGTCGCACGATCGTGGTCGTCACCCACGACGAAGAAGTCGCCGAGCGAGCGGACCGCGTCGTGCGCCTGCGCGACGGGCTCGTTCTCTCCGACACGCCGACCGCGCGCGGGCACTTTTCGGGAGGTTCCATCGTTCCACAAGAGGCAACCCCTCAATCGTAACGAGCCTTCTCCACAGCTTGGAGTGTTTATAACTGTGAAACAACGCGTTCTCCCCACCCTCATCATCGCTCTCGTCGGCGCGAGCATCGGGAGCTTCCTGATGATGCTCTACGCCAGCACGCACTTCGCCGGCGTCGCGGGGCCGAATCACTCGCTCCCCGCGGTCTCCGCCGCACCGCTGCAAGGGATCAGCGACCAAGATCGCATCGTCTCGGCGGTCAAACGCACGAAGCCCTCGGTCGTCGCGATTCAACTCGACGTCAACGGCCAGCGGGTCGTGCCGTTCTTCCAAGGTTTCTTTGGCCAAGGCGGCCCCGGCGTCGAAGAGCCCTATAAGGGGAAGGCGTCGGGATCGGGATTCGTCTACGACACGAAGGGCGATATCGTCACGAACGCCCACGTCGTCACCCCGCCGCAGGGTGGGAATATCACCAAGCTCACCGTCGTCTTCGCCAACGGCAACCACGTGCCCGCGCACGTCGTCGCGGAGAATATCGGCGCCGACCTCGCGGTCATTCGGGTCGACAACTACAAGAAGCTTCCGCCGCCGTTGCAGTTCGCGAACTTCGACCGCGTCGAACAGGGGCAGTGGGCGATCGCGATCGGCGAGCCGCTCGAGCTCCAGCAGACGGTGACGCTCGGCGTCGTTTCGGCATTCGACCGGAAGGAGCCGATCCAGAACGATAGCGGCCAGACGATCGTCTTCAAGGGACTCCTCCAGACCTCGGCGCCGATCAACCCCGGGAACTCCGGCGGCCCGCTGATCGACGACCACGGCAAGGTGATCGGCATCAACCAGTCGACCGTGAAATCGGCGTACGCCCAGGGCATCGGCTTCGCGATTCCGGCGAATACCGTGCAGCGCGTGGTCGCCGCGATGCTCGCGCACCCCGGCATCACCCAGGGAACGAACGAGGGCTACATGGGGATCGAGATGGCCGACCTCACCCCCGGGCTGCGCAACCAGATCGGCTATACCAGCGGCCCCAACGGGATCGCGGTGATCGCGGTCGTCCCCGGCGCTCCCGCCGATAAGGCGGGGATCGAGCCCGGCAACGTCATCCTCAGCGTCGACGGCAAAACCTACACGAAGACGCAGGATCTCCTCAAATATATCGCCAGCAAGAAACCGGGAACGGTCGTTCGGATCGATCTCTGGGCGCAGGGGATCAAGAAATTCGCCGCGGTCACCTTAACGGAGCGCCCGGCGACCGCCGGAACCGTTCCCTAGGGAGCGGCGCTCCGAGGCGAGCGCAACCCAGAGGGTATCCCTGCTGTTACAAGGAGCGGAACAAATTGCCGCTCCTTGTTGTACTATGGGGCAGGCAACCAAGCCCGAATTCGTTCGTAAGCGGCAAGGCGTCGTCGAACGCACGGAGCGTCGCCGGATCGTCGCGATGCGCACACCAACCTCGAATGTGCGCGCGCCTCGGCTCGACCGCCCGGTGTCTCGATCTAGCTGGTCCAGGGCGCGCTCGGGGTTCACATCACGACAACGAGGTAAGAAAAATTCATGGCTAAAGTGGTCGGCATCGACCTCGGCACGACCAACTCGGTCGTCGCCGTTATGGAGGGCAACTCGCCCACCGTCATCGCAAACTCGGAGGGCTCGCGTACCACCCCGTCGGTCGTCGCCTTTTCGAAAACCGGCGAGCGTCTCGTGGGACAGCTCGCAAAACGTCAGGCCGTCACCAACCCGGAGCGCACGATCTCTTCGATCAAACGCCACATGGGCGAGGGTGATTATCGCGTCAAGATCGACGGCAAGGATTACACCCCGCAAGAGATCTCGGCGATGGTTCTGCAAAAACTCGTCAACGACGCGAGCAACTATCTCGGCGAACGGGTCACCCAAGCGGTGATCACGGTCCCCGCCTATTTCAACGACGCACAGCGACAGGCGACGAAAGACGCCGGCAAAATTGCCGGTCTCGAAGTGCTGCGCATCATCAACGAGCCGACTGCGGCCGCACTCGCATACGGCCTCGATAAAAAGGGCAACGAGACGATCCTGGTATGGGATCTCGGCGGCGGCACCTTCGACGTCTCGATTCTCGAAGTCGGCGACGGCGTTTTCGAAGTGAAATCGACCAACGGCGATACGCGACTCGGCGGCGACGATTACGACCACCGCGTGGTGGAATGGCTCGTCGGCGAGTTCCGCAAAGATCAGGGCATCGATCTCTCCAAGGACAAGCAGGCGATGCAACGCCTGACCGAAGCCGCGGAGAAAGCGAAGATCGAACTCTCGGCGGTCGTGCAAACGACGATCAATCTGCCGTTCATTACGGCCGACGCCGAAGGGCCCAAGCATCTCGAGTACACGCTAACGCGTGCGAAGTTCGAGGAGATCACGAGCGATCTCACCGATCGCTGCATCAATCCGTTCAAGAGCGCGCTCGCCGATGCGAAGATCGACATCTCGCAGATCGACGAAGTGGTGATGGTCGGCGGATCGACCCGCATGCCCGTCATCCTCGAGCTCGTTCGCAAGCTCACCGGTAAGGACCCGAACCTCACCGTCAACCCCGACGAAGTCGTCGCGGTCGGCGCGGCGATTCAGGCCGGCGTCCTCTCGGGCGAAGTACGCGACGTCGTTCTGCTCGACGTCACCCCGCTCTCGCTCGGTCTCGAGACGATGGGCGGCGTGATGACGACGTTGATCGAACGGAACACGACGATCCCGACGAAGAAATCGCAGGTCTTCACCACCGCCGAGGACGGCCAGACGAGCGTGGACATCCACATTCTGCAGGGCGAACGTCCGATGGCGGCCGACAACAAGACGCTCGGACGTTTCCGGCTCGAGGGCATGCCCCCGGCGCCGCGCGGCGTACCGCAGATCGAAGTCACCTTCAACATCGATGCCAACGGCATCGTCAACGTGGGTGCGAAAGATCTCGGTACCGGGAAAGAGCAGCAGATCACGATCACCGCATCGACCAACCTCAACAAAGAGGAAGTCGAGCGGATGGTCAAGGACGCCGAACTTCAGGCGGCCGCCGACAAGGCGAAGCGCGAAGAGGCGGAGGTGCGGAATACCGCATCGAGCCTGATCTACTCGACCGAAAAGTCGCTGAAAGAAGTCGGAGAGAAACTCGACGCAACCGCTCGCGGTGAGGTCGAGAGCGCGCTCGCGGAGTTGAAGAAACTCAGCGAGAACGGAGCCGCGACCGAGATCAAAGCCTCGATCGAGAAGCTCCAGAGCGCGAGCTACAAAATGGCGGAGCTGCTCTACAAGAGCACCGGAGCGACGCCCGAGGGCGAAACGGCTGGAGCCGAGTCGGCGAACGGACAGGCCTCGAACGGCGCCGCGAGTTCGACCCCCGACGACGTCATCGACGCCGATTTCAAGGAAGCGAAGTAGCCTTCCGTTCGCGCGGATGGGGTGAGGGCGCGCCGCAACCTGCGGCCGCCCTCACCCGCCGCCGTCTTTTCACGCGCTCATTTTCATAAACAGAAGTAGAGATAGACGCAATTATGGATAACGATCTACTCAACGATCCCATCGGCGACCCCGTCGCGACCGATGAGGGCGTGCGGTCGGAGAGCGAGCTCGCCAAAGCCAACGCTCGCGCCGACGAGAACTACAACAAGTTTTTGCTCGCGATGGCCGACTTCGAAAACTACAAGCGGCGCGTGCAGCGCGATATCGAGCAGCGCATCGTCGAACACCGGCGTCGCCTTTTCGGGCGCTTGCTCCCGGTTCTCGATAATCTCGAACGCGCGCTCGCGGTGCCCGCAGGCGGGGAAGCGCTGCGTTCGGGCGTCGAGAGTACCCTGCGCGGCTTCGAAGCGGTCCTGACTTCCGAAGGCATCAGCGCCGTCGACGTCAAGGGGCATCCGTTCGACCCGCACGTCGCAGAGGCGATCGGCACGGTCGCGGCGACCGACGGGCAAGCCGACGAAACCGTCGTCGAAGTCGCGGAGAAGGGCTATCGCCTCGGCGACGATCTCCTCCGTCCGGCGAAAGTGCTCGTCGCGAAGCATCAATGAACTACAAGGACTACTACGCCGTTCTCGGCGTGCCGAAAGGCGCGCCCGAGAAGGACATCAAGTCCGCCTACCGTCGCCTCGCGCGCAAATGGCACCCCGACGCAAATCCGGGAAACGCGAAAGCGGCGGAAGAGAAATTTAAAGAGATCTCCGAGGCGTACGAGGTGCTCGGCGACGGCGATAAGCGACGGAAATACGACGCGCTTGGAAGCGACTGGCAGCAGGCGGCACGACAGGCCGAACAACAGCGCCGCTATCGCACGCAACAGGGCGCGACGCAATTCGACTTTAATTTCGGACCGAACGCCGGCACCGGGGCGAGCGGCTTCTCCGACTTCTTCGATATGTTTTTCTCCGGAGTCGGGAGGCGCGGGCCGGCCGGTCCGACGCCCGCCGCCACGCGCGGGCAGGATATGGAGACGACGATCGAGCTCTCGTTGCACGACATTTTCGAGGGCGGGAAAAAATCGATCTCGTTGCAGCTCGAAGATAGCTGCCCGCGCTGTCGTGGAACCGGAACCGAGAACGGACGGCTCTGCGCGGCGTGCCACGGCACCGGGCATACGCTGACCAGCAAGAAGTTCGAGGTTTCGATTCCGCGCGGAATCGGCGACGGCCAACGCATTCGCCTCACGGGGCAAGGCGGCGCCGGCACCGGTGGCGCACCGAACGGCGACCTCTTTCTCATCGTGAAGACGAGCGAGGACGCCCGTTACAAGCGCAAGGGCGACGATCTCTACGTCGATCTGCCCGTCGATCTCTACGATCTCGTTCTCGGTGCCGAAGTTCACGTACCGACGATGGGGGGAAACGTCACGATGACGATCCCCGAAGGCACGCAGAACAATCGATTGCTCCGCCTTAGCGGCAAGGGGATGCCTCACGTTAAAGGCGGCGGGAGCGGCGACCAGTACGTTCGCCTCATCGGTCAACTACCGCAAAATCTCACCGATAAGGAACGCAAGCTCTTTCGCGATCTTAATAATCTGCGAAACGGAAAGAAGTAGTCGAACCGCATGCCCGAGGTACGCGAGATCGCATTTACCGCCTATCCGGCGCGCGACGTCGAGGGGCTCGCGCGCTTTTACCGCGAGCATCTCGGCATCGCGTTCGAAGAGCCCTACCGTGAGGACGGCGTCGCACTCTATTGCGAAGCTCGCGTCGGCGGCGGGTACTTCTCGCTCATGACCACCGAATGGATGGGCGTCGCTCCCGGGAGTTGCGCGTCGATCGCGTTCGAAGTCGCCGATATCGAAGCCGCATTCGCACAACTGCGCGCGCGCGGCGTCCCGACCGAGGAAATCCACGTCACGCCGGTCTGCAAGCTCGGCTCCATCACCGACCCCGAGGGCAATAAAGTCACGCTTCACGAATCGACCGTTACGCCATGATGTCCGGACACGGCCTTATGTGGTCGAATATGTACGACCCGGAGAAGCCGCGCGTCCGCAGGCGGGTCGATTGGCGGCGAATCCGTTCGTTGTTTTCTCCCTATTGGAAACAACAGTCGGTGGTATTCGCCATCATCGTTCTGAGCGCGGTTGTCGGCCTCGTGCCGGGATATATGACGGCGCGAATCATCGATTCGGCGCTCCCGCATCGCAGCTTCCACGAACTCACGATCGACGTCGGCTTCATCCTCGCGGCAGCCGTTCTTTCGATGGCGCTCGGCGTCGCCCAGGGATATTTCAATTCCATGGTCGGCGAGGGGATCATGCGCGATCTGCGGACGAGCCTCGTCTCCCATCTTCACCGCATGCCGCTTTCGTTCTTCACCGCTACGAAGACCGGCGAGATCATGAACCGCGTTTCCAGCGACGTCGACAACGTCGACGGCGTCGTCACCGGGACGCTCACGACGATCGTCACCAACATCGTGATGATCTCGACGACGTTGATCGCCATGCTGATTTGGAATTGGCGGCTCGCGTTGATCTCGACGATCGTCGTTCCGTTTATGGTCCTTCCGCTCGGCCCCGTCG
>JAJZVP010000080.1 GCA_021845615.1 bacterium | reverse complement strand
CTCGCGCGAGCCATCGAGGCCGCTTGTCGATTCGGTACGTTTTTCTTCTCGTTCACCACGTCTCGTCTTTCGATTGGGAATGGCAGGGCGGACAGGACTCGAACCTGCAACCGGCGATTTTGGAGACCGCTACTCTACCAATTGAGCTACCGCCCTTTGGGGGGATTACTTCGTCTCGCGATGGGAACGGTGCGAACGGCAGAAGCGGCAATACTTCTTCAATTCGAGACGCTCGGTCGTTTTCTGCTTGTTTTTCTGCGTGTTGTAATTCCGGCGTTTGCACTCGGTGCAAGCCATCACTACCATCACGCGGTTCTCTTTCTTAGCCATCGATCGTCCTTAATACATGAAAGAAACGGAGGCGCGCTCCGTTCGGCTTCTTACGATAGCACGCACTCTAGCGCTATGCAAGGGAAAAGGGATGCCCTTTTGCGCCCGGTGAGACTCGAACTCACAACCTCGGCCTTAGGAGTGCCTTGCTCTATCCAATGTTGAGCTACGGGCGCGCACCCGGGCATTTACACCGTGCCCGGGTCGCCGCCTTCCCCGCGCCAAGCGACGAAGCGCTCGACGAGCTCCGGGTCGAACTGGCTTCCGGCGCAGCGACGGATCTCGAGAATCGCCTCGGCCTCGGAGATGCCCCGATGATAGGGCCTGTCGTCGACCATCGCCGAGAAAGCGTCGAGGATCGCGACCGCGCGGGCCAAGCGGTCGATCTCCTCGCCGGCGAGGCCGGCCGGGTAGCCCTTCCCGTCCCAGCGTTCGTGGTGCTGCGCGACGACCCGAGCGACCGCATCGAAGCGGTGGAAATCGGAGAGGATATTGTGCCCGAAGCGAGCGTGCTCTTGCATGGAGCGATACTCCGCCGCCGTCAGCCGACCGGGCTTTACCAAAATGCGGTCGGAGACGAGCAGTTTCCCCAGATCGTGCAAGAGACTCGCCTGCATGAAGGTCGAGAACTCCGCCGGGCTCAGTTCGAGATTTGCCTCCGACCAATGTTTCGCCATGGCGTTGACGTGCACGAGATGCACGCGCGTGAACGGGTCGCGGTCCATCAGCGCGTCCACGAGCGTCTGCACTTCGACGAAATGGCCGTTCAACGCGAGCGCGTCGATCTCGTCGTCTCCGACGGGAGCCCCGCCGCGTTTGCGGCTCAGGCGGCGGCGATGCGTGCAGAGCGCGATCAGATCGACGCGCGTCACCGCATCCATCGGGGCGAGCGCGTACCCGCACGCGAGCGAGATGGGAATCCGCCGATCGCCGTCTTCGAAGGTCAGGGTGGAGAACGCATGCGCGAGTTCGGCGATCGTCGCGATCGCGCGATCGCTCGATTCGCCGTGCACGATCATCAAAAAGGCATCTCCGCCGAAGCGCCCGACCGTCACGTTGGCGGAATAGAATCGCGAAATCGTCTCGGAGATTCGGTGCAACACCTCGTCGCCGAGCGCGTACCCATAGGTGTCGTTGAACTGCGAGAAGTTCACGACGTTGAAGATCGCGGCGGCGACCGGCCGCGTCGACGTCGCCAAGCCGACGAATTTTTCGAGATCGCGCACGAGCTTCGAATGGTTGGGAAGCCCGGTGAGCGGATCGATCTCGGCAATGCGTTGGCTCTGTTCGAAGAGACGGCGGTTCTCCAGCGCGACGCCCAGAAAATGTGCGATCGCCGCGACGAGTTCCGCCTCGCCGACGGTGTAGGCATCGGCTTTCGGGCTCTGCACGGAGAGGCAACCGACGATCGCGCCCGCGTGGCGCATCGGAGCGAAGATCGCCGATATGCTATCGTTGCGCTCGGGGTGCTCGGGGTCGATGGCGACGCGCCCGCCCGGCGCCCACTCCTCGGGCGCGTTGCCCCACACGAGCCGCTGCTCGGAGATCGCTCGTAACGCGACCGAACCCTCGCGCAAGGGAACGTGCCCGCGAAGAACTTTGCCGTGGTCGAAATGATACTGAACGGCGTAGCCGCCGTTCGTTCCCGGGAGCGCTACGAAGACCGTCGAGGCGTCGACGAGTTCGGCGAGCATCTCCGTCAATCGCGCGAATAATTCGTCGAAGGAATGATCGGAGGAGAGCAATGCGGCGGCACGCCGCACCAACGCAGAACTCTTGCCGATCTGCTCGCCTACCCCCATATCGAGTTCCATCGTCGCGAGCCCCCTTCGCCGGGCGCCTCCCATCCTCCGTTCCGGCGGGGCAGGCGGGAAGGGAAACGGTCTCGGCGCGAACACGCGCCGTATGTCGACCGATTACGAACAGTTAGAGCTCCAGCTTCACGCCTTACTTGAGGGCGAGCCCGACGCGCTCGCGAATTGCGCGAACTTCGCCGCCTTTCTCGCGTCGGAGATACCCGAACTCAATTTCGCCGGGCTCTATATCGCCAAGGGCGAGGAGCTCGTCCTCGGGCCGTTCATCGGCAAGCCGTCGTGCACGCGCATTCGGATCGGGCGCGGCGTCTGCGGTAAAGCCTTCGCCTCCGAGAGCACGATCCTCGTCGACGACGTCGATGCCTTCGACGACCACATCGTCTGCGATAGCGCGTCGGCCTCCGAGATCGTCGTGCCGCTCCACGATGCCGCCGGCATTCTCGGAGTGATCGATTGCGATAGTCCGCGCAGGGCGCGATTCACCGAGAACGACCGCCTCGGCATCGAACGGCTCGCGCGCACGCTCCTCGCATGCGTGGACGTCCGCGCGCTCGCGCGCTTGGGCTAGCGGCTACTCCGTCGCCACCGCGACGTGCTCGGCTAGAAACGTCGTCGTCGCTTCCAACGTCATCGGGCGCGAGAGGTGGAAACCCTGGACCTCGCTGACGCCGAGCGCGCGGAGCTGCATGAAGACCGATTCGTCCTCCACCCCCTCGGCGACCGAGGTGAGCCCGAGATTGGTCGCCAGCGTCACGATCGCTTTCACGATCGCTTCGTCGTGGGAGCCCTCGTGAAGGTCGTGGACGAACGATTGATCGATCTTCAAGCAATCGACCGGGAAGCGACGCAAGAACGAGAGACTCGTATAACCGGCACCGAAATCGTCGACGGCGATGCGAACGCCGAGGCGTTTGAGATCCTGCAACGTCGCGATCGCGCCGGTGACGTCGCGCATGATCGCGCTCTCGGTGAGTTCCAACTCCAGGTTCTCCGGAGCGATGCCGGTGCGTTCGATGATCGCGGCGACGCGCTCGCGCAGATCGCGCCCTTCGAATTGGCGAGCCGAAAGGTTCACCGCGATGCGACGGAGCTTCACGCCGCTCTTGCTCCAGCGAACGAATTGCTCGCACGCCGTGGCGAGGACCCACTCGCCGACATCCTCGATCGCTCCGGATTCTTCGGCGAGCGGAACGAAATTATCGGGCATCAACATACCGTAACTCGGGTGCTGCCACCGAACGAGCACTTCGAGGCCGGCGAGCGCGCCGTCGGAGGCCCGCAGGATCGGTTGGTAATGCAGCGCGAGTTGCTCGTTCACCGCGGCGACGCGAAGGTCGCGTTTGAGCGTTATGCGCTCCACCGATGATAGCAGCATGCTCGGGGTAAAAAAGCGCCAGGTGTTTCGCCCGCTCTGCTTCGCAGAGAGCAGCGCCGCCTCGGCCGATTCGATCAACCCGTGCGCGTCGTTTCCGTCGTCCCCCGCCAGGGCGATCCCGATGCTCGCCGTCACGTAAATATCGGAGTCGCGTATCTCGAACGGCGATTCGAATGCGTCGCGAATGCGCCGCCCCTGCGCTTCCACGAGTTCCCGCGAATCCAGCCCGATCGCGAGAATGACGAAGAGATCCTCGCCGAAGCGCGAGACGGTGGCGGTCTCGTCGAAGAGACGGCGTAACCGCCGCCCGACGCCACGCAGTAATTCGTCCCCAGTCGTTCTTCCGTAGCTCTCGTTCACTTCTTTGAAGCGGTCGAGATCGATGGCGAAGATCGCGATCGAATCCCCATGCCGCGCGGCGAGCGTCAACGCTTGCACGAGACGATCTTCGAGCACGGTGCGATTGGGGAGATCGGTCAAAAGATCGAACTGCGAAAAATAGGTCAGACGTTGTTCGGCGACCTTGCGCTCGGTAATATCGAATGCGACCGAGATCGTGCCTACGATCCGCCCGCTCTCCGTCCGCAGCGGTTCGACGTGCCCCTGCAGCGTTTTCCCGCCCCAAATCATCTCGTACTCGCCGGCGACCCCCTGCAGCGCCTTGAGGTGGGCGCGGCGGACGGGGAAGCGCGACTCGTCGGCGATCAACGCCGAGGTCGCGATGCGCGTATTGAGGAGCGCTTCGCTCTCCATGCCGAGCGCCCCGAGGCGCGCGCCCTCGATCGACGTGATCGTGAGATCGGTATCGGTGGTGACGACGAGCGCCGGAAGCTGCTCGAAGAGCAAGCGCAGCCGCGTCTCGCTCGCGCGCAGCTGCTGCTCGATGATGCGCCGCGCTCGGCGCAGGTCGGCGTCGCGCAGCGCTCGATCGACGGCGGGGCCGAGCCGTTTGAGGTTATTTTTGAAAATGTAGTCGTAGGCGCCGAGACGGATCGCCTCGGCGGCGGCTTCTTCGCCGATCGCTCCCGAGACAATCAGACACGGAATGTCGAGATCGCGCTCGGCGAGCAGTGCGAGCATCGCGGGGGCGCTGAAATTCGGCATCGAGTAGTCGCAGAGCACGACGTCCCACGTCGCTCGGTCGAGGGCTTCGCGAGCGGCGTCTTCACGGTCGGCGCGTTGCGTCTCCACGCGATATCCCGCCCGCCCGAGCGCGAGCACGTTCAGTTCGGCATCGTCGGCGGAATCGTCGATGCAGAGGACGCGTAACGGCCGACTTGCGTTCATAGGCCGGTTCGCGGCGTCTGATTCAGAACGAGCCAATAGAGCCCCACTTGACGCACCGCTTCGACGAACTCGTTGAAGTCGACCGGTTTGCGCACGTAGCTATTCACGCCGAGCCGGTAGCCGGCGAGCAGATCTTCGTCTTGTTTGCTCGAGGTCAGAATGACGGTGGGAACGAGCCGCGTCGCATCGTGCTGTCGAATTCGCTCTAAGAGTTCGAGCCCCGAGACCTTCGGCAACTTTAAATCGAGTAAAATGAACTGCGGCGTTCCGCGCCCTTCGAAGGCCTTCTCGAAGAGATACTGCACCGCTTTCTCGCCGTCTCGGAGAACGACGATCTCGTTGAGAATATGATTTTTCTCAAACGCCCGCTTGGTAAGTTCGATATCGTCGTCGTTGTCCTCGATGAGGAGGATGTAGGGGGTGCTCACTGTTGGGGGACCTCCGTTGGTAGCGTGAACCAAAAGGTAGCTCCGTGTCCGACCGAGCCTTCCGCTCGAAGCGTGCCGCCGTGGCGATGGACGATGCGTGCGACGGTGGCGAGACCGATCCCCGTTCCCTCGAACTCATCGGCAGCGTGAAGGCGTTGGAAGGCCCCGAAGAGTTTATTCGCATACGCCATATCGAAACCCGCGCCGTTGTCGCGAACGAAGAACTCTCCCGAGGGATCGCGCCCGAAGGCGATCGACGGACGCTCGGTATTGCGCGTGAATTTCCAGGCATTGCCGACCAAGTTCCCGAGGGCGGCACGAACGAGCGCGGGATCGCCGAGGCCCGTGAGCCCGGGATCGACGCGGACGGCGACGTCGCGCTCGGGCTCGCCGACCGCGAGCTCGGCGACGATGCCGGAGAACATCTCGCTCAGGTCGATGTTTTCGAAATGAATTGGAGCGCGCGCGATCTTCGCCAAGCGCAGGAGCGCATCGATCAGTTCGGCCATGCGCTTGGCCGCCGAGCGCACGCGGCCGAGGTAGCCTTTCGCGGTCTCGTCGAGCAAGTCGCGATAATCTTCCTCGAGCACTTGGCTGAAGCCGTCGATCGCTCGCAACGGAGCGCGAAGATCGTGAGAGACCGAATAGGCGAAGGATTCGAGTTCTTGATTTGCGGCCTCAAGTTGTTTGGTTCTCTCGGCGACCCGCTGCTCCAGCGTCGCATTGAGTTCGCGAATCTCTCGCTCGCTCTTGATGCGATTGGTAATGTCGCGAATGTAGCCGGCCAAGCCGTCCGCGAACGGGTAGATCCGCATATCGTACCAGCGTCCGTTGACGCCCGAGCGCAGTTCGAGCGTTACCGGCCTGCGCGTGAGGAGCGCTTCTTCGAACGCGGCGCGCACCATGCTCTCCGAACTCGGTTCGACAAAATCCATCATCGGTCGCCCGATGAGCGCTTCTTTGTTCGCTCGGTAAAACTGCGCCAAGCGTTCGTTGACGTAGATGATTCGCAAGGATTTATCGACCGCAACGAACGCGTCGGTAATGCTGTCGAGAATCTCGCGGGTCTGCGCGGTGGCGCGCGTGCTGTGAAAGACCTCCGCGATCGTCGTCGCCACGCTCTCGATAAACCGGAGCCGGGATTCGTCGAAGTCGGAGGCGCGCCGGCTGCCGACGACGATCATGCCGATCGGCTCGCTCTCGGTGCCGACAGGAACGCAGGCGACCGAGACGATCCCCTTCGCCATCCGCACGTGCCCGTCGAGAAAGGGTGACTCCTCGGTGAGCCGGTCGACGACGATCGGCTCCGCTCTCCGAATCTGCGCGGAGCCCGCAAAATCGAGCGTCTCTTCGTCGGGGCGAATCGGCGCGACCGCGTCACCGAGCTCTCCGACGCGCTCGTAGCGGTCGAGGGCGGGGCGATAGCGGTACATCTCTGCAGCCGGGACGTCGAGGTAGGTACAGAGGAGCTCCAACGCGTCCTCGCTCACGCGGAGGAGGGAGGCTTGCGAGAGGGCGAGGCGACCGAACTCGATGAGGGCGGCCTGTTGGTTGTTCCGCTCGGTCAGCACGCGCTCGGCCTCGACGCGCTCGGTCACGTCGCGAAAATAGACCGAGATGCCGTCGGGTGCCGGAAAGGCCTTTACGTCGAACCAGAGATACGAGGTGAGGGAGTACTCGACGAACGAGGTCGGAGCGCCGGTATCGAGCGCCTTCTGATACTGCTCCTCGAAGACCGAGTTCGCGAAGGTCGGGAAGAGATCGCGTACCCGCATACCGACGACATCTCGACCGACCGCTCCAAGCAAACGCTTGGCCTCTCCGTTCATAAACCGGATCCGCATCTCACGATCGAGCACGAAAAACCCGTCGGTGATGCGTTCGAGAACCTCACCGAGATCGACGGGCAGCGTATGACTTTTGGCGGCTCCCATCCCGTTGGCGCGCTTCCTTCTCGGGCGCGAGGCTCCCTCCGGAACCGTTAATCTTTTTCAGCGATCGTCGCCGAGAATCTTAGGGACGCCATGCGTCGCCGCACGGCCGTTGACGATCTTTGTTTCGCCCGCGTAAAGATCGCTCGCTACTTCGGTTGAAAATCCAGCGAGAGCGAGTTGATGCAATAGCGCGTCCGCTTTGGCCCCGGGCCGTCGTCGAAGACGTGACCGAGGTGCGAGTCGCAGCGCTTGCAACGTACCTCGGTGCGCAGCATACCGTGGCTGTGATCCTCGAGTAAGCGCACGCGCTCCAATTCCTCGGGCTCGGTGAAGCTCGGCCACCCACAGTGCGACTCGAACTTTGCCTCGGCGGTAAAGAGGGCTGCACCGCATCCCCCGCAGAGATAGCGTCCTTCGGCGGTGAGCTCGAGGAGGGAGCCGGTGAAGGGACGCTCGGTGCCGGCCTCGCGCAAAATGTGATAGCGTTCGGGGCCCAATCGAGCGCGCCACTCCGTCTCGCTGCGCACGACCTCCGGTTCATTACGTTCGTTCATACGTTTTAAAAGAACGCGTGAAGGCGCACGGCGGATGCAAAAAAAAGCTCGCGTTTGAAACGCGAAACTGGAGCCGTTGATGGGGATTGAACCCATGACCTCGTCCTTACCAAGGACGTGCTCTACCACTGAGCTACAACGGCGTCGTTTCTTTGGAGCGGGCGGCGGGAATCGAACCCGCGCTGTCTGCTTGGAAGGCAGAAGCACTACCACTATGCAACGCCCGCGTGGTGGGCAGGGCTGGATTCGAACCAGCGTAGCGCTTTCGCGCGCCGAATTTACAGTCCGGTGCCTTTAACCACTCGACCACCTACCCACGCGACCGTCTGCCGACGGCTCCGGACGGTACGATACCAAACCCCAAGACTCCTCGCAACGACTACCGTCAAAAATCGCGCTCGCTCCTCGCTCCCCGGGTCGTGCGGAGGGGGCCTGCGAGAGGCGTGGAAGCTGCCGCTCTCCGCCGACGTGGCTCAGCGGCTACAGCAGCAGTTTTGTAAACTGCCAATCGTGGGTTCGAGTCCCACCGTCGGCTCCACCATTCTCTCCGGGAGATGCCCATGCAAACCGTCCGTCCCAAATGGCGCGCCGGCGGCCTCGCCCTCGTCTGCGAGCGCTGTTCCTCCGAGCGCATCCCCGAAGAGACGCCCGAGATCGCGAAGCGTCACGGCTCGGTGCCCCTGCGCGCGTGGTTGAAGGCCGCGTTGAAAGAACGCGGAGCGTGGGGACCGATTCGCGCGATCTCGACGTCATGTATGGACGTCTGCGCGAAGGGACTGGTGACGCTCTGCATCGTACCGAACGACGGCCGCGCGAGCGAGACGTTCGTCGTCGATCCCCTCGAGGATCGCGAGCGCGCGTACGACCGTATCGTCGCGATGTTAGGAGAACGGAGCGAGAGGACGACGGATACCGAGGGAAGCGTGGGGGGCGACGAGCGATGAACTCACGGCTCGCGCGAACCACCCCACACCTCCGCCTTCAATCCGTTATTTAAACTCGAACTCGGCGAGATTTTTCTCGATCTTGCGTTTGACGCGCTGGAGCGCGTTGTCGATCGATTTCACGTGGCGACCGAGATCGCGAGCCATCTCTTGGTAGCTCTTGCCTTCAAGATAGGATTCGAGGACCTGCGATTCCAGCTCCGAGAGATTCTGGCGGATGCGCTGCCGGATATCGTCGGAGACTTCTTGCGTCACGACGAGCTCTTCGGGATCGCCGGATTTTTGTGCCGGCATGACGTCGAGCAACGTCCGCTCGCTGTCCTCGTCGTAGATCGGTTTGTTGAGCGAGATATATTGATTGAGCGGAATGTGCTTTTGACGCGTCGCGGTTTTGATTGCGGTGATGATTTGTCGCGTGATACACAATTCGGCGAAAGCGCGAAAACTCGAGAGTTTATCGGCTTTAAAATCGCGAACCGCCTTATACAGGCCGATCATGCCTTCTTGAATGATATCTTCACGATCCGCGCCGATAAGGAAGTAGCTCTTTGCCTTGATGCGCACGAAGTTCTTGTATTTGTTGAGTAAGAACTCCATCGCAAGGCTATCGCCGCTCTTCGCAGTTGCGACGAGGTCTTCGTCGCCGCGTTCGTGATAGTCCAACCCCGTTGGGGCCGGCTGGGTCATTGCCATGGGTGGTATCTGCCTCGTCTGGGACGCGTGGACGCATGACGCGGGCCGGGGCCCGTCGAGCGCGTCGCACGGGACGGAGTATAGAAGGGCTCCCCTCCACCGTCAAGCGTTTTTGCCGCAACGGGCCGATTTTCTAGCG
>JAJZVP010000079.1:7504-9508 GCA_021845615.1 bacterium | reverse complement strand
CACGATGCGATAGGCGGCATCCCAATCTGCGAGCGAGAGCTGCTCGAAGGATCCCGGTTTCGGGCCACCGCCGTTTGCGACGAGGATATCGATCCCGCCGAACGCCGAACCGACATCGTCGAGCAGCCGCGCGCGCTCGCCGTCGTCGTTCAGATCGCAGGGAAAGGCACGGGCCTCGCGCGCGCCCGCGGCGCGCGCCCGTGCGGCGATCTCTTCGAGCGGTTCGCGACGTCGCGCGGCAACCGCAACGATATGTCCGTCGCGCGCGAGCGCGAGCGCGGTCGCGGCGCCGAGCCCGCTGCTCGCGCCGGTCACCAATGCCACGCGTGCGGAGGCGTTCATCGCGAACTCCTATTCATAGGGGACGCCCTTCGCGCGTCGATCGCGGAGCGCTTCGACGTACCACGTAAACTCCTTCAAGAAAGCATCCGTCGCGCTGCGAATGTAGCCTTCGTTCGGCTTACCGGCTTCGTCGAACGCATCGCCTACATTTCCGAATGGAAGCAGTGAAGGGACCGTCACCATTCCTTGTTCGGGAAGCGTCGCGCGCAACTGCATCGCCGCCCGCACGCCGCCGAAGCGACCGTTCGAATAGGTGACGAGCCCCGCCGGGCGCCAAAAAAATTCGTTCATGAAATAGTCGAGCATGTTTTTGAGCGCGGGTGGAATGCCGTGGTTATACTCACCGGAGACAATAAGAAAGCCGTCGACACTGCGGAATATTTCGGCGAGCCCTTCCATAACCGGGGGCGCGCTACCGCGTTCGTACTCTTTATACATGCGGTCGAGCAACGGCAGTGGGTGTTCGATCGGATCGACAAGCACGCCGGTATCGCCGCGTTCCTTCAGGACGTCGAGTAAGAAGCGCGCGACGCGAATGCCCTGCCGTTCGCTGCGCACCGACCCGTAGACGACCGCGATTCTATTTCCCATATCGTTTGCGAACGTTTCGTTTCTCAGGCTTGGCGCGCCTGGTCTATCGACGGCGTATCCCAGAAAACGAGTTCGGCACCGCTCGCGCGAATCGTGCCGTCGTACGGCCCCCGCATACGCAGCGCGTCGCCGGCTTTCAGGTGCTCCCCGGCAACGTCGGCCTCGCCGCTCGCGACGAAGAGAAAGCCGTAGCGATCGCGTTCGAGTGCGAGCGAAAGCGGCGCGCTCTCGACGCGCGCGACGTAGCATGTCGCATCCTGCCAGATGGCGATCCGCGATTCGATACCCGGCTGCCCGGTCGCGATCGGCAACCAGCGGTCGAGACGCTCCGCGCGCGTAAAATCCACTTGGCCGTAACGCGGCGTGAGATTTTTCGCGTGCGGCATCACCCACATCTGCACGAGATGCACCGGGCGCTCTTTCGAATGGTTGAACTCCGAATGCGTGATGCCGGTGCCGGCGGAGAGATACTGCACGCCTCCGGGTGCGACGACGCCGTGGTTTCCCATCGAGTCGCGATGTTCGAGTTCGCCTTCGAGAACGTAGGTGAGAATCTCCATATCGCGATGCGGATGGGTACCGAAACCTTGGCCGGGATCGATAACGTCGTCGTTAAAAACGCGCAACGCCCCCCAGTGAAGATTCTCCGGGTCGTAATAATCGGCAAAACTAAACGAATGATACGTCTTGAGCCAGCCGTGATCGAAGTAGGCGCGTGCATCGCTACGCTGTGTGATGATACTATCCACGTATGATAGAACCCGAGCAAATCGTCGAGCGTCGCACCGAGATCGTCTTCCCCAACGATGCGAACCATCACGGGACGCTCTTTGGCGGCAAGGCCCTGGCGATGATGGATATCGTCGCGGGCATCGCCGCGGCGCGCGCCTTCCGGCGGACCTTCGTAACCGCCTCGATGGATCGCATCGATTTCCGGGCCCCGATCAAGGTCGGCGAGTTCGCCGAAACGATCGCGCGCATCGCCAAGGTCGGCCGGACCTCGGTGACCCTGGAGGTCGAGCTCTGGGCCGAGAACCCCGCCAACGGGGAGCGCCGGCTGGCGACGGTCGG
>JAJZVP010000079.1:0-7404 GCA_021845615.1 bacterium | reverse complement strand
AGGCCTTCCTGCTTGGCATCGGCGGGCGCCTCTGGTATGCTCCCTCAGTCGCCGGGGCGGAGTCTCTGCACCCGAGCGAGCCTATCCTGTTGTAAGGAGCCCTTCGTGCCATTAACCAAAGAGCAAAAGGCGGAGATCGCCGGCAAATACGGTCGCGGAACCAACGATACCGGTTCTGCTGAAGTCCAGGTCGCGATTCTCACCCACTCGATCAATCAGCTGACCGAGCATCTCAAGATTCACAAGAAAGACCACCACAGCCGCCGCGGCCTCTTGTTGCAGGTCGGGCAGCGTCGTCGCTTGCTGAGCTACCTGCAGCGCAAAGATATCGAGAAGTATCGGCAGCTCATCGCCGACCTCGGATTGCGCCGCTAAGCCCGCAACCGGTCTCCAGGTCTCCATGGGGGCGGCGCGAAGTCGCTCCCATGAACTATCGAATACAACACCTTGACGTTCTCAGCGTCGCCTCGCTCGGCGCTCTCGTTTACGTCGTTTTCGCGCTCGTTCTCGCGATCGTCGTTTCGCTGTTCTCCACGCTGATCGTCGCGGGAATGGGGCACATGGGAATGTCGAACGCATTTCCGTTCATGATGGTGGGACCGATGATGATCGTGATCTTTCCAGTCTTTTATGGCGTCTTCGCGTTTATCGCGCTCGCCATCATCGCGGCGCTCTACAATCTCTTCGCCGGATGGACCGGCGGAGTTCTTATCAGGCTCCAACAAGTCCCTACGAATCCGCCGAACGCTTAGCCTTTTCCGAACTCGCGACAACCGATAAAACCGCTCGGCAGCGCCGCATTAAAATATCCGTCGGCAACAAATCGCTCTCCGACTCGTACGAAGTGCAGGCCTCGATCGTATCGAATGCATGCGGGGTTCCATCTCCGCGCGCGCAGCTCGCCATCGCGACGAAGGCGTAGGTGCCAAACCGTTCCCACGGCACGATCGAATGGAGCCTTCACCTCGGCGCCGACCTGAAGGTAGGTCTGCGAACCTTTCGGCATATAGCGATTGCGCGCAAACGTGAAGAACGTTTTCCCATCTACCTGAAAACGCACGGTATTACCGCTCCCACGCAGACGTACGCGATGTGCCCCGGCACGAAGTTTTCCAAGATCTCGAAAAACGAGCTTCCCTCCCGGCCGTCGAAACGCAACGAAAGCGCTCAGCGCGTATCCGTCGCCGGCCCATCGAATGAGTCCGCCTTGTAGAAATCCCAACGGTGCTACGCCGCGGCCTGCGACCAACATCATCCAAACGCTATACCACGACCGTTGCGAAGGGACGCGTGGTAACGCCAGGGTAGCGTTGGCTTCATAACGGTGCGCGAATGGTCCTTTCGCATACAAAATGGCGATACCGTTCGGCGCCGTAGGCGCCGTAGACCCGAGCAACACCGGGACGACGCATGCGAGCAGCACCGCACGATACCAGCCGAATCGTACCATGCGCGGAGACTCCTTACCGAAGCCCGGCGGAACGAACGATAGCGATCTCCAATGCAAGAAAAACGGTTCCCGAGAATACCATCGACCACTCAACGACGGTAGAGGTGAGCGCGCGAATGCGCGGCTCGTCTTCAGGTTTGCTCGGATCGTACATGGAGTTCCAGGTTATCGGAAATCGTTTCGTCAGCAAGAGAAAAATATCGAGCGCAATTTGCACCGCAGGTCCGAAAAACAGCACCCACTTCGGGCCATAACCGTCGGGCCGGAAACGCCAATCGAAATGCGTCGCGACGATCGGCGGAAGTCGGCCGTAGGCGAACGATGCGAGGGCGACCGACGCGACGAGTGCCGCGATCCAGGTCGCCCTTGCGATTCGGTCGGCCAACCGCGTTACGCGCGTTTGCGTGCGTGCGCGCGGAGCACCGCGGCTTCGATCGCCGCGCTGCCCATGCCGTAGTGTTCGATCAGTTCGACGGGATCGCCTGACTGGCCGAAGCGATCGTCGACGCCGATGAACTCGATCGGCGTCGGGTGCTTCGCCGCGAGAATTTCGGCGACGCGCGAACCCATGCCGCCGTGGATCTGGTGCTCCTCCACCGTCACCACCGCGCCGCAGGTTTTCGCCGCGTCGAGAATCGCGGCTTCGTCCATCGGCTTCACGGTATGGTTGTTCACGACGCGACATTCGATGCCGCGCTCGCGCGAGAGTTTGTCGGCTGCCATCAACGCGTTGTAGACGAGGATGCCGCAGGCGACGATCGCGACGTCGGAGCCTTCGCGGAAGACTTGCGCTTTGCCGATTTCGAAGGGCGTCGCCTCGCTGGTGACGATCGCGGATTTCTCGCGCGCGAAACGCAGGTAGGTCGGGCCGAACGTCTGCGAGAGTGCGAGCGTCGCCTTCTTCGTTTGCACGCTGTCGCACGGCACGACGACGAACATGTGCGGAATCACCCGCATGATCGCGATATCTTCGATCGCTTGGTGGGTAGCACCGTCGGGGCCGACCGAGACGCCGGCGTGCGCGCCCGCGATCTTCACGTTGGCCTCGTTGAGCGCCATGATCGTGCGCACTTGCTCCCACGAGCGCCCCGGATTGAACATCGCGTAGCTTGCGATCCACGGAATCTTGCCGACAGCGGCGAGCCCGCCGGCCATCGCAACGAGCATCTGCTCGGCGACGCCGATCTCGAGATATTGCTCGGGAAGCGCGTTCTTGAGCCCCTCGAAGCGCGTCGATTCGGAGAGATCGGCGCAGATGCCGATGACGTTGCGATTCGCGCGCGCCGCTTCGAGCAACCCTTCGCCGAAGCCGTTGCGCGTCGGCAATTGCTTGAGGCTGGCGGTGTCGCGATAATCGACCAGCGACATCGCTCGCGCCGCGCGATCGAGGGTTTGCGTGTCAGACATGCGCGAGAATCCTCTCCCGCGTTGCCGCGAGTTCTGCGAGTGCGGTTTTCGCCTGTTCGGCATTGGGCGGCTTGCCGTGCCATGTATAGTCGCCCTCCATGTAGCTCACGCCCTTACCGGGAATCGTCTTCGCGATGATGACCTGCGGCTTGCCTTTGACGGCTTGCGCGCGCTCCACCGTCGCGACGAACGCCGCGATATCGTGGCCGTCGCATTCGAAGACTTCCCAGTTAAAGGCGCGGTATTTATCGGCGAGCGGTTCGAGCGGCATGATCTCTTCGGTGCTGCCGTCGATCTGAATGAAATTGCGGTCGATGATGCAGAGTAGATTGTCGAGTTTGAATTTCGCCGCCGTCATCATCGCCTCCCAATGCAGGCCGCATTGGTGTTCGGCATCGGAGGTGACGACGTAGACGCGGAAATCGGCGCCGTCCATCTTCGCCGCTTGCGCCATGCCGACGCCCTGCGCGAGGCCCTCTCCGAGCGGCCCCGAGGTCGTCTCGACGCTCGGCAGCGAGACGCGTTCGGGGTGCCCTTGAAGGCGGGTTCCGAATTTTCGTAACGTCAGCAACTCGTCGACCGGAAAGTAGCCGAAATTCGCCATTGCCGAATAGCGGACCGGAGCGATGTGCCCGCAGGAGAGCAACAAGCGGTCGCGCTGCGGCCAGTTCGGCTCCTCCGGGCGGTGACGCATCACGTGTCCGTAGAGCGCGGTAAAAATGTCGGCCATGTCGAGCGAGCCGGCGGAGTGCCCGGAGCCGGCGGCGAGCAACGCGCGAATGATGCCTTCGCGCACGTCGGTCGCCTTGAGGTCAAGCTCCCTCAAGCGTTGGGGGGTCAGCGTCTGCATTCCCGCGTTATACCAGGTGCCGGCCCTTTGGCCCTCGCGGGAAGGTCGCTTAGTACCCCAGCGCTGCCCCGGCGGGGTGGCGCCGGTCGCTCCCGCCTTCGAGCACGCCGGTTGTGGGATCGACGATAATCGCTTGCGCCGAGCCCCAGGTGGGTATCTGGTGCATTCGATAGCCTTCTTTTTCCAGCGCCAGAATGACCGTCGGGGCGAGCGCCCCCGGCTCGTACTGTATTTCGTCGGGGAGCCATTGCATGTGGATCCGCGGCGCGTCGACCGCCTGCATCGCGTTCATTCCGAAATCGACCGCATTGAGGATCGTTTCCAACGTGATCGTGATGATGCGCGAACCGCCGGGGCTTCCCGTCACCATGAAGAGTTTACCGTTATGCAACACGATCGTCGGCGACATCGAGGAGAGCGGATGTTTGAACGGTTCGATGGCGTTCACTTTCCCTTGCACCAAGCCGTACATATTCGGTACGCCGGGTTTCGAAGTGAAATCGTCCATTTCGTCGTTTAAAAAGAATCCCGTCGTACCGGCCATCACGCCCGAACCGAACCAATCGTTGAGCGTGTAGGTGACGCCGACGGCATTTCCCCAACGATCGACGATCGAGAAGTGCGTGGTATCGCGATGTTCGTGCCAGTGCATGCCGAGCCCGGGGTGCACCTCGCTCGATGGCGTCGCGCGATCCGGCGAGATTTGCGCGCGCAGTTTCGCGGCGTACGATTGCGAGAGCAGTTGCGCGATCGGTTCGGCGCCGAAAGCGGGATCGCCGAGGTAGGCGTTGCGGTCGGCGTAGGCGCGCCGCTCCGCTTCGACGAGATAATGCGTCTCTTTAATGGAGTGCCAACCCCACTGCGTAAACGGATAGGGCGCGACGATGTGCAAGATCTCGCAGATCGTCACCCCGCCCGAACTCGGCGGCGGCGAGGAGATAATTTTGTAGCCGTGATAATCGCAGACGGTCGGCGTGCTGACGACGGTATGGTAGTCGGCAAAATCCCGCATCGAAAGAATCCCGCCGTGAGCGTCGCTCGCCGCAACGATCGCGCGCGCGATCGGGCCGCGATAGAACGCCGCCGCCCCGCCGCGCGAAATTTCTTCCAGCGTGCGTGCGAGTTCGGGCTGCTTCACCACCTGTCCGGGAACCGGCAGGTGACCGTTCGGCATCCAGATCGCGCGCAGGTTCGCTTGCTTCGCGAACGTGTAAGCGCCGCTATAGCCCTCGGAGAGCGAACCGCGGAACGGGATGAGGTCGCCGCCGGTAAAGGTGAAGCCGTTTTTCGCCAGCGCGATCGCGGGCGCCATCAACGTCGCGCGCGACATCGTTCCGAAGCGCTTGCGCGCGGTCTCCATACCCGCGACCGTACCGGGAACGCCGATGGAGAGCCAGCCCTTGGTGGAGCGCCCGGGAACGACGTTGCCGTGCTTGTCGAGGTACATTGAGGGCGTCGCCCGTGCCGGAGCGACCTCGCGGAAATCGATGAAGGCGCTGCGCCCGTCGTGCATGCGCACCAGCATGAAGCCGCCGCCGCCGATATTGCCGCAGCACGGGTCGACGACCGCGAGCGCGTAGGCGACCGCGACCGCCGCATCGACGGCGTTTCCGCCACGCTTGAGGACGTCGAGCCCCACCTGCGAGGCGTAGCGCTGCTCGGTCACGACCATTCCGTGCCGGCCGATTCCCATCGGCGGCGAGATCGGCATCTTCGGGCGCGGCCACGGGCCGACGGCGAGAAGGGCGAGCGCCGAGAGGGCGGCGAGCGAGGGGCGAGCGAATCTCTTCATGGGCGTTGCTTCGCGGTACGTAGCGCGAATCTTCGCGGGGGCGGCGATTGTCCGGGTCCCTTCTTGGGAACCTTTACTTGCACAAAGCAACCACTATTCGTGTCTTCCCGGTCATCACGGTTCTCCATGACGATGGAAGAGCGGTTTCTCTTTCACCCATCGATGCGAGGTAGCGGTGCATGGCCTCTACAACCTGCACCGTCGTGGACGATGAAATTCGCAACGCGATGCCACCCCGGATTCGGTCGTCCATCCTGAATGTAAGAACGGACGATCGACCCGCTTTCGTCGTTGTTTCATACTTGAGGGCCGGCTGGAAATACAATTGCCCATTCTCGAGCTGAAACAACCATCCAAGAATACTTGCATCGCCGGAGTTTTTCACCGCCTCGATTTTTTTGATTTCGTTGGTGACCTGATCTCCTGAACTACCAATCCATCCGCCTACTTGCCGTGGAGCGTAGCATGGAGTTTTCGCATCTCCTCTCCCGGGAAAAAATAATACGGAACTTACCAGTAGGACCGCAGATACACGAACTACCCTGGTTATTTTCCGTTCCAATTGCGACAAAAGCACGCAAAGATCGCCGTTGAAATGTGCCGACCGTCGATGATGTTCGGTGTGTCCCTCACGATGACGAAGTGCCGAATTACGTGTGCGCGTTACCGAAAAAGGTCGGGCCGAGTTTCGGCCCGACCTCATGTAAAGTCGAAGGCTGTGTCGATAGGCTAATAACTCCACTTCACGATTTTCCTAGGAAGTATCTGCAGCTACATTTTATAATCGTGTGCAAAACATGACACGCGGACGATTCCCCGAGCACCAAGGATGTTTTCGATTGCCACTAATTGCTTTGATCTCACATTTGTTGGAACGTACGGCCCCGGACCGTGGAAGTATAGCCAGTAATGACGTATCGATCGAAAAGATCGCGGGTTCGCGCGAGACGAAAATTGTAAGTAGTAATCCCCAATGGCATCCTTGAAGAGCCATGCAATCGGCGCGTCCTCGCGCGCGTCGACAAATGCCCAAATATTCACAACGCTCGTCGACACGGATGACAACGTCGATGCAATGTTCCCCGCTCCCAGAGATTCCGTAATTGGAGACCCGAAGCACGTTGCGTTAATCGTCGATGGATGAATGTTGAATATTCCCTGTTTTTGGGGAGCCATCGCAACCAGAAACGCTAAAGCGAGCGGATGCATTATGAGACGGGCCTCGACTGCTGATAGTTTTGCGTCCAACACTTATGAAGGTGGTAGGTGCCGGCCGAAAAGGAACTAAGAATGTTATTATACTGAGTTCCGTTTAAATGATACGGAACCGATGTTGCATTAATAAGTGCTTGTGCTATTCCGTTAACTACTGGTATTCCTTGAAGAAACGTCAGGAAACCATTATTGGTGGAACTGCCTGCATTTGATTGGTAATATACATTTTCGTTTTGGGTTAAATAAACCCATCCCTCGACGTCGCCCACCAAATTTTCGAATGAAAATACGTTCACGATCGTGGTTCCAAAAGCGTTTGAATCACTTGGCATATTGTCGTTCCCAACTTCATGATTGCTTGGTGATGCGTCACACCGGCCTCCCTGCGGCGCATGCTCAAAATTGGTCGCGACGCACGACGAGATCGGCCGGCATGGCGGGCCTCCGGGAATGCCAATTGGAGAACCCGGATTTGTAGAATTGCAACCGATCACGCAATTATTCCATCCCGGGGGTGCGCCCATTCCTGGAGGGTTGCAGGCGTCGTGCCCGCCACTACCACCGGTCGTGCCCCTATAATGCTGTAAATTGACGGTGGCAAGAAGCCACCGCTTCGGTTCGGAAGATTCATTTTGAACGAACTTCTCAACCGAAAGGACGAAACGGTGGCCGACTACGATGTTACCCTAT
>JAJZVP010000078.1 GCA_021845615.1 bacterium | reverse complement strand
CTTCGATAACCTCCGCCACGAGTTTTGCGTCTTGCACGAGCCGTTCGTTCGAACGTGCGCGCATCGCCGGGGCATCGTCGCGCAGCACGAAACGGTCGAGCATGATGACGCCGCTGCTATCGCCGACGCCTCCAGGGTTGTTCGGCGAGCTGACGCCGAGCGCGCCGGCCGCTTTCCCGCCGCGCGAAACTTCACCGTCCTGTTTCACGCTCCAGGTTTTATCCGGGGGATCGCTCTGCGCCATCGGAGCGACCGAGAACGTTCCCGCGCGCATCGCGGCGATCATATCGTCGATCGCCTGCGGCGTGAGATCGTAGATGAATTCGAGATTGACTTGCATGCAGGTTGCGCGGTCGCACGAAGCGAGACACTCGACCTCTTCGTAGGAGAACAGCCCGTCCTCGGTCGTTTGAAGGTGGCCGATGCCGAGCTTCTCGCGGAAATACGCCATGACGTTCTCGGCCCCGTTGATCGTGCACGAGAGGCCGCGGCAGACCTGTAGCATGTATTTGCCGACCGGCTTGCGGAAGAACAGCGTGTAGAACGAAACGGTGCTCTCGACGACCGCCGGGGTGAGGCCCAGCAGATCGGCGGTGAAGCGCATCGCCTCACGGCTGGCGTAGCCTTCGTGCTCTTGGAAGAGATGGACGATCGGCAGGAGCGCCGAGCGCGGCTCTTCGTAGCGCGCGACGATCGCTTCGCACTGCGGGCGCAGCCGCTCCGCCAACGCGGGAAAATCGAGCTCTCGCTGCGTCATCGATCGACCTCTCCGAAGACCGGGTCGAGCGAACCGATCATCACGACGAGATCGGCGATCAGATTTCCCGGTGCGATGTGTTTGAGCACTTGCAGGTTATAGAGCGAGGGCGGGCGCGTCCGAATACGATACGGCCGGTTGCCCCCGTCGCTGACGATGTAATATCCGAGTTCGCCGCGCGGCGATTCCACCGATGCGTACGCATCGCCGGGCGGAACGCGGAAGCCTTCGCTGACGATTTTGAAGTGGTGGATCAAGGCTTCCATCGAGAGCGCGATCGTCTCTTTCGGCGGGGCGGCGATCTTGGGATCGTCGATCATCACGGCGCCGGGAGTGTCGAGGCGCTTCCGCACCTGCTTGAGAATCTTGTACGATTCTTCCATTTCGTCGAGCCGAACCAGGAAGCGCGCGTACGCGTCCCCTTCGGTCCGCGTCGGCACGTCGAATTCGTAGGTTTCGAAACCGCAATACGGAAACGCGCGCCGGACGTCGTAGGCGATCCCCGAGGCGCGCAGCGCCGGCCCGGTCACGTTCCAGCGCACCGCTTCTTCGGGCGTCAACGTCCCGACATCGATGGTGCGATCCTGGAAGATCGGATTCGCTTGCAGTAAGCCGCGCAGATCGCGCATGCGCCCCGGGAACTTTTCGAGCAGCGCATCGAAGCGGTCGAGAAAGCCCTGCGGCAGGTCGCCGTTGACGCCGCCGATGCGCATGTAGTTGGGGTGCATGCGCGCCCCGCCCGCCGCTTCTTGAAGGTCGAGCAAATTTTCGCGCAGGTCGAAGCAATAGAAGAACACGGTGATCGCACCGATATCGATGCCGTGCGTTCCCAGCCAGACGCAGTGCGACGCCATACGCGTCAACTCTGAAAAAAGCACGCGTATCGTCTGCGCGCGCTCGGGAATCTTCCCTTCGATGCCGAGCAATCGTTCGGTGGCGAGCGCGTAACAGAGCGCGTTACTTTCGGGCGCGAGATAATCCATCCGTTCGATGACGGTCTGCGCCTGCGTCCAGAAAAGATTTTCGGCGGATTTTTCGATGCCGGTATGCAGGTAGCCGATCTCCGGCTCGGCCTTCACGACCGTCTCGCCTTCGATTTCGAGCATGATTTGGAGCACGCCGTGCGTCGAAGGATGCTGCGGCCCCATCGAGAGCACCATCGAATTGCCTTCGCGGCTGACGATTTCGGGGGTCATCGGTTCGGGCGGCGTCGTCGGCCGTTCCGTCGTACTCACGATTCGCTCTCCCGCGCGGCGCGCTCGCGTGCGGCTTTCACTTGCGCCTGCAACGCTTCGAGCGTACGCCCCGATGGCGGCGCTCCCGCGACGACGTTACTCTTGAGTGCGAATGCGGGGCGCGGGGCGCGCTCGCGCGCCGGCCCGCGCAACGGATAATCTTTCCGCAACGGATGCCCTTCCCAGTCGTAGGGCATCTGAATGCGGCGGAGATCTTCGTGCCCGGTAAACGTGATTCCGAACAGATCGAAGACTTCGCGCTCGGCCCAATCGGCGCTCGGCCAAATATCCATGACGCTCGGACAGACCGGTTTCGCGCCGTCGATCGCGCAGAGAACGCGCAAGCGTTTCGGCGTTCCGACCTCGGCGAGCGCACTCGCCTTCACCGGCATCGCGAGCAGGTGATAGACGACGTCGAAGCGCGGGGCGCGTTCGGGATAATCGACGGCGCCGAGATCGAGCAACATCGAATAACCACTCGCGTGCAGTTCTTCCATCGTGGCGCGCAACGACGCGAGCTCGACGCGGCGAACTTCGGCGTCGCCGACGTCGGTGCGAAGGCTCGTTGGATCGGTTGCCAGTCCGGTAATCGAAGGCGTTTGTGTGCTCGGCATTCGGGCCTTTCTTCTTGCGCTCGAACGTGTGCTAACCGCGTGCGAGGACGCCGCCGCGCCCGCCTTCGCGAATCTGCTGCTGGATGAGATTGACGGCGTAGAGAAGGCCGTCGGGGGTCGGCGGGCAACCCGGAACGTAGACGTCGACGGGAACGATCGTGTCGACGCCCTGCACGACGGCATAGTTATCGAAGACGCCGCCCGAACTCGCGCAGGCGCCCATCGAGATCACCCATTTCGGATCGGCCATCTGGTCGTGAAGGCGCTTGACCACCGGCGCCATTTTCTGCGCGACGCGCCCCGAAACGATCATCAGATCGGCCTGGCGCGGCGAGCTGCGGAAAACCTCGGAACCCAAGCGCGCGATGTCGTACTCGGGCGCGGTGACCGTCATCATCTCGATCGCGCAGCAGGCGAGCCCCATCGTTAGGGGCCACACGCTCGAGCTCTGCGCCCAACGCGCGACGTCGTCGAGCTTTGCTAAAAGAAAGTGACCCGGGCCTACTTCCACGCTAAACCTCCGCGCTTCCAAACATACGCGTATCCGATGCCGAGGACGACGATAAAAACCACCATCTCGAGGAGCCCGAAGAGTTTGAGGGCATGCAACTCGACGGCCCAGGGATAGAACGATGCGGCTTCGACATCGAAGACGACGAAGAGCATCGCAATTAAGTAGAAGCGAACGGGGAAGCGCCCCGATACCGAAGATGTCGGTTCGACGCCACATTCGTACGCTTCGAGTTTGAGCGGGTTCGGCTTTCGTTGCGCGAGCAGCCCGGGAAGCACGGTAAAGAGCAAGGCTGCAGCGAGCGCGACTGCCAGAAAGATCGCGACCGGTAGGTACGGATTCATTGCAAACCGATGTTTTTGGCGAGCCCCCCGGGGAACCCTGGCGAATGGCGGCGTATCGTCGTAAATATGCAGCGCACGCTCGTCATCGCCTTACTCGTTCTCACCGCGATCGGCAGCAGTTGCTCGCCGCCGCCAAATGTCGTAGGCGTCCAGTCGTACGGAACCGTCGTCGGCCGCGTGCTCGATGCGACAACCAATCGACCGATCCCCGAGGCGCTCGTCTCAGTCGGCTCGCTCTACACCGCAACCGCCGATAAAGCGGGAGCCTTCGTGCTCGCCGGCGTGCCGATCGGCAACCAAGTGGTGCAGGTGCACGCGCCGGGCTATACCTACGTATCGAAGCGCGTCTTCGTCGTCCAGAACAAGACGGCGAACGCTCGCTATCTTCGGCTGGTCCCGGCGGCGCTCCCGGCCGGTGAGGCGACCCTGCCGCCGCCTGGAACGCCGAGCCCGAGCCCGGAACCCTCTGCGAGCCCATCTCCCGCCGCCTCCGCGAGCCCATCCCCCGCGGTTTCGGCAAGACCTTCCCCGTAAGGGCCGGGGCCCTTGTCGTTTGCATGCGAATGCGTGATAGGGTGGGTGAAAGGAGCTCTGCATGAGCGTTCAACCGTGGGAACCTCCGATCGCGCGGCTCACCGGAGCCCTGGAACAGATCGCCGGTCGACTTGAGGGGCTCGACCGCCGCGTAGACGGCATCGATCGACGGCTCGATGGATTCGAGCAGCGCATGGAGCGTCGCTTCGAGCTCATCGACCATCGTTTCGAGCAGGTTGACTCGCGTTTCGCGCAGGTCGATTCGCGTTTCGCACAGGTTGATTCGCGTTTCGCACAGGTCGATGCGCGTTTCGCGCAGGTCGATGCGAAGTTCACCTGGCTCATCGGCATCGTTATCGGGACCTGGATCACGACGATGCTGGCAATCCTGCTGCATCGATAGGCGACGAGGACAGCCCGCGAGCGCGAGCGATGAATTTTCGCGACCGCGGGGGGAAAGCGCGGTGCGAGCTCTGTATTTTCACCGCATGCGCGTTCGCTTTTTCCCCTTAGCGGCCGGCTTCTGCATTGCCGGCCTCGCTCTCGTTACGGCCTGCGGCGGCGGGGGTGGGAGCGCGGGCCCCTTCCCTCCGGTCGGCAGCCCCGGCACCCCTACCCCGGTATCGAGTTCCGGCCCGCAGAGTACGACTACGAACGCCTCGGGCGTCGTCGTCAACGATGCGAACGGCCAGCCGCTCTCGGGTGTCCGGGTCGTCCTGATGCCCTGGGGGCCCTGCGGAGCCACCCCGGCTCCCGCCTCGATCACCCCCGAAAACGATGGGTGCCCGACCCCGCTGCCGAGCCCGCAGGCGACGACCAACCCGCAGGGGCAGTTCACGCTCAACGGCGCACCGAACGGCCACTACCTGCTCGTCATCGGGGACGATTCGACCGCCGACACCGACCCCGTGCAGGCGACCGTTCACGATAACGTCACATTACAGGGCGGCAATCAAACGCTGCTCGCGCCGGCGCTCCCGCCCGTGCCGACGATCACCCCGGCTCCGTGGGAAACCAACGGCGAGTATCGGCTCGCAACGCTGAACTCTACGAGCGAGACGCCCTGCTTCGTCGATTGGCAGAACGAGCGTGCAGCGAATGGACTCGCAGCGGGAACGATCGACGAATGGCTGCTCGAAAATATCCGAGCGACCAACGCGTACGCGCAGAACCCAAGTTATGCCAATGCACCGTGGCCGGGAAATCCGTTCGGTGACATCACGACCGGAAACGAAGGACAGGGAGGCGGGTTGAGTTGCCAAAGCGGCATTGCGAGTTCATTTGCCGCTGGAGCAAACACCTATGCCGTCGAACCTCGGACCGAATGGTTCGCGGGGCAATTCGTGATTTTTAGCGCGTATGGAGGCACGAACAACGAGTCGATGGAGAGCGCGGAGTTCCCCATCGATCCCCGTGCGTTCACCGACCCCAACGTGCCGAACTGGCCGTAGGAATGCGCACCCACAAAGTTCGGGTGATTCTGCGATGGCTTCACGAAGATGGCTGGTTTCTGGATCGCCAACCCGGAACCAGCCATCGCCAATTCCGGCACCCCGCAAAACCGGGAATTGTCACCGTAAACGGGAAAAAGAGTGACGACCTTTTCGGCGGCCTACTCGACAGCATCGCACGGCAGGCCGGATGGACGAAGGACGATATGAGGACACGAAAATGAAATACGCAGTGGTAATTGAGAAGGGCCCACAAAACTACGGAGCATATGTCCCCGATCTTCCAGGCTGCGTCGCAACCGCGAAGACGACCACGCTCGTTCAGCGCCGGATTGAAGAAGCAATCGCAGCGCATATCTCCCTTTTACGCGAACGTGGCGAGACGGTACCGGAACCAACGACTATCGCCGCGTACGCAAACGTTGCATAATAACCACCTCTTTATCGCTGCCCTTGCCACGCTTGCCCTCCTCTCCGGGGGGCTCGCCGCTTGCGGTGGCGGTGGGCCGAGCCCCGTACCCAGCGGCGGTTCGACTCCCACCCCGACGTCCAGCCCGGTTTCAACGCCCGGCTCGTCTACCACCAACGCCTCGGGCGTCGTGGTGAACGACGCGAACGGCCAGCCGCTCTCGGGTGTCCGGGTCGTCCTGATGCCCTGGGGGCCCTGCGGAGCCACCCCGGCTCCCGCCTCGATCACCCCGGAGAACGATGGGTGCCCGACCCCGCTGCCGAGCCCGCAGGCGACGACCAACCCGCAGGGGCAGTTCACGCTCAACGGCGCACCGAACGGCCACTACCTGCTCGTCATCGGGGACGATTCGACCGCCGACACCGACCCCGTGCAGGCGACCGTTCACGATAACGTCACATTACAGGGCGGCAATCAAACGCTGCTCGCGCCGGCGCTCCCGCCCGTGCCGACGATCACCCCGGCTCCGTGGGAAACCAACGGCGAGTATCGGCTCGCAACGCTGAACTCTACGAGCGAGACGCCCTGCTTCGTCGATTGGCAGAACGAGCGTGCAGCGAATGGACTCGCAGCGGGAACGATCGACGAATGGCTGCTCGAAAATATCCGAGCGACCAACGCGTACGCGCAGAACCCAAGTTATGCCAATGCACCGTGGCCGGGAAATCCGTTCGGTGACATCACGACCGGGAACGAGGGGCAATCGGGCGGGCTGAGTTGTCAAAGCGGAATCGCGATCAACTTCCCGCCAACAAATATCGCTGGCAACTACCCGGTCGATCCGCGCACCGAATGGTTCGCTGCGCAATACCTTACCGGCTCAAGCACCGTTTCGACGGAAGAGAGCGCGGAGTTTCCGATCGACCCGCGTGCGTTTACCGATCCAAACGTCCCCAACTGGCCGTAGGAATGCGCACCCACAAAGTTCGGGTGATTCTGCGACGGCTTCACGAAGATGGCTGGTTTCTGGATCGCCAACCCGGAACCAGCCATCGCCAATTCCGGCACCCTGCGAAACCCATTATTTGTAAAATGGACCCATCGGAATGCAACCTCCACCGAAAGCGTTCGTCGGGCCTGTAATGTACGCTCCTAACCCATTAAGTGACGGAGGTTGCTTGGGAACGTATGTCGGCGTACTCAACGACTCGTACGTGTTCGTCGCCGCACCGCCGGTGCAATCATAAAACACTTGATACGCAAATACGCCGTTAGCATATGTGTTAAATTCGTCTTGCGCCATCGCCGGAATCGTTGAACTTCCAACCGTATATCCGGTCGGCGTACCGGTTTGAGACAGCACAGCAAAGGTTTCAATAGCGGGAATTGGTTGTCCGACCGGGCTACAAACAATGACCGGATCGGCCGATGATCCTTTATTTATGCACTTTTCGTTTTGCCCGGGCGGAGCGTAATACCAGCCCATTTGTTGCATCCATGCGCTACCGTTCCACTTATACACGGCCTCGAACTCCACGCTCGCATTGCTCAGATCGGCCGGCGGTTGAAACCAGGGCTGAACTCCATCAATCGCCAAGAAGAGACAATTATCGGCGAGCGTTCCACATGCCGACGTCACCTGAACGGGCACAAGCCCACTACCAGGCCCAGGCGTTGCCGACGAAGCCGGGGACGTCGTAATCGATACCGTGCAACTGCCGGATGTAGAACCGGGGAGCACCGGGAATAACACCTGCGCACCGGATGGAACGCCCGATGCGCTTATCGGATTTGGTTGCCCGAGCGAAGCGATGCGAGTGCAGTTTCCCGCGCTGCCTTGATACGTCGGCGTCGTCGTATTTGTGCTGCCGGGAACGTAGGCAACGATCGGCGCGGATGCCGCAGGTGAGCCGTTCTGCAACACGCAGCCGCTACCATCGACGGTATAGCCCTGCCCGCTTAACAGCGTTTGCGCGGCTGGTGGAAGTTGCGAAAGCGAAGCGGGCGTGTACGATGCTGGATAGGTACCACTCGCAATGGCAACGGCTTTGCAACCCGTTGTCAGCGCATCAGCCATCTCCGCACCGAGGAGTTGCGCGATGAGCGGTTCGTGCATCGGCAGCATCGCCAAGGTCGATCCCGAGGTCGCTTCTACAACGCCGCCTGCGGGCCAGGTAACAAAGGCCGTTGCCGGGGCTGCTGCAACGTTGACGGTAAACGCGACCGCAGGCTCGCCGTATCGATCGCTCACCGCGCCCGTACAGGCCAATGCCGAAGGCGGCGCGTTGATATCGGCGATCGAAAAGACCGTCGTCGCCGTGGCGCTCGGGCTGCTGCCCGGTGCGTTGCTCACGATCGTCGGCGGCGAAAAGACGCTCGCGCAATTCGCCGGATTCCAGGCGATCGCGCCGAGAACGATCCCGTTCGGATCGTTATCGAACGTCTTGCTCGCCGCGATCGTCAACGACCGCCCCTGCGTCAACTGCGGCGTTGTCGCAAGCGGCGGCGTCTGACTCGTCGCACTCCGGCTGCCCTGCGAGAGCGTCAACCACCCCATCACCTGCATCGTCACGTCGAGCGAATTCCCCCACGGGTCGCTGCGCCGCGCGAACGCATCGACGAGCGGCACGGTGCAGAGCCCCGCGCCGGCGGGGAGTACCGGGAAATGCGCCGGCGCATCGTCCATCGCACCCGGCGCGCTGCTCGTCGCAACGGCATAGGCGTACGGCGCGTTCGGCGGCGCCGGCGAGCTCTGCGCGTCGGCGGCGCTCTGCGGCCCGGAATAGGGCGGCGCGCTGGGAAACGCGACGACGGCAGCGCCGCCGTCGACGCACGCAAACCCCCGAATCGCCCCGCCCGTCGCCGCGAACCAGCGTCGATAGCCGAACTCCGCAATCGAGAACCACTCCTCCGGCGCGCTCGGCCAGTGAAAGAGCAGCGCGCGCGGCGCGATCGTCGGCGGATTCGGCGTCATCGATGGCTGCGGCGCTGCGACCGTCGCGTTCGGCGCTGTCGGGCACGGAATCGCGCGCGTGACCATCGCTCCGTTTCGCGCGATCTGCAAGACGATACCCACCGCACTCGGGCAGGGCGGCTCGGCCGCGATCGGCGCGAGCTGCGGAGCGGAAGCCGCACCCGCGAGCACCGGGTGCGCGCTTCCGACGGCCGTTCCGTCGCGACGAAAAAACAGCGCCAGAGGCGGCGGGCCGAGCTGCGCTTCCCGCAGTGAGGCATCCGCGACGAGCGGCAGCTCGCGCGCGAGCGTCGCCGCCCCCGCAGCGTTCGGGCGCCCGCGGTAGAGCACGATGCGAAAGCCCGGCATCGGCGCTCCGTGCGTGTCGTGTCGCGGAAGCACCAGCAGCGTCGCGCCGTTCCCCGAGGCCCGCGCGAGCGAACGCGCCAAAGCGATCGCCGCATCGAGTTGCGCCGCCGCATTTGCCGTCGCCCCCGGCGCGCGCGCGAGCGTCGCGAGGCGGAGACCGGCGAGCAACAACAACGCAACGATGCCCAACGCCACCATCGTTTCCAGCAGCGAAAACCCGCGTTGCGCATCCATGTCCGGCGCTGTTCCCCGGTCGTCGCCGCCTACGACACCGCGCTCACTGCCGCAATGCGGACCGCTCTCCCGGAACCGCAGCGGCCGGCGGCGAACCTCGGCCCCATGTGGCTCGATCTCCTCGCCGCCCTCGGTGGTGTCGTCCTCGTTGCG
>JAJZVP010000077.1 GCA_021845615.1 bacterium | reverse complement strand
TTTATCGTCGTGGTCGGAGCCGCCGTCTTCGTCGCCGCGATGCTCGCCTATCGCGACATGCTCTTCGCCTCGTTCGATCCGGTCGTCGCCGAAGCCGCGGGGCTTCCGGTGAAATGGCTCGATTACGGCTTGCTCGTCGCGCTCGCGCTCACCATCGTCGTCGCACTGCAGTCGGTCGGCATCGTGCTCGTCGCCGCGTTGCTCGTCACGCCGGCGGCGGCGGCCTATCAACTCGCAAAACGCTTTACACCGATGCTCCTGCTCTCCGCCGCATTCGGCGTCACGAGTACGGTCGGCGGCCTCTACGCTTCGTATTTCTTGGGAAGTTCGAGCGGCGCCACGATCGTTTTGGTGGCGACGCTGCTATTTTTCATCGCCGTCGCGCTCAAGCGGCTCCGCCCCGCGTAACACCCGCAGATGCTGCGGGGCACTGCGCTCCAGATAGCCGGCTGCGACCAGCGCGTCGAAAACCTCGCCGAGCAACGCTCGCTCGTTTTTATTCGGCATCCCCGCCCAACGCATCGCCGCCTCGTTGATATCGATCTCCGCCCCCGGCTCGAGCAATGAGGCAATGAAGGCGAACGGGAGTCTGTTCCGTTCCATGCGCCGTTCGAGCGGAGCGAGCGCGCCGTAAAGACCGGTCGTCGTCTCGCTCTCCGGCTTTGGCGTGGGCGGGGCGGTCGGCGTGGACGGGGGCGTACCTGCAGGCGTCGGCGCGTCGGGCACTTCTGCGTGCGCGGGCGTGACGATGCGTGCGATCGCGGCGTCTGCGAGCGAGGGGAACGCACGGGCGATCGCGAGCAAAAGCCGTTGCATGGGGTCGGCATCAACGCGCGGGCGCCGTCGTTCGATCCCATCGAGCAAACGCCGCGCGACCACGCGCGGATCGGCGCGACGCGTTCCCTTCGGCGCCGTCGTCCCCGAGGCCGCAGAGAACTCCGTCGCAACGACGCCCGGGTCGCAGTACGAGACGGCGATTCCCTCCTCGCGTAACTCGCGGCGTAATTGCGTGCATGCCGCGCGCACGGCGGCCTTCGCCGCGCAGTACGCGCCGAAGCCCGGAACCGGCATCACCGCGAGCCCCGAACCCATCATCGCAATCGTTCCGCGCGTCGCGCGCAGATCGGCGTGCAACGCTCGCGTGATGCGTAACGGCCCGGCGAGATGGAGATGCCACTGGTCGTCGAGCGCGGCATCGCTCTGGTCGAGTAACGCGCCGGCGCGCGCGGCTCCGGCGTTATGCAGCAGAATATCGATCCGCGGAAGCGCCGCCCGAGCTGCGGCGGCGATGCGCGCCGGTGCGTCGGCGGCGGTGACGTCGCAGGCGAGCGTCGCGAAGGGCGCGCGCGTTCCAACCTCGGCTGCAAGCGCGGTGAGGCGATCGGCGCGGCGCGCCACTGCGAGCACGGCGTAGCCGCGTTGCGCGGCGAGCACCGCGAGCGCTCGGCCGATGCCGCTGCTCGCACCGGTGACGACGATGCCGTGTCGTTCAGCGGACATCGGCGAGATACCGGGCGTAGTTCGCGGCGATCGCATCGGGCATCGCGGCGTAATAGGCGGCTTCGTCGACGAACGGTGGACGCGTCTGCGGAGCGAGTTCCATCTCGCGAGCGGCGAGCGTCGCCAGGGCGTGGGCGACGGGTTTGAGGCTTCCGTCCGCGCGCACCATGCCGAATCGAAATTCGTGCGTGGCAAGATCGAAGGGCGGAAGTGCGGCGAGCGCTTCGTCGTAGTCGCTCCAACACCACCACATCGCGCCGAGCGCCCCGCGGCTCTGTAGGCGATCGACAACGGCGATGCAGTAGTCGGCCATCTCGCGTTCCGTCAAGCACGGAAAAGGCTTTGCCGCTGCGGGGTTTCGTTCGTCCGGCGCGCACGCGGGGTTCCCAAATTCCGAAAACAACACCGGCTTCTCCGTAAACGAACGCGCCAATTCGCAGAGATAGGGAACGACTTCCGCGTCGAGACGATCGCGTGCGAACGCGCTATAGACGGAATATCCGTGCATCGTCGCAAAGCGCCAGGGTTCGGCGATGCTCGAGGGGCGAATGTGCCGGTCGCGTTCGAAATCCTCGCCGTGAATGCCACCGGTGACGGCGACGCCGGAGTGTTCGGCGAGCACCGCCGAGAGCGAGGCACTCCAACGCGCTGCATCCTCCGGCGTGCGGGGTTCGCGCAGATTGGAAAATTCATTGCCGAGGTCCCAGCACCAAAGCGAGCGATGCTCGCGCGCGCGCGCGGCGATCGTGCGCGCGAAGAGGCTTTGGGCTTCGAGCAAACGAGGATCGGCGTAAAAATCGCCGATGCCGAACGGCGATTCGCCGGCGAGCGTCATCGTACGGAAGCGTCCGTGCGGCGTCTGCGGGTCGAGGCTCCAGGGCGGCAGCCAATTCACGCCGCTCATATGCCCGCAGAAGAGCGTCGGCATGGCGAGCAAGCCCGCATCGTCGATCGCGGCCATCACTTCATCGAAGCGGTCGAGTGCGGTGGCGTCGATGCGGGCGGCCTCGGGCTGAAAGCTCTCCCAGCGTAGAAAGAAGCGCACGATCTGCAGCCCGAGGGCGGCGATGCGTTTCATGTCGGCACGCCACTCTGCGCCGTCGAAGCGCTCCCAAGCGTACATAGCGCTGCGGGCGGGCCAGTAATTGACGCCGAGTCGAAATCTCTCCACCGCTCTCTCCTCCCGTTCGCCGCGTGCCGCTGCGAGGTTGCACACCCCGTCGGCGCGAAACGCCCGCAGTATATGGATAGCCCGCCGCCGCTCGTCGGTATCGTGATGGGGAGTCGATCCGATTGGGAGACGATGCTTCCCGCACACGATACGCTCGTTGCCTTGCAGATCCCCTGCGAGATGCAGGTACTCTCCGCTCATCGTATGCCCGATGAAATGTTTGCATATGCCGCTGCAGCTGCCGGGCGCGGGTTGCACGCCATTATCGCCGGAGCCGGCGGAGCGGCCCACCTCCCCGGGATGATCGCGGCGAAAACTGCGCTTCCGGTGGTCGGGGTGCCGGTCCAATCGAAAGCGTTGCGCGGCATCGATTCCTTGCTTTCGATCGTGCAGATGCCGCCGGGAGTCCCGGTCGCAACGATGGCGATCGGTGGAGCGGTGAACGCCGCGCTCTTCGTCGCGCGCATCGTCGCGCTCCACGATTCCGGCGTCGCCGGGGCGCTCGCCGCCTACGTTCGACGCATGCACGACGAAGCGGCCGCGAGCACGCCCTAGTGGTGCACCGTCTGGGGGTTATCGGCGGCGGCCAACTCGGCCGCATGTTCGCGCTCGATGCCAAGCGCATGGGGTACCACGTTACCGTTCTCGACCCGCAAGAACATTCGCCGTGCGGTCAGGTCGCCGACGAACAGATCGTCGCTTCGTACGACGATCTCGCGGCGATCGAAGAGCTGGGGAAGAAGAGCGATATCGTCACCTTCGAGTTCGAAAATATCGCCATCGCTTCCATCGAATTTCTCGAAAACGCCGGCTTTCAGGTGATGCCCGGAAGCGCGGTTCTTCGCATCACGCAGGATCGATTGCTGGAGAAGGCGTTCGTTCGCGAATGCGGCATCCCCACCGCGGATTTCGCGCGCATCGAACGTATCGGCGATCTCTCCGAAGCGGCGATGATGGTCGGATTCCCGGCGATCATGAAAACGGTTCGCGGCGGATACGACGGTAAAGGGCAGTGGCGCGTCGATACGCTCGATGCCGCGCAGGCGGCGTTTGCCGCCGGAAAAGGCGCGACGCTGATCTTCGAACGGATGATCTACTTCACCAAAGAGCTCTCGGTGGTCGCCACGCGAAACGCGCGCGACCAAGTGGTCACCTATCCGGTCGCCGAGAACGTGCACGACCACGGCATCCTCTCGGTTTCGATCGCTCCGGCGCGTATCAAAGCCGATATCGCGGCACGCGCCGCCGAGATGGCGACGACGATCGGGCGAAAATTGGGAATCGTCGGTACCTACTGCGTCGAATTCTTTCTCAACGAACGCAACGATTTACTCGTGAACGAAATCGCGCCGCGCCCGCATAACAGCGGGCACTACACGATCGACGTGACGCCCTGTTCGCAGTACGAACAGCACGTGCGCGCGATTTGCGATCTCCCGCTCTCGCCACCGCGCCTCTTCGCCAATGCGATCATGATGAATATTCTCGGCGCTGGGAAAGGCGACACGCTCGGGGGCGTCGATGAAATGCTCGCCGATCCGAGTATCGTGCTGCACATGTACGGGAAACACCATGCCGTCGCGCGCAGAAAAATGGGGCATATCACCGCGATCGTCGATGGGCCGGTCGACGAAGCCGCGATCAAACGCGCGCGTGGCGCGCACGGCCGCCTCCGCTGGCTTCCGTAGCACGTCGCCGCGCCGCGTAGGGCGCAGCTTGTGTCACGCCGACTAGGTGGTTTGTCACGCCGAGTAGGGCGCCGTAGCGCCCGTATCGAGGCGTGTGAAAAGTGCCCCTCGATACGCCCTCTTCGAGGGCTACTCGGGATGACAGGAAGCGTGCCCCTCGATACGCCCTCTTCGAGGGCTACTCGGGATGACAGGAAGCGTGCCCCTCGATACGCCCTCTTCGAGGGCTACTCGGGATGACAGGAAGCGTGCCCCTCGATACGCCCTCTTCGAGGGGCTACTCGGGGTGACAGAGGCGCAGCTACTCGGGGTGACAGAGGCGCAGCTACTCGGGGTGATAGAGGCGCTACAAGTCGAATCGGAGCGAGTGCGGGCGCTCGGGAATATCGGTAAACGCCATCGGGCGATCCCACCAATCGTGCTTGCGCGCGGCGGCTTCGAGCACGCTCGGCGCTCCCGGTAGCCGTTCGCGCAGCGCGATGCGATAAGCCTCGAGATAGCGGTCGACCATGCGTTCGACGCTAAAGCGTTCCTCGACATGTTTGCGGCAGAGCGCGCGGTCGAGATTTTGCAAGTGCGGAACGGCGGCGACGGCGGCGTCGATATCGTCGCAGAGAATCCCCGTCACACCGTCGCGCACGATCTCGGGTATCGATCCCATGCGCGCGCCGAGGACCGGGGTGCCGCAGGCCATCGCTTCGACCAACGTAAGCCCGAAACGCTCCGGGCGCGTCGTCATGTGCACCAACGCCAACGCACCTCCGAGCACCTCGTCGCGCCGCGCGCCGCGCACTTCACCGAGAAACTCCACCGCGTCGCCGTCGATATGCGGTGATACGAGTTCGTCGAAGTATCGCTCGTCGTGCGGTATGCCGGCGAGTTTAATGCGAATGCCCGCGCGCTTCGCGATTTCGATTGCGAGGTGCGTTCCTTTTTCCGGGTGGAAGCGCCCGATAAAAAGCAAATAATCGCCGGGCGAATCGCGGAAGGTGAACTGCGCGGCATCGATGCCGTTGTAGGTCGTGCCGAGATAGCGCAGCCCCGGGTCGCGGTCGGCATCGCTGATCGACGTAAAAAAACTACGATGCGCGCATGCATAATACGCGGCGAGGATTTGCGGCTGCGAAAATCCGTGAATCGTCGTCAGCATCGGCGGGCTCGGGCGCGCCAACGCATAGGTCATCGGCTTCCAGTCGAAATTGTTATGGATCAGATCGAATCGCTCCGCCTCTTCGAAGAGCGTCCCGATATGAATGCCCTCGAAGACGTTGCCATCGAGCGCGCGGTCTTCGTTGAGCGCGATGGGAACGACGCTCCGCAGCGTACCTTCGAAGTGCGAATCTCCCGCCGCATAGAGCGTGACGTCGAGGCCGCGGGCGCGCATGCCCTCGGCGATGTTAAACGATATTTGCTCCCAGGGGCCGTAGCCCGGCGGCGGTACCGGCCAGGAAATCGGGGCGAGCACCGCGAGGCGCAGCCCGCGCAGATCCTCGGCGCTATCGGGCACGGTCGAAGAGCAACGCCCCGTCCTTCATCACGGCGAGCGGTTGGTAGAGCGTCGAAAGATCGTTGGCGATATCGCTCTCCAGAAACAGCAAGTCCGCAGGTTCGCCGGGAGCCAACGTTCCGGACGTGAGCCCGACGAGTTCGCTCGCGACGGCTGTCGCGGCGTGAAGGGCTTCCTGAGGACTCATGCCCAGCAAGCGATGCATCAATTCAATTTCGTAGGCGTACCGCTCGTGAAAATTGTACGGCGTTCCGGCATCGGAACCTCCGGCGATTTTCACCCCGGCACGATAGGCGCGCGCGATATTGCGTTGCATCTCCTCGGCGACCGTCCGCGCTTTCTGCAACGCCCACTCTGGCTGCTTGCCGTCGTCGGCATGTTCGAGAATACAGGTCGGCGCGGTGAGCGTCGGCACGAGATACGCGCCGTTGGCTTTGAAGAGTTCGATCGCCTCGTCGTCGAGCATGTGCCCGTGTTCGATCGAATCGATTCCGGCGCGTAGCGCGTTCTTGATGCCGAGGGTGCCGATGGCATGCGCGGCGCAGCGCATTCCGTGGCGGTGCGCTTCATCGACTCCCGCCGCGAGCTCCTCGGCGGTCAACTGCGCGTTCCCGGGAACGGCACCGCGCGTCAGGACGCCGCCCGTTGCGATAAATTTTATGCACGTCGCTCCCGCAAGCAATTGTTCGCGCACCGCTTTGCGCGCTTCCCAAGGCGAATCGACCTGGCGCCCGAGAAACCACCCGTGTCCGCCGGTCATGCAAATGACGGCCCCTGCCGACGCAATGCGCGGCCCCTCGATTCGCCCCTCTGCAATCGCCGCGGCGACGCTCATTGCCGTTCCGCCCGAGCAACCGAGGTCACGAATGCTGGTGACGCCGGCATAGAGGGATTTACGCGCGTTTGCTACGGCGGAGATCACGCGTTCGTTCGGCGTACTGCGCGACCAGGCGTCCTGGGAGGCCGCTTCGCCGCTCCCTTCGAGGTGGACGTGCGCGTTGGTGAGGCCGGGCGTCATACAGGGAACGCGGCGGAGATGCTCGCCGCCTTCCGCTCCCTCCTCGACCGAGAGCACGCGCCCGTCGGCGATCGTGACGTCGACGTTTCGGCGCGCTTTCGCAAGCGTGCCGTCGTAAAACGTGCCGACGCGGAACGTAACGCCCGCGTGCGAACGGTTAGCCGGCGCTGAGGGCATCGCGAGCCTCCATGGCGGTGTACGCCTTGCTGGTGAGTGCGTGTCCGAGTTCGCGCGCGATGAAGCGGGATGCCGCGCGCACGCGGTCGAGATCGACGCCGGTCTCGATGCCCATCGCATGCAATAAATAGAGCAGATCTTCGGTGCCGAGATTTCCGGTCGCCCCTGGTGCGTAGGGGCAACCGCCGAGCCCACCGCTGCTGGAATCGAAGATCGAGATGCCGCAGCCGAGTGCGGCATATACGTTCGCTAACGCCGTGCCGCGGGTATCGTGGAAATGCATGGCGAGACGCTCCAACGGAATTCGGCGCGCGAGCATCGGAACGAGTTCCTCGACCTGGCTGGGAACGCCGACGCCGATGGTGTCGCCGATGGAGATTTCATCGCAGCCGAGGTCGGCGAGCGCGACGGCAACGTCGACGACGTTCTTCGGCGGTACCTCGTCGCCGAACGGCGATCCGAACGCCGTCGAGACGTAGCCGCGAACCCGCAGCCCGTCCGCCTTTGCGTGCCGTACCACTTCGCGGAAGGTCTCGATAGACTCGGCGATACTCATGCGAATGTTGCGTTCGGTAAAGCGCTCCGATGCGGCGGTAAAGACGGCGATCTCGCGCACGTCGACGGCGCGCGCGCGCTCGTAGCCGCGCATGTTGGGAACGAGCACCGGGTAGCGGACGCCGGGGCGCTTGCGAATGGCGGCGTAGACCTCCGCGCCGTCGGCGAGCTGCGGTATCGCTTTCGGACTCACGAACGAGGTCGCTTCGACGATCGGGAGCCCGCTCTCCGAGAGCATGTCGATGAACGCGATTTTGGTTTCCGTCGGGACGAGCTCGTGCTCGTTCTGCAAGCCGTCGCGCGGGCCCATCTCAGCGACGGTGACGCGTTTGGGGCGCTGCATTTACGCCTCGATCTCCACGAGCGTCGCACCTCCGGCAACGGTGCTGCCTTCACGTGCGTGGACGGCGGCGACGATTCCGGCGCCCGGCGCTTCGATGCGATGTTCCATCTTCATCGCCTCCAACACCACGAGCAAGGTTCGCGCCTCGACGTGGTCGCCGGGAGCGATGGCGACGCGGAGAATTTTCCCGGGCATCGGTGCGCGTATCGCTCCCGACCGTTCGCTGCCGATCCCCCCGGCGCTCTCCACCTCCGGCGGCGGCGCGAGCCCGACGTCGTATTCGATACCATCCCACAGGATGGCGTAGCCGCGCTCGGTTCGGCGCACGCGCCCGCGCGCTTCCAGGTCGCCGACTGCGGCATGCATCGTCGCGCCGTTGCCGATAATGCGCAGCGGGCCGGAGAGATCGCCGTGCACCAGCGTTCCCTCGGCGCTGCGATCGATGCGTAGAGCCGCACGGGCGTCGGCGTGCGCGAGAGCGACCGGAATCGCCATTCCCGCGATCCGCCAGGGGAGGGCCTCGTCACGCTGTAGGGCCGCTAATGCGAGCACCTGCACTTCGCGCGGAAACGCGGTGCGCGCGAAGCGCGATTCGTCGAGCCGCTGCGCGAGGAAACTCGTGGTTGTCTCGCCGCGCGCGAACGCCTCGTCCTGCGCGATCCAGCGCAGCAGCGGCAGATTGGTACGAACGCCGCCGATGTGCGTGCGATCGAGGGCGTGTTGCAAGCGGCGCACCGCTTCGTCGCGCGTCGGCGCGGCGACGATGAGTTTTGCCAGCAGCGAATCGTAATGGAGCGTGACCTCGCTCCCGAGTGCGACGCCGCTGTCGACGCGCGCCTCCCACGGGTGCGGAACCTCCCAGCGATCGATGGTGCCGGTCGAGGGGAGCATTTGCATCGACGGATCTTCGGCGCAGATGCGTACTTCGATCGCGGCACCGCGCGGCTGAATCTGCTCCTGCGAGAACGGCAACCGTTCGCCCGAAGCGACCCGAAGTTGCCACTCGACGAGATCGAGCCCGTAGACGAACTCCGTAATCGGGTGCTCCACCTGCAAACGCGCGTTCATTTCGAGAAAGTAGAACGACTCGTCGGAATCGAGCATGAACTCCGCGGTTCCCGCGTTGCTGTAGCCGACGCTGCGCGCCGCACGGAGCGCCGCTTCGCCCATACGCGCGCGCAATTCCGGCGAGACCACCGTGCTGGGTGCCTCTTCGACGACTTTCTGGTGGCGGCGTTGAATCGAACATTCGCGCTCGCCGAAGTGCACGATCGTACCGTAGGAATCGCCGAGAATCTGAAATTCGATGTGGCGAGGCGAACGCAGGTAGCGTTCGAGTAAGACGCTCTCGTCGCCGAACGCGGCGAGCGCCTCACGTTTTGCGGCGTCGAGCGCTTCGTCGAAATGCGCGAGCGAATCGACGACGCGCATCCCGCGCCCGCCGCCCCCCGCGCTCGCTTTTATGAGCAGCGGGAAGCCGATCTCTTCGGCTTTCGCACGCAGCGTTGCGAGATCTTGTGCGGCGCCGTCGTAGCCGGGAATCACCGGAACGTCGGCGGCACGCGCTTTCTGCTTTGCCTCGATCTTACTCCCCATCGCCGCCATCGCCTCGGGGCTGGGCCCGACGAAGAT
>JAJZVP010000003.1 GCA_021845615.1 bacterium | reverse complement strand
CAAGGCGAGGGTCGCGAGTTCGAATCTCGTCTTCCGCTCCATCGCGGCGCGCCGACCCCAACCAAGTGAGTAAGGATCCCGTGACGACCTCAACCCTCACCCGACTCGATGCGACGAGCGTCGAACTGGTTATCCCCGTGCTGCCCGATGCACTCGACCGCGCCCGCGAAGTCGCCTTTCGGCGTCTGAGTAAGAACGCGCGTATTCCCGGTTTCCGCAAAGGGCACATCCCCCGTCGCGTCTTCGAGCAGACCTACGGCACCGCGGGCATTGAATCCGAGGCGATGGAGGATCTCGTTCCGGAGCTCTACAGCACGGCGGTGCGCGAACACGAGCTCGCGCCGGTCGCGCGCCCGAAACTCGAGATGCTTCCGAGCGCGGAGGACGAGCCGTTGCGCGTGAAGGCGCGCGTTGAGGTGCGCCCGACGGTGGAGTTAGGTACCTACACCGGGCTCTCGGTCTCGGTTCCGGAGCGTACCGTCGGCGACGACGAAGTCGCGCGCACGCTCGAGGGGCTCGCGCGCGACCGCGGCACCCTCGCCCCGGTCGAACGCCCGGCCGCGCTCGGCGATATCGTGACGATCGATTTCATCGGGAGGATCGACGGGACGCCGTTCGAGGGAGGCTCCGCCGAGGGGCAGGTCGCGGAGTTGCTCGAGGATCGCTTTATTCCCGGCTTTGCGACCGGGATCGTCGGCATGAAGGCCGGCGAACGCCGCGAGATCGAGACGCATTTTCCCGAGGGCTATCACGCTGGCGAACTCGCGGGAAAGACCGCGATCTTCGAGGTGACGCTCCACGACGTGAAGCAACTCGAAATGCCGACGCTCGATGACGCCTTCGCCGCCGAGGTCAGCGATTTTGCGACGATCGAAGAGTTGCGGGCGGAGGTTCGCAAGCGCTTGGAGGGGATCGCCGAGGCTCGGATGCGTCGCGAGATGGGAAATGCGATTATGGAGCAGCTCGTCGGGTCGCACGACGTTCCCGTTCCCCCGAGCCTTTTGGTTGCCGAACGCGAGCAGCTCGTCGAAGAGGCGCGCCGCATGGCCCAAGAGCAGGGGGCGAATTTTGCGGAGTATCTCGCCTCGATCGGCAAGACCGAGGAGGAGCTCCGCGAGGAACTCACCGGCGACGCCGAGCGTCGCGTGAAGGGGACGCTCCTCATCGAGGCGATCGCCGACGCGGAGGGCATCGAGGCGAGCCCCGGCGAGATTCAGGCCGAACTCGCTCTCCTCGCTCGCCGATACGGGCAACCCGTGGACCGCGTGCGCGAGGCGCTCGCGCAGAACATGCAGTCGGTCTACGACGGTATCGTCCGGAATAAAACCCTCGAATTTCTCATCGACAAGGCGCAGCGCGTCGCCGCGCCGTAGAGAACGCACACGCAGCGTCAGCACGACGGCTCCACGCCGTCGGTGAAGAAGGGATAGGTCGTTCTCGGATGGGTCACTTAGTACCGATGGTCGTCGAGCAGTCGTCGCGCGGGGAACGCGCGTACGATATCTATTCGCGGCTTCTCAAGGACCGTATCGTCTTCGTCGGCGGCCCGATCGACGATTCGATCGCGAGTTTGACGATCGCGCAGCTGCTCTTCTTGGAAAAGGAAGATCCCGACAAAGATATCGACATGTACGTCAATAGCCCGGGTGGCAGCGTGACCGCGGGCCTGGCGATCTACGATGCGATGCGCTTTATTAAGCCCGACGTGGCGACGATCTGTATGGGCATGGCGGCATCGATGGGCTCGATTCTTCTGACCGGCGGGGCGCAGGGCAAGCGCTTCGCCCTTCCTCATGCGAAGATTCTCATCCATCAGCCGTGGGTCTCCCAGCTCGGAGGGCAGGCGACCGACGTGGAGATCGCGGCGCGTGACCTGATCGCGACCCGCCTGACCGTGGCGAAAATTTATGAAGCGACCTGCAAGAAGCCCCTCGACGACGTCCTGAAGGACATCGATCGCGATTACTACATGACCGCCCAGGACGCCAAAGAGTACGGGATAATCGATAGCATCATCGAAGACCGTAGTTCGATGCCGTCTCCGGCACCGTAGCCTAGGGAGGTCGCCCGTCCGCCATGTTTCGTTTCGGGGATGAAAAGGGGCAACTCAAGTGCAGCTTCTGCGGAAAATCGCAGGAGAACGTGCGGAAATTGATCGCCGGACCGGGCGTCTACATCTGCGACGAATGTATCGAGCTCTGCAACGAAATTATCGAGGAGGAGCTCTACAAGGCTGCCGACGACGGCGCGCGACTGCGCACCCTACCGAAGCCACGCGAGATCAACCAGATTCTCGATACCTACGTCATCGGGCAAGATCGCGCCAAAAAAGCGCTCGCCGTCGCGGTGTACAACCACTACAAACGCATCAATGCCGGCCCCGCCGGCAGCGGCGCGGATGACGTCGAATTGCAGAAATCGAATATTCTTCTCGTCGGGCCGACCGGTTCGGGGAAGACCTATCTCGCGCAGACGCTGGCGAAGATTCTCGACGTTCCGCTCGCGATGGCCGACGCGACCTCGCTCACCGAGGCCGGCTACGTCGGCGAAGATGTCGAAAACATTCTGCTGAAGTTGATCCAAGCCGCCGACTACGATGTCAAGCGCGCGGAGCGCGGCATCATCTACATCGACGAGATCGATAAGATCGCGCGCAAGAGCGAGAACCCGTCGATCACGCGCGACGTCTCGGGTGAGGGAGTGCAGCAGGCGCTGCTCAAGATTCTCGAAGGCACCACGGCGAACGTACCGCCGCAGGGCGGGCGCAAGCATCCGCATCAAGAGTTCATCCAGATCGATACCACCAACGTGCTCTTCATCTGCGGTGGAGCGTTCGACGGTTTGGAACGGATCGTCGAATCGCGCGTCGCGGCGAACAACATGGGATTTCGCGCGAACCCGGAGAGCAAGCGCGTCGCTCGAGCGAGTAAGATGCTCGGTCAGCTCCTCCCCGAGGATCTGCTGAAATTCGGCCTCATCCCCGAATTTATCGGGCGTCTGCCGATCGTCGTCACGCTCGACGCGCTCGACGATCTCACGCTACGGCGCATCCTCACCGAGCCGCGGAACGCGCTCGTGAAACAGTTCCAGCGCATCCTGGCGATGGACGGCGTCGATCTGCAGTTCACCAAGGACGCGCTCGTCTCGATCGCGACCAAAGCGCAAGGCCGCAAGACCGGCGCGCGGGGGCTTCGGTCGATACTCGAAGAGATCATGCTCGACGTCATGTACGATCTTCCGTCGCTCGTCGGCGTCAAGAAGTGCGTCGTGAACAAAGATGTCGTCGAGAAGCGCGAGCAGCCGACGTTGATCTACGGCGACCGTCAGAAAGAGATGCCCGCGTAGCGCTTCGGCGCTAACGCGCGAGCAACTCCTCCACCGGCGGAAGGTCGCCGGCATGCGCGCCCCGGTAAATCCAGGCGACCCGCCCATTTTCGTCGATCCGCATCGCCCCCGGTACGCGACCGAGGTCGTCCCATCGTGCCTTCGACCAATTCTGCCGGAAGCCGGCGCGCCGATTCTCTAACGCGCGCCGTATGAGGTCGCGCGAGAAGAAGGTGAGGATCGAGGCCGGGCGCAGGCGAGCGGCGCGATGCGTGCGCCGTTCGGGGTCGGCGATGCAGGCATCCGCGACGCCGTAGCCCTCGCAGAGCGCCGCGGTCGTCGCTGCATCCGCGGCGACGACGACGTAGACGCGCTCGCCGCGCTTCGCTTTATCGGACTCGCGCAACTGCGCGAGCGGTTCGCCAAAAAACGTTCAACCGGTATGTCGCGGCCAAATAACTAGCGCTGGTAGTTGAATCGGCTGGGGGAAGAGCTCGAGTGGGGCGGCTTCGCCGACCGTAAAACGTTCTTTCATGCCCCTTGAACCGGAGCGAGCCGCAAACGGTTGAGCTCCTCGCGGTCGGTTCGGTCGATCGCGATCGGCGTGATGCTGACGTAGCCGTGAAGGACGGCGCCGATATCGCAGTCGGGGTCCTCGCTATCGCCGCGTCCGGGTAGATTCCAGACGCGGAAGTAACGCTCGTCGCGGCGCTCGTCGATGCGGGAGATCGTGTCGCCGTAGCGCTTGCGCCCCAGGCTCGTAAAGCGGCGCCCGAGCAGCCGTTCAGGGGCGAGATTCGGGACGTTGACGTTCCAGTATCGCTCCGGCGGCAATTCGGCGAAGGCCTGCGGGACGAGGAGGCGGGCTTGCTCGGCGGCGCTCTCCCAGCGGCGGGGCATCGCGCCGTCGTCGGGGTCGCTCGCGAGCGAGATGGCGAGGGCGCGGACGCCGAGGAGGACCGCCTCCACCGCGCCGGCGACGGTGCCGGAGTAGTTCACATCGTCGGCGAGGTTCGGGCCGTCGTTGATGCCGCTGACGACGAGGTCGGGGCGCTCGTCGCAGAGTTCGCCGATCCCGATCACCGCACAATCCGCGGGCGTCCCCGTGCAGGCGTAGGCGCGAACTCCCTCGATCCCGTGGTACGCCGTAATGCCGACGGAGTCGCCGGTCGTGATCGCGTGGCTGACGCCGCTGCGGTTGCCGTCGGGCGCGACGACGACGATCCGGGCGATCTCCGCGAGCGCGAGCGCGAGCTCGTGCAAGCCGGGCGAAGCGATTCCATCGTCGTTGGTGAGCAAGATCGTCGGGGTACGCATCGTGGCGCGCTTCGAGCGCGCTCGCGCCCCTGCCTGCAGGCGATTCGCGCGCGCGCAGACAACAGAGCGCGCCGTGCCGTCAACTACCGCCGCGTCGTCGCCTTCTAAACCGACGTTACTCTCGCGCCTCGATGCGCTGGCATGGTCGCCGATGCACACGCGTATCGCCGTCGCGCTTGGGATCGCGTGGGTGCTCGATGGTTTCGAGACCGCGATCGTAGGCCCGGTCCTATCGAGCATCGCCTCGCACTTACATTTCAGCGCGAGCTTGGCGGCGTGGGTCAATCCCATCTACACCATCGGCATGCTCGTCGGGGCCTTGGTCTTCGGCGAGCTCGCCGATCGGCTCGGACGCAAGCGCCTCTTCATGGTGACGCTCGCGATCTATGCGGTGGCGACGATCCTCACCGGATTTTCGTGGAATTATCTCTCGCTCGCATGTTTTCGTTTTCTTACCGGCATCGGGATCGGCGGAGAATTCTCCGCGATTAATTGCGCGATCGACGAATTCGTTCCGGCGCGTTTTCGCGGCCGCACCGACGGGCTGATCAACGCCTCCTGGAATATCGGAGCGATCGCCGCCTCGAGCATCGCGCTCTACGCGCTCGGAAACGTCGGCGGCGCGACGTGGAGGCTCGTGTTTTGGTTCGGGGCGTTATTGGCGATCGGCGTGCTGATCGTCCGTCGCTTCGTTCCTGAGTCCCCTCGTTGGTTGCTCGCGCGCGGGCGCATCGCCGAGGCGCGCGAGATCGTCGCGGCCGTGGAGGCCGCGAGCGGAGCCGCGACCGTCGTCGATCCCGACCTGCCCATCGAATTCACCCCCTTGCTTCCGGCGACGGGCTATTTCGGACAGATCGCCGAGCTCTTCCGCGCGACGCCGCGGCGATTGCTCTTCGCGTTCGTCGTCAATCTCGCGCAAGTGATGCCGTATTACGGCATTCTCGCAATCGCCGGCATCGCGATCTTTCCCGCCGTCGGCATGCACGGACAAGAGATCCCGCTCCTCTATCTCTTGGGCGCGTTCTGCGGGCTGAGCGGCCAGGTGGTCTCCTCGCTGCTGATGGATCGCTGGGGGCGTCGCCCGACGATGCTGCTGGGCTTCACGCTCGCGGCGCTCGGATCGCTCGCGCTCGCGCTCGGCTTGGGGAGTGGCGGAACTTTTGTCGCATCGTTCGCCGTCTTTAGCATCTTTAGCGCCTGGGTCGGTTCGGGAGCGTACGTCATTACGAGCGAACTCTTCCCGACGCACCTGCGAGCGACCGGTATCGGGCTCTCGGTTGCGGTGGGGCGCGTCGGTGCGATTGCGGCTCCGTTGGCTTTCTACGCACTCTTCGCGCGCGCGGGCGTCGCTCCGGTCTTCGTGGCGATGGCGGCGATCTTCGCCATCGGTTCGCTCGCGCTGCTCTGGTGGCTGCGCTACGGCGTCGAAGGGCGGAATCGCTCGCTCGAAGCGATGTTGGTCGACGGCGTATTATAGAGCGAACATGACGAACGAAGAATTGCCGGCGACGTACGATCCGCAGCGCGTCGAAGCGACGCGATATGCGTGGTGGGAAGAGAAGGGGCTCTTTCACGAGGAACCCGATCCCGCTCGCCCGCCCTTCATCATCGCGATGCCGCCGCCCAACGTCACCGGTCGCGCGCACCTCGGACACGGCTCCACCTACACGCCGATGGATATTCTCACGCGATACCATCGCATGTTGGGCGATAATGCCGACTGGTTGCCCGGTACCGATCACGCGGCGATCGCCACGGAATCGGTTCTCGTGCGCGAGCTTGCGAAGGGCGGCGAGAGTCGCGAGTCGCTCGGTCGCCCGCGCTATCTCGAGCGCGCGTGGGAGTGGGCGAAGGAGTACGGCGGTACGATCGAGGGGCAGTTTCGTACGTTGGGCTTCGGCCCCGATTGGGATCGCTCGCGATTTACGATGGACGAAGGTCTCTCGGCAGCGGTCTGCAGCGCCTTCGTGCGGCTCCATCGCGAAGGGCTCATCTATCGCGGGAAGCGGTTGATTCATTGGGATCCGAAATCGCAGACGACGCTCTCCGATGCAGAGATCGATCGCGAAGAGTGCGATGCGACGATCTGGTTCGTGCGCTATCGCGGGGTCGATGGGGGAGAGGGCATCGTCGTTGCGACGACGCGCCCCGAAACGATGCTCGGCGACGTGGCGATCGCGGTCCATCCCGACGACGAGCGCTACGCCGCGCTGGTGGGAACGCAGGTCGCGATGCCGTTGACCGGACGCGCGATCCCGGTGATCGCCGACGATGCCGTCGATCCCGTTTTCGGAACCGGCGCCGTTAAGGTAACGCCGGCGCACGATGCCGTCGATTACGAGATCGGGCGCCGTCACGATTTACCGATGCCTTCGATCTTCGACCTTCAGGCGCGCGTCAGCGCTGCGGAGATCGAGGTCGGCCCCTACAGCGGGCTCGATCGTTACGTCGCGCGCGATCGTATTCTCGCCGACCTTCGCGCGTCGGGCGCGTTGTTGGAAGAACGCGCGCATCGGATGGCGATCGCTCGCAGCGAGCGCAGCGGAGAGGTCGTCGAGCCGATGCTCTCGCTACAATGGTTCGTGCGGATGGAGTCGCTCGCGAAGCCCGCGCTCGCGGCCTATCGCGAAGGGCGGCTCCGTTTCGTGCCGGAGAGATACGGGCGTACCTACGAGCAATGGCTCGAGCAGATTCGCGATTGGAACATCTCGCGACAGGTGTGGTGGGGGCACCAACTTCCGGTATGGTATACGCCCGACGGCGCGATCGTCGTCGCGCACGATGAAGGCGAGGCGCGAGCGATCGCGGAGCGCGAGCATAACGGCGCCCCCTTAACGCGGGATCCCGATACGCTCGACACCTGGTTCAGTAGCGCGCTCTGGCCGTTTTCGATTCTCGGTTGGCCGGCGTCGACACCCGAACTCGATCATTGGTATCCGACCAGCGTCTTGATCACCGGCGGCGAGATCATCTTTTTATGGGTGGCGCGAATGGTGATGATGGGCCTCCACTTGCTCGACCGTTTGCCGTTCCCGACCGTATTCGTCACGCCGTTGGTCTTCGACGCGCAGGGCCGAAAGATGAGTAAGTCGCTCGGGAATGCGATCGACCCGATGGACTTGGTTGCGAAATACGGCGCCGACGCGTTTCGCGTCGGCATCCTGCGCCAGATGCGGCTCGAAGGCCAAGAGATTCGCTTTCAAGAGTCGCGTTGCGAAGAGGCGCGCAACTTCAATAGTAAGATCTGGAATGCGTTGCGCTACGCGCGCGCCCTTCCCGAAGGGCTCCCCGGGGCGATGCAGTTGCCGTTGCCGGCGACGCGGACGCTCGCGGATCGTTGGATCGTCGCGCGTTTACGGGCGACCATCGAACGAACGAGCGCGCTCTTCGACGGCTTCGATTTCGGCAACGCCATCGAAACGCTCTGGCGCTTCGTCTGGTACGAACTTTGCGATTGGTACATCGAAGCCACGAAGATGCCCGAGGCGCGGGCGACGCGGGCCTCGGTGCTCTCCTACGCGCTCAACGCCTCGATGCGTCTCTTGCACCCGATCGCGCCCTTCATCACCGAAGAAGTCTGGCAGGCGCTCCCGCACGATGGCGAGAGTATCGTCACCGCGGCTTGGCCCGATGCCTTCGAATGTGCCGAGGACGCGCGCGCCGTCGCCGAATTCGAGGCGCTCCAGCGCTGCATCGAACGCATTCGCAACGAGCGGGTCGCCTACGGCCTCGCTCCGCGAGCGCCGATGAACCTTCGCATACCTGCGAATCTACCCGCGGAGCTTCGCGCGCTGGTGCTGCACTTCGGTGTGGCGACCGAGATCGCGAGCGAGGCGGCCGACGGCGATGCGATCGCGGCGCTCGATGCGGTGAGCGTCGAGGCTCCGCGAGAACGAATGACCGAACGCTATCGGCGCGAGATCGAGCGACTCGTCGCCGAGGTCGCTCGGTCGGAGAAGAAGTTGGCAAACGAGGCCTTTGTGGCGCGAGCGGCCGCCGAGGTCGTCGGTGCCGAGCGAGCGAAACTCGACGGATATCGTAACGATCTACGGCGCGCGCGCGAGGCGCTCGCCGCGATGGAGGCAGGCAAATGAGCGCACGCAGTCGACGGCTCGTCGGCGCCGAGGAGATCGAACGCATCATCGCGCGGCTCGCGCACGAAATTCTCGAGCCGGAGGACGCGCGGAAGGGAATCGAGTTGTTCGGGATCCGTCGTGGCGGCGAGGCGCTCGCGCAGCGGCTCGCGGCACACATCGAACGGATCAGCGGCGTCGCCCCAACGCTCGGCTATCTCAACGTCAATCTCTATCGCGACGATAACGTCGTGCACGCTCTCCCCGAGTCGCAGATTCCCGATGCGGTCGAGGGGCGGTCGATCGTGATCGTCGACGACGTGCTCTTTACCGGACGAACGGTTCGCAGCGCCCTCGACGCGCTGATCGATCTCGGCCGCCCCTCGGCGATTCGCCTCTGCGTGCTCGTCGATCGCGGTCTGCGCGAATTACCGGTCCAAGGCGATTACGTCGGTCGACGCATCCCCACGAGCCGGCGCGAACGCGTGGTCGTGACCTTGAACCCGACGCCCGCCCCGACCGACGAGGTCCTACTCGTTGACGACGACGCGTAGCCTGCTCGATATCGACGATCTCACCGATCGGGAGATCGATGCGATTTTCTCGCTCGCGAGGGAATTCGCGCAACGCCCGGCGCCCCGTTCCCTCGAGGGACGCTTCTGCGCGAACCTCTTCTTCGAACAGAGTACCAGAACGCACGTCTCCTTCCAGTGCGCGCAACTTCGCTTGGGAGCGAACGTCGTCAACCTCTCGCCGGCGCAATTGAGCCTCGCGACCAAGGGCGAGCGGCTCGACGACACGGCGGTCACGCTACGCGCGTTGGGAATCGACGTGCTGGTCGCGCGGCACCCGCTCGTCGGCGCCGTCGCCGAGATCGCCGCGGCTTTCGACGGTTGCACGGTGAACGCCGGCGATGGGACCAACGCGCACCCCACTCAGGCACTGTTGGACGCGTTTACGCTGCGCGATATTCTCGGGGATTTGAACGACCGCACGATCGCATTCGTCGGCGACATCCGGCACAGTCGCGTCGCGCATTCATCGATGCGGCTGCTTCGTCGCTACGGAGCGCGGGTGCTCGCCATCGGCCCCGAGGCCTTCCTCTTGCCGACCGACGTGCCTTCGGACGTACGGATCGCGCGGAATTTCGATGCGGCGATCGAAGCGATCGACGCGCTCGTGATGTTGCGCGTGCAGCGCGAACGATTCGAGAGCATGCCGATCGACGACGCCGCCTATGTCGCGGCATACCAACTCAACGACGCACGTCTCGAACGGCTCGGCGCGCGGACGCCGATCCTCCATCCGGGGCCGTACAATCGCGGAATGGAGATCGTCGACGCCGTAACGCTCGATCCGCGGTGGCGCTATCGCGAACAGGTTCGCAACGGCGTGTTGGTGCGGGCGGCGCTCTTGCACCATCTCGTTCACGGCTGGTAGGCGATGCTCGTTCGTGGTGGGCGCATCGTCGATCCGCGACAATCTCTCGATGCGTTGCGGGATCTTCGGACCGAGGGCGACCGCATCGTCGAGATCGGCGAGCGCCTGCGCGCGCGCGCCGGCGAGGAGACGATCGATGCGGTCGGTTGGGTCGTCGCGCCCGGATTTATCGACGCGCACGTGCATTTGCGCGAACCCGGATTCGAGGCGAAGGAGACGCTCGCTTCGGGAACGGCGGCCGCGGTGCGCGGAGGCTTTACCTCGCTCTGTGCGATGCCGAATACCGAGCCGGCGCTCGACGGCGCCGAGATCCTGGGGCGGGTTGCGTTTCCCGCTGCGAGCCGCGAACGCGGGATCCTCGCGCGCATCTTTCCCATCGGTGCGATGACGCGCGCTCGCGCGGGTCGCGAGGTTCTCGATTATCCGTCGCTCCTTGCGGCGGGCGCGGTCGCGTTCTCCGACGACGGCAGCACGGTCGCCGACGCGCGCGTGATGCGCGAGGTCCTGCGCGCGCTCGAACCGCTCGACGCTTTGGCGATCGTCCACGCCGAGGACGCCGCGCTGAAAGGAAACGGCGTGATGCACGAGGGCGCCGTATCGGCGCGGCTCGGCGTTCCGGGGAGCCCGGCTTCGGCGGAGGAGAGCATCGTCGCGCGCGACCTCATTCTCGCGTTGGAGGTCGGCGCTCGCGTACATATCGCTCACGTCTCGACCGCGCGCGGCATGGAATTGATCGCGTGGGCGCGCGAACGCCGCGGGCGCGTTACCTGCGAAGTCACGCCGCACCACCTGTTGTGCACCGACGAAGCGGTCGAAGAGTTCGGCGCGCGCGCGAAGGTGAATCCGCCGTTGCGCACCGCCGACGACGCGCGCGCGCTACGGGATGCCGTTCGCGCCGGAGCGATCGACTTTTTTGCGAGCGATCACGCCCCGCATACCGATGCCGAAAAGAGTGGCGAGCTCGCGCGCGCGGCGGTCGGTTTCACCGGGTTGGAGATCGCGGTCGGAGCGTACGCACGCGCTCTTCCCGATCTTTCGATGAGCGATTTCGTCGCGCTCTGCAGCACGCGCGCCGCCGAGGCGCTCCGCCTTCCCGGCGGGACGCTCGCGGTCGGTGCTCCCGCGGATATCACGATGTTCTCCGAGCGCCCGTGGCGCGTCGATTCCTCGCTCTTCGCATCGAAGGGGCGGGCGACGCCCTTCGATGGCTGGGAGCTGCCGCGCCGCATCGAAGCGACCGTCGTCGCCGGGCGTATCGCCTATCGAGCCGAGGGTCGCTCGAGCGAGCCTTAGTGGTGAAAGAGCGGCGTCTGTAAGAGGCCGTTGATCACGAACTGCACTGCGAGCGCGGCGAGCACGATGCCGAGTACGCGCGAGACCACGTGAATTCCAGTCGTTCCGATGCGATGCAGGAAGCGAGCGGCCCCGCGCATGCAGAGCCAGGTCACGAAAAGTGCCGCTGCGTAGGCGAGAATCGTCGAGAGGATACGCGTTGCGGAGCCCGCGGCGAGGCTGACGAGGAGGAGGACCGTCGCGAGCGTCCCCGGCCCCGCGATCATCGGGATCGCCAGAGGGAAGACCGCCGGATTCTCGGCCGCGCTCGCAGCGCGTTCCTCATCTTCGGTGCGGCGCGTACCGGTCGGCCGCGCGAAGAGCATGTCGATCGCGATGAGGAAGAGCAGCATGCCGCCCGCGATGGTAAAGGCGGGGAGCGTGATGCCGAGGTAGGCGAGCACCGCCGGGCCGACGAGCCCCATCGCCGCCATGACGATCGCGGCGACGAGCACCGCCTGGTCGACGATTCGGCCGCGTTTCTCGCGCGGTAGATGAGCGGTCGTCGCCATGGTAAACGGGATCATGCCGAGGGGATCGACGATGGTAAATGCGGTTGCGAACGCCGTCGCCGTAAAATGCCAGTCCATTACCGCCGAGGGATCGAGCTTCGGGATGCCAAACCCTCTGCCCCGATGCCTCACCCCGCCGCACTTTTTCTCGCCGACGGTTCGCGCTTCGACGGCGATGGGCTCGCGTGCACCGGACTAGCGCTCGGGGAAGCGGTCTTTTATACCGGGATGACCGGCTACGAAGAGGCGCTCACCGACCCCTCGTACGCCGGGCAGATTTTGACGTTCACCTACCCGATGATCGGCAACTACGGGATCAGCGGTGGAGCCGCCCAATACGGCCGCGCCTGCGTCGCCGGAGCGATCGTGAAGCGCATCTCCTACCATCCGTCGCACTACCTTTCGAAGGAGTCGCTGCCCGCCTGGCTCGACGAACAGCGCGTCCCGACGATGGTCGGCGCCGATACGCGAGCGATCACGATCGCCCTGCGCGAGCACGGAACGATCTGGGCCGCGCTTGCGGTCGGGGCCGAGGAGATCGCGGATGCCGAACGTCGCCTCGCCGCGTTCGTTCGGAGCGCGACGACCAAAGATTTGGTGCCCAGCGTCGCCGCGCGAAGCGCGCACGTCGAAGGGCTTCGCGGCGGCACGCGGGTGACGTTGGTCGATTGCGGCGTGAAGCGCGCGATCCTCCGCGATCTCTCGGCGCTCGGAGCCGAGATCACCGTCGTTCCCTACGATGCGACGCGCGAACAGATTCTCGCAAACGATCCCGCGATGGTGCTCGTCTCGCCGGGGCCGGGAGATCCGACCGATCTCGCCGAGACGATCGAAACGCTGCGCTCGCTGATCGGCAGCGTTCCGCTCTACGGCATCTGTCTGGGGCATCAACTCCTCGCGCTCGCATACGGAGCGCGGACCTATAAGTTGCCCTACGGCCATCGCGGTGGAAATCAGCCCGTTAAAGATCTTCGCCGCGACGAAGTGATCGTCACGGCGCACAATCACGGATATGCCGTCGATGCCGACTCGCTCCCCAGCGAACTCGAGGCGACGATGACCAACCTCAACGACGGCACGAATGAGGGCTTCGCGCACCGTACGCTCCCGATCGAAGCCGTGCAGTTTCACCCCGAGGCCTCACCGGGTCCGCGCGACGCGCGTCGGCTCTTTGCAACGTGGCTGGACCGCGCTCGCTCGTTCGCATAAATCTCGGCCTCGTTCTCGCGGCGCTCGCCTTCGTGATCGCCCCGCAGATCGGGTCCGCGCAGAGCCTTCCGCGCCTCGAGGTCGAGCGCTTTACGATGAGCGCGCGGCCGGCCTCGCCGACGATCGGTCGCGCCTTCGCGTTGACGATCCTGCTGACGGTTCGTGGCAACGTCCGCCGCATCGACAACGTGACCCTCCCGATCCTCTCGCAATTGGAATTGCGCGGCGACGAGCGTTCGATCCAACACGCGAACGGCGAGACTGTCTATCGCGAAACGTTGACGGTGCGAGCGGCACGCACCGGGGCGATTCGACTGGCGCCTGCGACGCTCGACGCCATCGACGCACGGACCGGACAGGCGGAGCAATATTCGAGTAATTCGTTGACGATCGTCGTGCGCGGAGGGGCGTTGCAACCCTTTGCGACGGTCGGGAGCGCGGTTGGGAACCTCGTGCCGATCTTGGATCGCGTCGCGTACGTTCTCGGTGCGCTCGTCGCCGTCGTCCTCTTGGCGGCGGCGATCCGATCGCTTCGCCGTCGACGGCGGAGGCCCGAGCCCGCGCTCGTGCCGGCCGCGATCGTAGAGCCGCCGGTCGTAGAACAAACGCGTGAGGAACGTTTGCGCGACGCCGCGCTCGTGCTTCGAGCGGAGCCGACCCGCGCGGTCGCGCGCTCGGTCCGAATCGCCGTTCGTTCGCTCGTCGGCGCGACGGCGAGCGAGACCCTCTCCGACGTACTCGCGCGCCTGAGCGAGCGAGATCGCGATCTCTCGCCGCTCCTGCGAGCGCTCGAGCGAGCGGCCTTTACCACCGACGACGACTTGCAAAACGCCATTCGAACGTGCGACGCTGCGTTCGCGGAGGTTCTGTCATGAACGCGACTCCACGCGATGTCGAACGAGCTCTCAAAAAGACGATCGTCGGGCAGGATGCGGCGATCGAGGGGCTGTTGTTGGCATCGATCGCCGACGGACACGCGCTTCTCGAGGGGCCGCCGGGTATCGCAAAGACGCTGGCGTGCCGGGCGCTCGCCGCCTCGCTCGACGCGACGTTCAAGCGCATTCAATTCACTCCGGATCTGCTGCCGGCCGATATCGTCGGAACGCGGATCTTCGACCAACAGAGCTCGCGCTTCGATACCGTGCTCGGACCGATCGTCGCCAATATCGTTCTCGCCGACGAGATCAATCGCGCGCCGGCGAAGGTCCAGAGCGCGCTGCTCGAAGCGATGCAGGAGCGTCAGGTGACCATCGGCCACGAGACGCATCCGCTCCCCGACCCCTTCGTCGTTCTCGCGACGATGAATCCGCTCGACAACGACGGTACTTATGCGTTGCCGCTCGCGCAGATGGATCGCTTTCTGCTGAAGATCGATCTCGGATATCCGAACGAAGAAGAAGAGCTCGAGATTCTCGAGCGGTATGCATTCGCGCGGACGCCGCTTCCGCAGCGCGTGGCGACGCTCGAAGACCTGCGTGCGTGGCGCGCGGGCGCTCGGGCGGTTCACGTCGATAACAAATTACATCGATACGTCGTCGATCTCGTGATGGCGACGCGCCATTTCTCGCCCTACGTCGCAAATGGAGCGAGCCCGCGCGCGAGCCTCGCATTGGTCGGTTGCGCGCGCGCGCGGGCCTATCTTCAGGAGCGGGCGTACGTGGAGCCCGACGATATTCGCAGCGTCGCTCCGGCGGTGCTGCGGCATCGCATCGCATTCACGCATCGCCTCTCGCTGGAGGGAATCGCGGCGCCGTCGTGGATCGCCGAGACGATCGCCGGCGTTCGCGTGCCGTGACGCTGCGCGAAGCGCTCCTGCGCGGCCGGAATCGTCCCCGCGTGCTCGGAGGCGGATCGCCGACGACCTCGCGCGGCGACGGATATGAATTCGTACAATTGCGCGGCTATCTCGTCGGCGACGATATTCGACGCATCGACTGGGCGGCGACCGCTCGGAGCGGCGCCTTGCAAACCCGCGTGATGCTCGAAGATATCGCACTGATCTTCGGCGCGATCTGCGATCGATCTCCATCGATGGGCCTCGGGCGCCGAAGGGCGCTCGCCGATGCCGCCGACGATGCGATCGCTGCGTGGTTCGGCGCGAGCGGCGGTGAGGATCGCGCGATCGCACTGCTCTCGCGCGGCCCGGTTCCGGAGCGAGCGCGGCCGGGGCGCTCGGGTGCGGCGCTCGCGCGCGAAGCGCTGCGCGCGCAACCAGCAGAAGATTTCGATCCGAACGCGATGTTCGATATCGCGACGGCGACGTTACCGCGCGGCGCCGCGCTGCTGGTGGTGACCGATGCCGCGGGCGCCGAGCGATGCGAAGAGGCGCGGCTCGCCGAGCTCGCCGCGCGTTACGATGCAACCCTCGCGCTGGCCCGCGATCCGTGGCAGAGCGATCTCCCGCTGCACGGCCTCGCCCGCCTCGTCGATGTCGAGAGCGGCGAACCGCTCCTGCGCTGGTTCGGAAAGCGCGAACGCGATGCGTATCGACGTGCGAGCGTCGCACGCGAAGAAGAACTCGTGCGCCGCTTCGCTCGCTTCGGGTGGAGAACCGGTATCCTCGAAGAGAACGATGGAACGGGCGCGCTCGCAGAGGCCTTCGGCATTCCGCGGGGGGCGCTCGCTTGAGTTTCGGAGCGCCGGGATGGCTCCTCGTTGCGGCGCTCTCGGTCGCGCTCGGAGTCCAGGCGCTCCGGCGCGCGCGGCGAATGCGCGACGCGCGCGATCTCGCGTTCTCCGATCTCGCCTTTCTTCGGCGCGCGCTCGGCGAGCGCGATCCCGTCGGCTCGCTGCTGCGCGGCGCGTGGATCGCCGGGCTCGCGCTCGCCACGCTCGCGCTCGCGCGTCCGCATCTCGTCCTACCGGTACCGGTTCACGACGGCGCGATAGTCCTTTGCATCGACACCTCGGGCTCGATGGCTTCGACGGATATCGTTCCGACGCGCGCGCTCGCGGCGCGCGCCGCGGCGACGCGTTTCATTCGGGAGATGGCGAGCGGAGAGCGCGTCGCGATCGTCGCCTTCTCGGGAGCCGCCTCGGTGGTGCAGCCGCTGACGGCGCATCACGCCGCGGCGATCGCCGCGCTCGATACGCTTCCCGCGCCGAACGGCCCCACGGCGATCGGCGACGCACTCGAACTCGCGGGATCGCTGCTCGGGCGGCGGGGGCCGCGTACCGTCGTGTTGGTGACCGACGGCGTGAATAACACCGGCGTCGATCCGCTCGCCGCAGCTTCCTCGCTCGGCGAGCGCGGCATTCGCGTCGATACCGTCGGCATCGGTACGAATTCCGGATCGCTGATTCCCGGAACGAGCGAGGCCGCCGGCATCGACTCGGCCGCGTTGCGCGCGTACGCTCGCGCGAGCGGGGGGCGTTTCGTGCGCGTCGAGAATGCTTCGGAGCTGCGCGGAGCGCTCGGCGCGTTGGGGCGCGTCACCTCGTTCGAACGAAAGAGCGTCGACGTTTCGCTGGCGGCGGCGTTCGTCGGAGCGTTGTTGCTCGCACTCGCCGCTCTCGCTGCGGTGGGATTGGGAAGGGTATCGTGAAAGAGATCGCTACGAGCCGAACGCCCTACGAGCGGGGAGAACTCCGCGAGAGCGAGCTCTCCGACGACCCGATCGTCGCCTTGCAGCGGTGGCTCGACGAGGCGTACGCGATGCATTCGCAGATCGTCGAACCCAACGCGATGGCGCTGGCGAGCGTCGGCGAGGACGGACGGCCGAGTCTGCGCATCGTCCTCTTGCGCGGGCTCGACGAGCGCGGGCTTCGTTTCTTTACATCGTACGACAGCCGGAAGGGGCGCGAACTGCTCGCGCGTCCGTTCGCCGCTGCGACATTTTGGTGGGGAGCGCTCGAACGGCAGGTTCGCATCGAAGGCGAGGTGCGTCGCACCGACGAGCACGAATCGGATCTCTATTTCGCCTCGCGGCCGCGCGGCCATCGGCTCGCCGCTTGGGCATCGGAGCAGAGCGAACCGGTCGAATCGCGAGCCGTCCTCGACGAGCGTATGGCGCATTTCGAGGAGCGTTTCGCCGACGAGGAGATCGAACGGCCGCACTCGTGGGGAGGTTTTCTCATCGTCCCGCGTTCGATCGAATTTTGGCAAGGGAGATCGAATCGCATGCACGACCGCCTTCTCTACCAACGCGAGCGCGAGGGTTGGGCGCGCGTCCGTCTTCAGCCGTAAAACGGAGCATCCTCGGAGCGCTTCCAGGACTCTCGTGCGTCTGAAGCCAATCCGCCTTCCCTAGCATGCGCCGGAATATTCTTGTCATCGGCTCCGGACCGATCGTGATCGGTCAGGCCGCGGAGTTCGATTACGCAGGGGTCCAGGCGTGTCGCGCCCTTCGAGAGGAAGGGCATCGCGTCGTGCTCGTCAACTCGAATCCGGCGACGATCATGACCGACCCCGAGATCGCCGATGCGGTCTATCTCGAGCCGCTCACCCTCGAGTCGGTGAGCGCGGTGATCGAACTCGAACGCCCCGACGCGCTCCTTCCGACGCTCGGTGGCCAGACCGGTCTCAATCTCGCCGTCGCCCTCGACGATGCCGGCGTCTTGAAGCGCTACGGCGTCGAATTGCTCGGCACGCCGATTGCGACGATCAAACTCGCCGAAGATCGCGAACTCTTCAAAGAAAAAATGATCGAGATCGGCGAGCCGGTCGCGCGCAGCGTCGTCGTTACCGAGATCGAACAGGGGCTCGCCTTCGCCCTCGAAGCGGGATACCCACTCGTCGTTCGTCCCGCATACACGCTCGGCGGTACCGGCGGCGGGATCGTTCGCAACGAACGCGAGCTACGCGAGACGCTCGCCTCGGGGCTCGCCGCGAGCATGATCCACCAGGCGCTCCTCGAGGTTTCGTTGCTCGGCTGGAAGGAGGTCGAATACGAAGTCCTCCGCGACGCCTCCGACGATTGCATCATCGTCTGCAACATGGAGAATTTCGACCCGGTCGGCGTTCACACCGGCGATTCGATCGTCATCGCCCCGTCGCAGACGCTCTCCGATAGCGAGTATCAGATGCTGCGTACGTCGAGCTTGAACGTCATTCGCGCTCTCGACGTTCAAGGCGGATGCAACATTCAATTCGCCCTGCATCCCACGAGCAACGAATACGCGATCATCGAAGTCAACCCGCGCGTCTCGCGTTCCTCGGCATTGGCGAGTAAGGCGACGGGCTATCCGATCGCGAAAATCTCGACGCGCATCGCGTTGGGGCAGCGGCTGCAAGATATTCCCAACCCGGTGACCGGCGTTACGAAGGCGGCCTACGAACCGACGCTCGATTACGTCGTCGTGAAAATTCCACGGTGGCCCTTCGATAAATTTCCGCTCGCCGACACGCTGCTCGGAACGCAGATGAAATCGACCGGTGAGGCGATGGGCATCGGCCGGACCTTCGCCGCCGGGCTCCTCAAGGCGATACGCGGCCTCGATATCGGCCGCGAGACGTTAACCGGCGGGGCGATGCGCGAATGGAGCGACGACCAACTCGCGGCCGTGGTGGAGAACCCAACGCACGAACGACTCTTCGCGGTCGCCGAGTTGCTGCGGCGCGGCACCGACCGTAGCGCCTGCGTTGAACGGCTGCATGCGGCGAGTTCGATCGACCGTTTCTGGCTCGAAGAGGTCGCCGAACTCGTCGCGCTCGAACGGCGCTTACACGAACGGCGCGATCCCGAAGATATCGATCGCGCGTTCCGCGACGGTTACTCGTCGCGCGGAATCCGTTCCCTTACCGGGAGCGCCGAGCGCCCGACCGGTCCGGCGGCGGCATTTCGCATGGTCGATACCGCCGCTGCGGAGTTTCCCGCGCGCTCGCCGTACTATTACCTGTCGCGTGGCGAGAGCGACGAGATGCGTCCGCCGGAGCGCGAAGCGGTCGTCGTCGTGGGGAGCGGCCCGATTCGCATCGGGCAGGGAATCGAATTCGATTATAGTTGCGTGCACGCCGCGTGGGCGCTTCGCGATGCGGGGCTCGCCCCGGTGGTCGTCAACAATAATCCCGAGACCGTGTCGACGGATTTCGATATCTCCGACGTCCTCGTCTTCGAACCGCCGGGCGCCGACGAAGTTGAGGCGGCGTATCGCTCGACCGGCGCGCGCGGCGTGATGTTGGCGTTCGGAGGGCAGACCGCGATCTCGCTCGCTGCGGAGTTGACCGAACGAGACGTGCCGATCGTCGGCAGCGATCGCGCGACCTTAGATATGGCGGAGGATCGCGAACAATTCGACGCGGCCCTCGCGCGCCTCGGCGTCGCCCGTCCCGAGGGGCGCGCCGCGCGGAGCTTTCGCCAGGCGCGCGCGATCGCGCGCGAACTCGGCTTTCCGGTACTCGTTCGTCCGTCGTTCGTGCTCGGCGGTCGCGCGATGGAGATCGTGTATAACGAGGGGCAACTCGCTTCCTACGTGGAATCCGCCCCGCCGATCGCCGCCGACGCACCGCTTCTCGTCGATCGTTATCTCGAGGGGCTCGAAGTCGAACTCGATGCCGTCTTCGACGGCGAAGATATTTTGATTCCGGGAATCTTCGAACATATCGAGCGTGCCGGCATACATTCGGGCGATTCCATCTCGGTCTATCCCGCGCCCTCGCTCGACGATGCGATGGAACGGCACATCACCGAGGTCACGCGTTCGATCGCCGGAGAATTAGGCGTGCGAGGCTCGATCAATATCCAGTTCGTCATCCACCGCGGGAAGCTCTATATTATCGAGGCGAATCCGCGCGCGTCGCGCACGGTGCCGATCATTCAGAAAGCGACGGGGATCAACCTCACCGCCGCCGCGACGCGTATCGCCCTCGGAGAGCGGCTCGCCGATCTCCCGTACGGAACCGGGCTTCGCCCGCGATCCCCGTTCACGGTCGTCAAGGTGCCGGTCTTTTCGTTTGCAAAAATGCGTGGAGTCGAGACCATTCTCGGCCCGGAGATGAAATCGACCGGCGAAGTCTTGGGGATCGACGCGAGCTTTGCCGGCGCGCTGCGGAAAGGCTTTCTCGGGGCCGGTATCGCGTTGCCGGAGCGCGGCGGACGAATTTTGGTCTCGATCGCCGACGAGGAGAAGGAGCGGGCGGTACCGATCATGCGCCGCTACGCCGAATTGGGGCACCGATTGATCGCGACCGACGGAACCCAGCGCGTGCTCGCCGCCGCGGGCATCGCCTGCGAGCGGATCAATAAAATTGCGGAGGGAAGCCCGCACGTGCTCGACGCGATCGCCTCGCGTAGCGTCGACCTGGTGATCAACGACGCGAAGGGCGCGCGGGAGGTCTCCGATGCTTACAAGATTCGGCGCGGCTCGGTCGAAGCCAGTATAGCGTGTCTGACCAGTCTCGATACCGCCCGGGCTCTGGCGGAGGCCCTCGCAAATACGGCGGGGCCGCCGTGCAGTCTCCATCGCTATCTCGCGTCGGTGACGGCGAGAGCGTAGCCGATCGGCCGGCCGGGATCGTCGTTCTCGGCGGAAACGGGAGCACGCTCGCGTTCACCAACAGTCTCCTCCCCGAAGGAAGAACGATCGTCGCTCGCCTGGTCCCGGTCGCAGTGACGCCGATCGATACCGCGGTCGGCGATACGTGGCAGAACGTCGGTATCGCGCCCGACGATCTCTTGCATTGGATCGATCGCACCTTCCCGGCGGAGGACGAGAGCGCGTTCGTCGCCTCGCTGCACGATCTCGATCTGCTCGCGCGCGTCGGGTGGAACGCTCCCCTACCGGCAAATCTCAACGAAGCCGAGCTCATCAACGTAGAAGATCTTCCCCCCGATATCGTCGAGGCGATCGAGAGCGGCCCCGTGCCGATCGTTCCCTGTGCGGTCTGTCGCCGGCTCTGCGTCCGCGGCGATTTTCGCTGGGGCGAGCGCGAGCTCTGCGCCTGGGATTTTCACCATCAGGTCTTCGGGCGCCGCGGGCCGTGGCGCAACGGCGCCTACGACGAGCGGCATTACGATACGCTACCGCGCTGTGGTTTCGTCGCCCCCGCGCTGCTCGAGGAACTCGGGGTCGAGATTTTAGCCTCGTTCTACGATTGCCGCGAGGAACTCGTGCGATCGTTGATCGGGCAAATTCTCGATACCGAGAGCGAACGGTCGCATATCGCCGTTCGCGTCGATTCCGGTTTCGTCATCCTTCGCGAGCGCGCGTGAACCAACGCTCCCTCGGGCGCATTTCGGCGCTCTTTACGGTGCTCTTTCTCGCGCTCGCGGCGCGTTTTGCATGGTTGCAACTCGTCGACGCGCCGCGGATTTCGGCGAACCGTTCCAATCCGCGACGGAGTTTGATCGCCGTCGGGCGTGGCCGGATTCTCGCCGCCGATGGGAGCGTTCTCGCCGCGACCGACGGCACGCGGCGCGTCTATCCGATGGGCTCGGCGCTCGCGCAAGTCGTGGGGTATGCGTCGCGTCGGTACGGAACCGCGGGTCTCGAGCGCGCGTACGACGCATTGCTTTCCGAACCGACGTACTCGGCGAACCCCATCGAACAGATCCGCGATTTCGCGGCATCCTTCGGGCGCGTCGCGCCGCAGTCGGGGGACGATCTCGTCACGACGATCCAACCAAAAATCGAACGACGATTGGCGACGCTGCTCGCGCGGCACGCCCGGGCGGCCGGCGTCGTGCTCGATCCGCGCGACGGCGCCGTTCTCGCCATCGCGAGCGTTCCGAGTTTCGATCCCAATACCATGGATACGACCTTCTCCGGCGCCCTACACGCGAAAGATAGTCCGCTGCTCGACCGCGCGCTCGAAGGGCTCTACCCGCCGGGGTCGACCTTCAAAATGGTGACCGCGTCGGCGGCGATCGATAGCGGCAGCGTCGGCATGCACGATGTCTTTGAGGATCCGGGATACCTGATGATCGGGAAGGCACGCCTGCACGATAACGATTATGAGGCGACCGGGGCGGGGACGATCGTGAAGGCCTTCGCGCTCTCCAGCAACGTCGATTTCGCTCAGATCGTCCTGCGAACCGGCGCGCCGACGTTCTATCGGTATCTGCGCCGCTACGGGGTCGGCGACTCGCTCGATTTTCAATTGCCGACGGCGCGCGCGTACGTCCCGCCGGAATCGCATATCTGGGCCGGAGAGCTCGCGCAGATGGGCTTCGGGCAGGGTGCGCTCTTGGTGACCCCGATGCAGATCGCGACGATTGCGGCGACGATTGCGAACGGCGGCGTCGAGGAGCGCCCTTTCATCGTGCGCGCGATCGAACGCCGGGGGCATCTCCTGACGCGAACGCCGGTCGGCCCGTTGGGCAGCCCGGTATCGGCGGAGACGGCGGCGAAGGTTACGACGATGATGGAAGCCGTGGTGGCATGGGGCACCGGGACGACCGCTCGGTTGCCGGGGGTGACCGTTGCTGGAAAGACCGGGACGGCGACCAACCCGCACGGCGCGCCCGACTCGTGGTTCGTCTGCTTCGCGCCGGCCCGCTCGCCGCGGATCGTGGTGGCGATCGTCGTTGAAAACGCGGGATACGGGGCGACCGTCGCCGCGCCGATCGCGCGCGACGTTCTCGCGGAAGCGCTCTCGGTGATAACGAAATGATCGAGCAACATACGATTGCGGGCCGGTATCGGCTCGAAGAACGAATCGGCGAGGGCGGAATGGCGGTCGTCTATTCGGGTACCGACGCGCTCCTTCGCCGTCGTATCGCCATCAAAGTCTTGCGCGATCAATACGCAGCCGACCAAGAATTCGTGCGACGGTTCTACCAAGAAGCCGAATCGGTCGGACGGCTCTCGCATCCCAACGTCGTCAACACCTACGACGTCGGTCGCGAGGATTCGATTTATTACATCGTCATGGAGTTCGTCGACGGTTGCTCGCTCGCGGAGATCATCAACAGCGAGGGGCGCCTTCCGGAGCCCGTGGCCATCGATTACGCCGCGCAGGTCTGCCAAGGGCTCGCGTACGCGCATCGGCAAGGGCTCCTTCACCGCGATATCAAGCCGGCGAATATTCTGGTCGGAAAAGACGATGTCGTAAAACTCTCCGATTTCGGAATCGCGCGCGCGTTCTCGGAGCAGACGATGGCGATGACGCGGCCGGGTTTGGTGATGGGAAGCGTCTATTACCTCTCGCCCGAGCAGGCCCAGAGCCGCGAACTGACGCCCGCCTCCGATCTCTACAGCGTCGGCATCGTGTTGTATCAGATGTTGCTGGGAGAACTGCCGTACACGGCAGACTCTCCCGTCGCCGTCGCGATCAAACATATCGGCGATCCGGTTCCCGTCATCCCCCCCGAGAGCGGCGTGAGCCCGGCGCTCGCGGCGATCGTCAATAAGCTGCTTCAGAAAGAGCCGGCGCATCGATTCGCCGCAGCGAGCGACTTGGCGCGCGCGCTTCGGGAGGCGCGCGAGCGACCGAACGTCGCGGCCTTTGCCACGAGCGACGACGCGCCCCCGACGTTACGAAGCCCACTGCCGCCGCGCCGCTCGCCGCTTCCGGATCGCCGAAACATCGACGTTCCCCGACGCAATGCGGTGACCCGAAGTAATCCGGCGATCGTGCCGCTCTTTATCGTTCTCGCGATCGTCGCCGCGGTCGCCGGGTTCGCGATATTCGGTCAGTTCGGCGGCAATCTCGGCGGTCGGATCGCGCTCGCCGATTTCCGCAACATGAGCGTCGCGCAAGCCCAAGCGGCGATCGTCGCCGACGGCCTTCAGGTGCGCTTCCTACAAAGTCCGAGCAATCGCGTTCCAGCAGATCGCGTGATACGGCAGAATCCGCCGCCGGGATCGCTAGTGCAGAAAAATTCGCTCGTCGAATTGATCGTCAGTAACGGCTTGCCGCTCGTCGGGCTTCCCGACGTGCGCGGATTCTTAGCGGGCGACGCGCAGCGCAGCTTGAGCGAGCAAGGTTTCCACGTGCGGATCGAACGTCGATACGACGCCGCTGCGAAAGAGAGCGTCGTCGCGCAAAGCCCCGCACCGGGCGCGCGAGCGCGAGCGCATTCGCTCGTCGTTCTCGTCGTTTCGATGGGGCCGAAACCGATCGACGTGCCAAATCTCGTCGGGCTCGATCTCGCATCGGCACAAAAACTCGTCGCGCAGCTGGGGCTCACGCTCGATATCGTCCAACAGAGCCCGATTCCCGGCGTCGCCGCCGGCACGATCGCCTCGCAGGATCTGGTGCCGGGCCAGTCGATCGCACAGCGCGCGACGATGCACGTCGTCGTCAGCACCGGTGCCGAGAATGCCGGGCCGCCGGTGACGCTACCGAATTTCGTCGGTATTGGAGCCGACGCCGCTCGCGCGCAACTCGCTCGCCTCGGACTGCTCGAGACGCTCTCCTACAGCGTCGATCCAGCGGCGAGTGGAACGGTGCTCGCCGAGCAACCCAGCGCGGGAAGCGCGGTCTCTCCGGGTTCGAGCGTCGCCCTTACCGTCGCGGTTCCGGGCGAGGTCCCCGACACCGAAGGCATGACCGTCGACCAGGCGCGTACGACGCTCGAAGATGCGGGGTACCATATCGGCTCGATTCGCTACACGACGACCGAGGGTGCGAACGGCGACGTCGTGCATACCGAACCGCTCGTCGGCACGACGCTCGCGCCGGGCGCGAACGTCACGCTCGTCGTGAACGGAAAATCGTGAGAATTCTCGGCATCGATCCAGCGCTTCGCGTCACGGGGTACGGCGCGATCGCGGTGAACGGCGAACGCGTCAGTCTGATCGAGGCCGGGACGATCGCGCCGCGGGTTCGCGATACGCTGAGCGATCGCCTCGCGCAGTTGCACGAAGGAATATCGGGTGCGATCCGTCAGACCGCGCCCACGCACATCGTGATCGAAGAGCTCTACACGACCTATCGGAATCCCTCGACCGCGATCCTCATGGGGCACGCGCGCGGCGTGCTCTGCTTGGCGGGGGCGCAGGCCGGCGTTCCGGTTGCGACGTTGGGGCATTCGTACGTGAAGCGAGCGTTGGTAGGATCGGGAAGCGCGCGCAAAGAGCAAGTCAACGCCATGGTCGTACAACTCCTCCACCTGCGACGAGCCCCCGAACCAAACGACGTCTCCGACGCGCTCGCTTTGGCCCTAGCATTCGCGCGGCGCAGTACGCGGCGCTCGTTGCCCGGCGATCTGCGTTAAGGGGAGGGGCGACGGTGTTTTCACGAATCGAAGGGCGGCTCGTCGAACGCGAAGGCGAGCGCGTGACGCTCGACGTCGGCGGGCTCGGGTACGAAATTCTCGTGCCGCTCTGCGTCGCCGAAAAACTTCCGACGGAGCCGGGCTCGCCGGTGCGGCTCGAGATCTATTCGGTGCTCTCGCTCGAACAGAAGAGCGGACGATTTTCGTATTACGGCTTCTCGAACTCGGTCGAGCGCGCGTTTTTTGAGGCCTTGCTCGGCGTCTCGTCGATCGGCCCGCGTTCGGCGGTCCGCGCGTTCTCGGTTCCGATGAACAAGATCGCCGCGGCGATCGAGCGCGGCGATCACACCTTTCTCAAAACGCTTCCCGGTATCGGGCAACAGAAGGCTCGCGATATCGTCGCCAAACTCCAAGGGAAAGTCGCGCGCTTCTTATTGATTCAAGAGGCCCCCGAGCCGACGACGAAACGGATGCCCGATTTCGCCGATGAAGCGCTCGCCGTGCTCTTGCAATTGGAATATCGCCGCCAGGAAGCGGAAAAAATGCTCCGCGACGTTCTCGCCGCGCGCCCGGAAATCGACGATGCCGAGCGTCTGCTCGCGGCGATCTACGAACGGCGCAGCGTCCCAACGGTGGCTCCCTCATGAGCGAGGAGGCGCGGAAGCGGCTCTTCGGGCCGGAGGATACCGAACCGCTCGACGAATCGACGCGGCTGCTCGATCCGGAGGGCGCGCTCGAGGATGAGGTTCTCGGTGCCGGGCTGCGCCCGCGGCGCTTCGACGAATACGTCGGGCAAGAGCAGGTCGTCGAAAATCTTCGCATCGCGATCGACGCCGCACAGCGCCGTGACGAACCGCTCGAGCACGTGCTGTTCTACGGACCTCCGGGCTTGGGGAAGACGACGTTGGCGGCGCTCATCGCGCGAGAGATGGGTGCGAGCATTCGTCCGACGAGCGGACCGACGCTCGATAAGCCGAAGGATTTGGTCGGCGTCCTCACATCGCTCGAACATGGAGACGTACTCTTCATCGATGAGATGCACCGGCTCGGGCGCGTCGTGGAAGAATTTCTCTACCCGGCGATGGAGGATTTTCAGATCGATTTCATCGTCGATCGCGGCGCCTACGCGCGGACGTTGAAACTGCCGCTCAAACGATTCACGCTCGTCGGAGCGACCACGCGCGCCGGAATGCTCTCCGCACCGCTACGCGACCGTTTCGGTATCGTTCATCACCTCGATTATTACGCCGTTGGCGATCTCGAACGAATCGTCGCGCGATCGGCGGCGATTTTAGAAGTGCCGATCGAACCCGAGGGGTGCTTGGCGATCGCCGAACGGAGCCGCGGAACGCCGCGTATCGCGAATCGCCTGCTGCGTCGCGTACGCGACTACGCGCAGGTGCGTGGAGACGGACGCATCAGCGCGCGGGTGGCGCTCGACGCATTAGCGCGAGAAGGGGTCGACGAACGCGGCCTCGACCGGCTCGATCGTGCGTTCCTTCGCACGCTCGTCGAGCAATATCACGGAGGTCCGGCGGGAATCGCGGCGATCGCGGCGAGCCTCAGCGAGGACGCCGAGACGCTCGAGGACGTCGTCGAACCATTTCTGCTAAAGAGCGGCTTTATCGTTCGTACGGCGGCAGGGCGCCGCGTGACCGAGGCGGGGCGAGCGACGATATGAAACTCCCTCGGCGCAGCTTCCTCGGCGCGCTCGCCGGGCTCGCCCTGGCATCGCCGCTCGCCGCACAGGAGCTCGGCGGAGGCGGAGATCGTTCTCAGGCGCTGCGGGTGCTTTTGGGGCGCGGCACGGTCGAGCCGCTTCCTGGCGGATTCCTCTTCGAGGGGCGCCGTTATCGCGGCTCGTACTCGATGCTCGCCGACGGTCGGGTCGTGAATGAGGTCGATTTTGACGATTATCTCGCCAGCGTCGTGCCCTCGGAGATGAGCGCGAGTTGGCCGATCGCCGCGCTCGAAGCGCAAGCGATCTGTTCGCGCGGGTTTATCCTCGCGCGAAGCAACCCCAATCGGCCGTACGATCTCGTTCCCTCCGAACTCGCTCAGGTCTATCGCGGCATCGAGAGTGAAGAGCCCGCAAGTACGGCGGCGGTTCGAAGCACCTCGGGAATGGTGTTGCGCTACGGTCGTGGATTCGCGCAGATCGAGTACTCGTCGTGCTGTGGCGGTTATAGCGAATCCTCCGCCGACGCGTGGGGTGGCGCGCCGATTCCCTATCTCTCCGCGCATCCGTGTCCCTACTGCACCGCCTCGCCGCGTTTTCGCTGGAAAGCCGACCTCGGCGCCTCCGATCTCGAGGCGACCGTCGAACGAATCGCGCCGCAGATCGGCGCGCTTCAGGAGGTGCGTTTTACGGATTACGATCGTAGCGGTCGCGCGCGTTCGGTAGCGCTCGGTGGGACGCTCGGCGTCGCGAGAATTTCCGCAACGCGATTCCGTATCGATGTCGGAGCGCGCCGAGTCCCAAGTCTGCTCGTTCGGCGAGAGAGGGCGCTCGTCGCTCCGGGCACGCAGGCCTTTGCCGGGCTCCGTATCGAAGGGAGAGGCCTGGGGCATGGAGTCGGTCTCTGTCAATGGGGCGCGCGAGGTTACGCTCTCGCCGGAGGCTCCGCGCAAGAGATCTTGAGCTTCTATTTCGTTGGAACCAGCATCGGACGAATCTGAGAACGAGGGTATGACGGACGGAAAAGACCGCATAGCGGTGACCAAAGGCGACGAAGCGGATGCCGCCAACAAACGATACGGTCTACGCTTGCGGAAATTTATCGATATCGTCGTTGAGGATCCGTTCTCGGCGATGCTCTTTCGTGGAGCGATCGCCGATATTTCGCCGACCGGCATGCGTGCGATGGTCGACCAGTACCTTCCGGTCGGCTCCAAATACACGATTACGATGAAGCGGAATCCTTTTCTCCGCATGCGCGGCCAAGTACGCTGGATCCGCCCCTCGGCGAACGAAACTTTTCAGATCGGCGTCCAATTCATAGAGGTCGCACCGGAGGACGCAAAGAGATTATCGACCTTCATCGAGATCGAGCAGCAACGACTGACGAACGGCTAACCGCCGCCTACGATTTCGCGCTCCCGCGCGAATCGATCGCCCAGCACCCGGCGCTCGAGCGCGACGAGAGCCGGCTCTTCGTCGTTTCGCGCGACGGCAAGCACCAACACCGATTCTTTCGCGAACTCGACGAAGTGTTGCGCCCCGACGATCTCCTCGTACTCAACGAAACGGCGGTGATACACGCACGACTCGTCGGCCGGCTCGCCGGTGGTGGGCGCGCCGAGTTGCTGCTCTTGCATCCGGTCGGTTCGCTGCGCTACGACGGCGCGGCGCGTCGCTGGCTCGCGCTCGCTCGCCCGGGGCGCCGGATCCGCGTCGGTTCGAAGATCGACTTCGGTGAGGAAGGAGAAGCGGTCGTTCGTGCGACGCACGCGGATGGTCGGCGCGAGATCGAATTTTTCTTTCGCGATTCGTTTGAAGCGACGATCGAACGCATCGGGCGTCTACCGCTGCCTCCCTACATTCACAACGACGATGAAGAATCGCAGCATCGCTACCAGAGCGTCTTCGCTCGCGTACCGGGGAGCGTCGCGGCGCCGACGGCATCGTTGCATTTTTCTCCCGAATTGCTCGCACGGATCGCCGAGCGCGGTATCGAACGCCGCTCGATCGTGCTCGACATCGGCTTGGGAACCTTTCGCCCCATCTCTACCGAGCGCGTCGACGAGCATACGATGCACGAAGAGCGGTACGAGATTCCCGCAGCGAGCGTCGCCGCAATCGAGGCGGCGAAACGCGAGGGGCGCCGCGTTGTCGCCGTCGGGACTACGGTCCTGCGCGCGCTCGAAGGCTGCGTGCTCGAGCGCGGACGCTTGCTCGCGGGCGAAGGCGCGACCGCATGTTTCATCACGCCGGGCTTTGAATTTCGCGTGGTCGATGCGCTGGTCACCAATTTTCACCTGCCGCGCTCCTCGCTCTTCGTTCTCGTCAGCGCGTTCTGCGGGCGCGAGCGCATGCTCGATGCATATCGCGAAGCGGTGGGGCGCTCGTATCGATTCTTTTCGTTCGGCGACGCCATGTTCTTAGAGCGGGCGCGACCGTGAGATACGTTGGTTTCGATGCGCCCGGCGACCCGTCGGTACTGCGGCTCTTCGATGGCCCCGCGCCGCTCCCGGGAGCCGGCGAGATCCAGATCGCAGTCGAGGCCGCGGGGGTGAGCCGGGCCGACGCGCTGGGACGGCGCGGGCTCTATCCGGCCCCGCCCGGGCACAGCCCGATCTTGGGCCTCGAAGTCGCCGGGAGCGTCGCCGCGCTCGGCCCCGGGGTCGAGCGATGGCGCCTCGGCGATCGGGTCTGCGCGCTCTGCAACGGTGGCGGCTATGCCGAGCGCGTCGTGGTGCCCGAGGGCAGCGTGCTGCCGCTTCCCGAGAACTGGAGTTCCGTTGAAGGAGCGACGCTTCCCGAGAACGCCTTCACGGCATACGACAATCTCGTGAATCGCGCCGCGATGGAACCGGGCGACACGCTCTTGATTCACGGCGGTACGAGCGGGCTGGGAACGATGGCGATCGGGATCGCTCGCGCGTTGGGCGCTCGCGTCTTCGTTACCGCGGGGAGCGACCGGAAGTGTGCGAAGGCGATTCAGCTCGGGGCGCATCGCGCGATCGACTATACGACCACCGATTTCGTCGCTTCGACGCTCGCCTACACCAACGGGCGCGGCGTCGATATCATTCTCGATCTCGTCGGCGGCGACTACGTCGCGCGCGATCTCGAGGCGCTCGCCACCGAAGGGCGCATCGTCGTTCTGTCGACGATGCGAGGCGGCGAGGTACGGCTCGATCTCACGACTCTCCTACGCAAGCGAGCGCGCGTCATCGGCTCCTCGCTACGCGGACGGAGTAACGCCGAGAAGGCGCAGATCGCCGAGGATCTCCAACAGGCGATTTGGCCGTTGCTCGGCCAACGCGGGACGATCGCACCGGTCGTCGATTCGGTCTTCCCGTTCGCAGAGGCGCGGAAAGCGCACGAACGGCTGGAATCTTCCGAACATATCGGGAAGATTGTTTTAATACCCGTCTGACGAAGGCACGTTCAGACACCCTCGACGTATAGAAAGGTCACTCGCATGCACGTATACACACCTAAAAAGTGGGAACTCTCCGGGCTCACCGGGATCTCGGACGATACCCTGAACATCCATTTCGGTCTCTACGAGGGCTACGTTAAAAACACGAACCTTCTCAACGAGCACCTCGCGACGATACGTAGCGCCGGCAAGAACGTCGGAGCGGATCCCGCTTACGCGGAACTCGTTCGTCGACTGGGATTCGAATACAACGGCATGCGCCTGCACGAATACTATTTCGACAACCTCGCGAAGGGTTCGAACGATCTCACGGGCGGAAAGCTTCACAACGTCCTCGGCGAGAGCTTCGGCGACTTCGATGCGTGGAAGAAAGATTTTGCCGCCGTCGGCGCGATGCGCGGGATCGGCTGGGCGATCGCCTACTACGATCCCCACGCTAAAGCGGTGAGCAACCATTGGATCGCCGAACACGAGATCGGGAACCCCGCGGGCTTCGTTCCGCTGGTGGTGATGGACGTCTGGGAGCACGCGTTCATCCGCGATTACAAACCCTCCGAGCGCGGAAAGTATATCGAGTCGTTCTTTGCAAACCTTAACTGGAAGGCGTGCGAAGCGCGGCTTCCGTAGAGGGAAAATAGGCGCGCGCGCGTTCGGGGATCCCGACACGCGCGCGCGCGTTCGTGTAGAAGACCAATCCCGGGGCGCCGTCGCGCTGCTTTCGAACGTGCTTGCGGCGCGTGTACTCGACGTCGACTTTCGCGCTCGCGCTTGCGTTGGAGAATAGGGCGGCGCAATCGGCGGCGACGTCGATCGCCGCGTCGTCTTCGGTAATCTCCTCATCGCACTGCAACACGACGTGCGCGCCGGGAACGTTTTTGGTATGAAACCAGCGGTCGTCGGGACGCGCGATCCGAAACGTCAGATCGGCGTTCTGTTCGGGCGACCTGCCGACGAGCACGCGCACGCCGGGGCGCAACCGGAGCTCTCTGGGTGGGAGGCGCTTGGGGATTTTTGCCGGTCGCGTTCGTACCCGGCCCGCGCGCGGTTCGAAGGCGGCCGCAAAGGAGCGTTCCACCTCGGCGAGCAGCTCGGGTTCGACCCGCGATGCCTCCCACTGCAAGAGCCGCGCGCTCTCGATGCGCGATTCTAAACGCGCGAGCGCGGGTGCGAGCCGCTCGGCACGGAGCCCGAGCGTACGATAGCGCTCGAAATAGCCGCGCGCCTCCTCTTTCAACGCCTCGCGCTCGTCGCTCGGCCGCTCGTGCAGCTTCGCATAGATCGCCGCACCGGCGTCGCGCAACGCCTCGCGCTCGGCGATCTCGTCGAGCCGGGCGCGTATCTGGGCGGCGTCGCGTTCGTCGGCGGCGAGCCGCTTCCCGATGCGGGCGACGAGCCGGTCGCGACGGGTCGCGACCGATTGGGTGACCTGTTGTTCGTTCGGCCGCGCTTGCATTTCGGCGAAGAGTGCGAGCAGCGACGCCTCGCGACTTTCGATCGCCTCGGGCATCGGCAGCGGCACGAGATGAGCCTGAAGCAGCCGGCCGCTCTCGTCGCGATAGACGTAGAGCTCGGTCATCCGTTCGATCGAGGATTCGATCTCCGCGACGATGCGCTCGGCATCGGCGCCGTACGCTCGTGCGATCGCGCGCGGTACGCGCAAGCGTTCGTCGAGCGGGGGCGGTTCGTAGGGAGCGCCTTCGATCGCGGTTCGTCGCGCGTTCGCGGTCGCATCGAAACGGTGGAGCGCGGAAACGATGCGCGCCTCCTCGTTGAGCAACAACGCGTTGCCGAATCGGGGGACGAGTTCGAGGATGAGGTCGTGGTAGCGCGCCACGCCGAAGCGGGAGCGCGCGCCCATGCGTAGCCGCAGCAGGCGATCGTTTCGTCGCGAGGAGACCTCGAGGACGCGCGTTCCAACGAGTCGGTCGCGCAGAACGCGCGCGAACCCCGGCCGCTCTTCGAGAGGGAGCGCGGGTACGAACGCGACGGTCGGCGTCGGATCGAAGCAGGCCGCAGCGAAGAGGCGTTCGCCGCCGGCGCCCTCGAAGCGCAGGACGAGGCGCCGATCGAAACTCTCCGACGCGGCGCTGCAGCGCGCGCCGCGCAAGGCGCCGAGGAGTTCGAGCGCGCATCGACGCAGAAGCAGCCAATCCGTGAACACGCGCACCTTCGTTCCGCTTCGATCCTCCGCGACCCGCCTTTGGGGAGCGGTGCTGCTGGCGGGGCTCTCACTGAGCGGCTGCGGCGGAGCGTCGGGACCGGTCGGCTGGCAGCGCGGCGTTGCGGGCTCCTGGGTCTCCTCGGCGCACCCCGGCGAGCGCGTCTCCGTCTCGCAGATGCCCTTCCAGGGCGCTCCCTCCGATCTCGCCACGCACATTCTCGAGAGCGTCGTTCTCGCGCCGGGTGGCGGCAAAGTGAGCGGGACCCACGCGCTCGCCGAGTGTCCGGGCGCCGCCGGCGAGATGGATTTCGTCACGAATCGGCCGCCCGGCAAGATCGTGGTCTTCTTTTCGATCCGCAATACGACGGCCTACGAGATCCGATGGAGCGGCTCGGCGAGCGACGCGCTCCCGCCCGAGGTACTCCAATACGCGCAGCATCGGCTCTGTCGCGTTCTTTGATGCCCCCCGTGCGGCGAGGAACTTTCGGCGTGCTTGGCGTATGAAGCAAAGAACGTCGGTGGGAGGGCGTGCGATTATCGGCCCGGGCTTACTCTTTGTTATTTCAGGACCCTCGGGTGCGGGGAAAGACACCTTGGTCGACGCTCTTCGAGCGCGAATGCCGATGCTTCGCTACTCGGTCTCTGCGACGACGAGAGAGCCGCGACCGGGCGAGCGGGACGGCGAACATTATTTTTTCATCACGCGCGAGGAGTTCGAAGCGCGCCTCGCCGCCGGGGGCTTCCTCGAATGGCGAGAGTACAACGGCCACGCGTACGGTACGCCGCGCTCCTACATCGAGGGAACGCTTCGCGAAGGCTTCGATGTGGTGATGAAACCGGAGGTCAATGGGGCGATGGCCATCGTTCGTGCCTTCCCCGAGGCCGTCTCGATCTTCATTCTGCCCGATAAATTCTCGAACTTGCGCCGACGGTTGCTCGAACGGCGAACCGAAAGCAACGAAGAGATCGCGCGCCGCCTGGCGATCGCGCACGAAGAGATCAGGTATGTTCGAAGCTTCGATTATCTGGTCGTCAATCAGGAACAACGCTCGGAGGAAGCGGTCGACGATCTCGCCGCGATCTTCCGAGCCGAACGCATGCGGATTCACCGCTTCCCCGACGACTCGCTCGCGAGCGTCACCCAATCGTAATCACACTCGTATAGAACGGACCGGAAAACAATGAGCAAACGTATATTCGGCGACCTCGATGGCCTCATGGAGCATGCGGATTCGAAATTCACGCTGGTGAACATCGCCATGATGCGCGCCCGCCAACTCAATAACTGGATACGTATGGAAGAGACCCCGCCGATGGAACGCCGCGAGTATTTCGCCAGCGAACCGTTGGTCGACCGCGACGCGGCGAATCGCAACAAGCCCGTCTCGATCGCTCTCGACGAAATCGCCGCCGGAAAGATCGAGTACACGCGCACGCGCGAAGGCATAAAATAGTCGATCATGTGCGGGATCGTCGGGTACGTCGGGCCAAAGAATGCAGTTCCGTTCCTTCTCGACGCGCTCTCGCGCTTGGAGTACCGCGGGTACGATAGCGCCGGGGTCGCCGCTATCGACGATAGCGGCCGTCTCGTCGGATCGAAAGCCGAAGGGAAGCTCGCCCGCCTGTCGGAGCGACTGCAGAACGACTCGCACGTCGCCGGGCGAATCGGTCTCGGTCACACGCGCTGGGCGACGCACGGGCGCCCCTCCGACGCGAACGCGCACCCGCATCTCGATTGCAGCGGCCGGATCGCGGTGGTCCATAACGGGATCATCGAAAATTACGCGACCTTACGCGCCGGCCTGATCGAACGCGGACATCATTTTGCCAGCGAGACCGATACCGAGGTTCTCGCGCACCTCATCGAGCAGCATTACGACGGCGATCTCGCCGGAGCGGTACGCCGCACCCTTCGCGAAGTCGTCGGCGCCTACGCGTTGGGGGTGATGAGCAGCGAGAGCCCCGATCGTTTGGTCTTCGCGCGAAATGGAGCGAGCCCGTTGGTGATCGGCTTCGGTGAGGGCGAGATGTTCGTCGCCTCCGATACGCCGGCGATTCTGCCGTACACGCGCAAGGAGATCGTCCTCGAGGAGGGCGAGATGGCGGTGGTCGGCAGCGATGGCGTCGTCATCACGGATTACGAAGGCAACCGCGTCGATCGCAAGGTGTCGTTGGTGACCTGGGATGCAAGCTCCGCCGAAAAAGGCGGCTTCAAGCACTTCATGCTCAAGGAGATCTTCGAGCAACCCAACGTCATCAAAGAGACGTTGGCCGGGCGCATCGACGACGCACTCGACGTGCGGCTCGAGAACGAGTTGCAAGGGCTCGACGATCGGCTCGCTTCGATCGGCAAGATCGCCATCACCGGCTGCGGTACGGCGTTCTACGCCGGAATGGTCGGCATGTACTTGCTCCGATCGCTCGTTCGGCTTCCCGTCGAGATGGAATTGGCGAGCGAGTTCCGGTACGGAGATCCGGTGATAGACGCATCGGCGCTTACGATCGCGATGTCGCAATCCGGCGAGACCGCCGATACCGTCGAAGCCGTTCGCGTCGCCCGTTCGGCCGGAAGCGCCGTTCTCGGCGTCTGCAATAAACTCGGCTCGCATCTCACGCGCGTCGTCGACGCCACACTCTTCACGCGTAGCGGCCCCGAGATCGGCGTCGCCGCCACGAAAACCTACGTCGCACAGGTAACGGCGATGACGCTCTTCGCCCTCTACCTCGCGCGACTCCGCAAGACGGCACCGCTCGAACGTATCCGCGAGATCGCCGAGGGAACGCGCCTGCTGCCGGCGGCGGTCGACGCGGTCCTCAACGCCAGCAACGATATTCGCAAGGTCGCGAAGAAGATTCGCAAGGCGCATAGCGCGCTCTTCATCGGTCGCTACATCAACTATCCGACGGCCTTGGAGGGCGCTCTCAAACTGAAGGAGATCGCGTACTTGCATGCCGAGGGCTACGCCGCCGGCGAGATGAAGCACGGGCCGATCGCGCTCCTCGATGCGAGCGTTCCGGTGATCGGCGTGGTGACGCACGGACGCGTACGCGACAAGATGCTCTCGAACTTGATGGAATCGCGCGCCCGCGAAGCTCCGGTAATCGTGGTCGCAAATCACGGCGACGACGAGGCCGCTGCGGTCGCCGACCACGTGTTCTGGGTGCCGAGAGTCGACGAGTTGCTCGCCCCGATCGTCAACGTGATCCCCTTGCAGCTCCTGGCCTACCACATCGCCGATCTCGACGGCAAAGATGTGGATCAACCGCGGAATCTCGCAAAGACCGTCACCGTCGAATAGCGAAGCTTGGGGTGGTGCAAAGAAATGACGGACGCGCCCCAGACCAACTTCGCCCGGTGCGCATCACGCCCAATCCGCTCGACTTCGCCGAAGGCTCCGCCCTGATCGAGGTCGGTCGTACGCGTGTGCTCTGCGCCGCGACGCTCGAAGATCGCGTCCCGCCCTGGCTGAAAGGCAAGGGGCTCGGCTGGATCACCGCCGAGTACGCGATGCTCCCTCGTGCGACGAGCGAGCGGACCGCTCGCGAAGCCTCCAAAGGCCGGCAGGGCGGGCGCACGCACGAGATCCAGCGGATCATCGGCCGCTCGTTGCGAGCGATCGTCGATACCGTGAAACTCGGCGAACGAACGATTACCATCGATTGCGACGTCCTTCAGGCCGACGGCGGCACTCGGACGGCCTCGCTCACCGGAGCGTGCGTCGCCCTCTCGATCGCGCTATCGAAGCGTTTTTCTCGAGCCGAGCGCGCCCGTTGGCCGATGCTCGGATTGGTCGGCGCGATCAGCGTCGGGATCGTCAATGGGACGCCGATGCTCGATTTGAACTACGAAGAAGACAGCAGCGCGCACGTGGACATGAATGTGTTCATGACCGACGCGGGGCGCTACGTCGAGTTACAGGGGACCGCCGAGGCCGAGCCCTTCGGGCGCTCCGAGCTCGACCGAATGCTGGAATTGGCCTCCAAGGGAATCGGCGAATTATTCGAGATTCAAAAGAAAGCGATCGATGAAGGCACGAGTGGAAGCTGATCTTCGGACGCTGTACGAACGCGCGACCGCCTTTCATTTTAGCGATGCGGCGATTCGCTCGCTGCACGAACGAGTCGGAAAGGCGCTCGAGGCCGGCGCGCCGACGCGAGAGTTGGAGGAGACCTATCGCAAGGCCTTACTTCGGTATTTCGCCGGATTCGATACGCAGACGCGGGCGCAATTGCGCGATCTCGATCGGCGACTCGCGGAGCTGGCACAGTCGCAACTGAATTTCACCGCGGAGAGGAACGTGGCGGTGAAACGACTGGAGAACATCGGGGCGATGCTCGGCTTGCTCGACGAGGCGTCGGCATAAGCGATGGGCATTCTCGAACGCTTCGGCGAACGGACGATTGCGTTTCTGGAGTACCTCGGCGGCATGACGTCGCTCATCGGTGAGAGCGTTCGCTCGTTGGTGCACGCGCAGATCCGCTATGCCGAAACCTTCGTCCAGGCCTACGAACTCGGCATCGGCTCGCTGCTGATCGTCTTGCTGACCTCGCTCTTTACCGGAATGGTGATCTCGCTGGAGTCCGCGCAGCAAGCGGTGCAGTTCGGAATCGGCAGTCTCGTCGGAGGAGCGGTGACCTATACCTCGGTCCGCGAACTCGGTCCGATGCTCACGGCGGTGGTCGTTGCCGGACGCGTCGGCTCGGCGATCGCCGCGGAGATCGGATCGATGGTGGTGACCGAGCAGATCGACGCGCTCCGTTCGATGGGGCTCTCGCCGGTTCGCTTTCTCGTCGTTCCGCGCTTGTTGGCGCTCGCGATCATGCTGCCCCTACTTACGGTCTTCGCCGATATCATTTCGATTCTCGGCGGCATGTGGATCGCGCAAGCGTACGCGCACATCAATCCCGCCTCGTTCATCGCCTCGGCCCGTCAAGCCGTCGGCTTCGAAGACGTCGTCAAAGGGCTCCTCAAGGCGCTCGTATTCGCTTGTATTATCGCGTTCGTCGGCTGCTATCAGGGGCTCTCGACGCGTGGCGGCGCGGCGGGCGTCGGACGAGCGACGACGAGCGCGGTCGTCATCTCGATCATCCTCATCTTTGGGACGAATTTCATCATGAGCTATCTGCTCTTCGGCGGGCATTAATCGATGGAACCGACGATCTATGCGAGCCTGGATGACGTCACGCTCTCCTTCGGCGAACACGTCATCCTCAAAAACTGTAGCCTGAAGATCGTCCGCGGTGCGATCACCTGTATCGTCGGTCTCTCGGGTGCCGGGAAATCGACGATCCTGCGCCTGCTCGACGGACTCATCGAACCATCGAGCGGACACGTGTACGTCGACGGGCACGATCTCTGCCACACTCCGGAGCGCGATCTCGTCGAGCTCCGGCAGAAGACGAGCCTCGCGTTTCAGTTTGCGGCGCTGCTCGATAGCCTCACCATCGGTGAGAACGTCGGATTGCCGTTGCGAGAGCATACCGCGCTGCCCGATGAAAAGATCCGGCATATCGTCGACGACGCACTGGAGAGCGTCGGGCTGCGCCACGTCTACGATAGCTTGCCGAACGAACTCTCCGGCGGGATGCTCAAACGCGCCGGTTTCGCTCGCGCGATCGTGACGCGCCCGGAGCTCGTGCTCTACGACGAGCCGACGACCGGACTCGACCCGATCGTTACCAACCTTATTACCGATACGATCGTCCGTCTCCGCGAGAAGCTCGGCGGCACCGCGGTGGTGATCTCGCACGATCTCCACTCGATCTTCCGGATGGCCGATTACGTCGCTATGCTCTTTGAGGGAGCGATCATCGCCTACGGACCGCGCGAGGAGATACGCACCTCGACCAATCCGTTCGTCCAGCAGTTCCTCACCGGCAGTGAGGTCGGGCCGATACCGGTGTAGAAGGGAGGAGGGTATGTCGAAGCAAGCACAAGTAGGAGCCTTCGCGCTGGCGGCGCTCGCCCTGCTCTTTGCGTTCTTTTACGTCATCACCGATTTCGGCACGCGGCACTCGGGCTATCGCATCGGCGTGCATTTTCGCTCCGCGGCGGGGCTCCATTCGGGCGCGCAGGTCTTTTTCAGCGGCGTCTCCGTCGGAAGCGTCGAGAGCATCAAACTGCTTCCCGATACGACCGTCGACGTCATCCTCGCGATCAAGCCGCACGTCGGTGGACAAGCCGTACGCATTCCCAGCGAATCTCGCTTCCTCATTCAGGCTCCGTTGACCGGCGACCCGAGCCTCTTGATCGTGCCGCCGCGCCCCGAACCCGGCGAACAGCCCGAGATTATCCCGCCGGGTATCCTGCCGGTCTCCGAACAACCGCAGGGAACCAACACCGCGACGATCGCCGACCTCGTCACCGAGGGGCAGGGGCAATTGAAGGTGCTCAACGGTGTGCTCGCCGATGTCGCCAAGCGCGAGCCGAAATTGCTCGACGAGCTCCAGCAAACGCTCGAAAATACGAACGCCCTCACCGCCACGGCGAGTAGCGCGGTGGCGCGGCTCGCCGCGCAAAGCAACGATATCGCGACCGAACTGCAGAACAACCTCACCATCGCCAGCGGCCACATCGTCTCGATGACCACGACCCTCGACCGAACCGTTCGCGGCAACTCGAATCGCTTGAACGAAACGCTCGCGCAGATCCAAGGCACCGCTACCGCCCTCAATTCGACGATGCAGATCGTTGCGAGCATCGCGAACGACCCGGCATTTAAAGGCAACGTTTTGGCGACGACGACGAATATCGCCGAGGCGAGTGCGAAACTGAAGAAGATGGCGACCGATATGGAGAGCATCACGGGCGACCCCACGACGCAACGACGCCTTCGGGATACGATTCGCAACCTCGACGAAACCTCGCAACGCGCGAACTCCCTGCTCGGGGCTCTCGGCGGGCACCTACGAAAAGGCGATCGGGGCGATGGGGGAACGCCCGAACCGCACCGACATCGCGGAGCGTTTTCGCTGGTCTCGGCGCGCGTGCGGATCAGCGGCTACGCACCCGAACGCGTCGGCGGAGGCTCGCCGCTACTCGGACCCTCGCGCGGGCCGTATAGCTCGCTCGCCCTGCGCTTTCTCCCGCACTCGCCGACGCAACTCGTTCTCGGAGCGAACGACCTGGGAAGCGGCACGACCACGTTCGATCTTGCAGCGGTCCGACGCGTCGGCCCGGGGCTCTATTTCGGCGGCGGCGTTCTCTACTCGCGACTCGGAGTGCTCGGAGCGTATTCGCGCGGTTCGCTCGGCTTCTCGACGAAGCTCTACGACGTCGCGCGGCCGATGCTCGACCTCTCGACGAAATTGCGCGTCGCACCGAACGTACGCCTGTTTTTTGGGGAGCGAGACGTGCTCCACGCTCAACGACGGAACGTCTACGGAGTAGAATTTACCGATGCACCGCGATAATCCCGATACGCGACCGCGTATCGGTCTCATCGGGGGTGGCTCGATGGGCTCCCTCTTCGGCTACCATCTCGCGGGAATCGCCGACGTCACGATTCTGGAATCGAACGAGACGGTGCGCGCCGGGCTCGAACGCGAAGGGCTACGCGTGAACGATGGCGAGGCGCGCGGCATCCGCGTCGCTCGACGTGCGCGCGACCTCTTTACCTCCGACGTACTCTTCCTCTTCGTGAAAGCCGTCGATACGTTGCGCGCCCTGCGACCGTTTGCGGGTGAATTGAATCCGACGACGGCGATCGTCTCGCTGCAAAACGGCGTCGGGAATGAGGATGCGATCAAGACCGCACTCGGCGGCGCGGTACCCGTCATTCTCGGCGTGACGACGGAGTCGGCGGAGACGGTCGCTCCCGGCGCGGTGCGGAGCTCCGAGCAAGGTATGACGCTGATCGGTTCGGCGGGCGCATCCGCCGCAACGGCGCAGGCGGTCGCGACGCTGCTCTCGCGAAGCGGCCTGCGCGCCGCGGTGGTCTACGATATCAAACCGCACCTGTGGGGAAAACTCGTCGCGAACGCCGCCGTCAACGCCCTCTCGGCGATCCTCGATTGTACGGCGGGCGAGATTCTGCGCGAGCCCGATGCCGCGCGGCTCGCCGAATCGTTGGCGGACGAAGCCGCCGCCGTCGCCGCAGCGTTGAAAATCGCGCTGCCGTTCGCCAATCCGTGGCAGTACGTCACCGAAGTGATCGCGGTCGGATCGGAGAGCAAGAGCTCGATGGCGTTCGACCTCGAGCTCGGCAATAAAAGTGAGATCGATCATCTCAACGGCGCGGTCGTCGCGCTCGGCCGCAGGGCCGGCGTTGCGACGCCGTATAACGAAGCCATCGTCCGATTGATGAAATCGCTGGAGAGAGTGCGCGCGCGGAAAGGAGCGGTCACCCAATGAACTGTCCGAGCTGCCAAGCGGCGATCCCCGCACAGGCGAAATTCTGCCCGAATTGCGGTGCCCCGGCGGCGAGCAGTACGGGAGTCGGCAGCTACACCGAACCCGTTGCCGAGACCGATAATCCCAAGGAGCTCATTCGCATCGGCGATTGTTCGATTCGCATCGAGGGGCAATTGGTGCCGGTCGTCGACGTGGAGCTCGGCGCGAGCGAGACGGTCTATTTCGAACACCACATCGTGCTCTGGAAATCGCCGCAGATTCGCCTCGGCTTCATGAGCCTCCAAAATGCGGCGCAGCGTTTCTTCGCCGGCCTACAAATTTTCATCTCGACCGCGCAGGGGCCCGGAAACATTGCGTTCTCGCGCGAGGCTCCCGGGCAGATCGTCGCCTTACGCCTCGCTCCCGGGCAATCGGTCGACGTGCGCGAGCACCAGTTTCTTCTGGCGACCGGAGAGATCGAGTACAGTTATTATTGGCAGCAGGGCCTTGCGAACGTGCTGTTTTCGCGCAGCGGGCTCTTCGTCGATCGTTTCTTCGCGCGCAGCCGCGAAGGCGTGCTCCTGATTCACGGGTACGGAAACGTCTTTGAAAAGACGCTCGCCGCCGGGGAGGTGCTCGATGTCGAACCGGGTGGATGGCTTTGGAAAGACGCGAACGTGCGAATGGAAACCGTGAGCGTTCTGCAGAGCGCCGGCGGGGGCGGCCTACTGGGAGCGCTCGGCGCCGCGGTCGGCGGATTCGCCCTGCAGATGAATCGTTTTTACGGCCCCGGCCGGATCGGCATTCAGTCGATGACCTATCACGAGCCTGCAGCCGAGGGGCAGACGCAGGTCGGCGGGACGAGTAACATCGGCAACGTCCTCGGATCGCTCTTCGGAAACAAACAGTAGGGACGCTACGCTTGCGGCATCATCCGTAACACGCGGATGCTGCCGCGTTTGACGACGACCGAGATGCCCTGGGAGCCCGGCGCGCCGACATTTCCGTCGATACGCTCGCTGGTTCCCTTCGAGGTTCCCCGTAAGCCGTAGGTGGTGAAGATCGTTCCATCGGCGGTGTGCAGGTGGAGGTGAAAGTGCGCGTTCGCCGCGACGAAGAGCGTCACGTCGCCGGCTTCGACGCGAAAGTGCAGCGTTCCGGGCCAGGCGAGCGCTCCCATCGTGACGGTAATATTTCCGGTGCCGACACGCGCTTGCGCGTATCCGTCGAGCAACGCATGGATGCTTCCCCGCTCGGTCGCGAGATCGACGTTTCCACCGACGTTGCTGACATCGATATCACCGGCGACGTCGCGAACCACGAGATCGACGCCGGGAGGGACGCGAACGAGCAGATCGGCGAGCGGCTGCGGCGCGTTCACGACGATGCCGTGCCGATCCGGCACGATCGTCGGCGCCGGCGGGATCGCCCCAAGCGCGGTCGCTTCGACGGTGTAGGCTTGCGTCGGTTCCTTCGGCAACGGCGCGTACGCTTCAACTTGCGCCCCCGCGACGCGCAACTCCATACGCATCCCGGGATGTAGCTCGCCGACGGTCCGCGCGAACGGCGCCTTCGAACTACAGCTCGCGAGCGCGGTCGACGCGCAGAGGGTGAGGAGAAGAAGAGTCTGCTTCACCGCTCCTCGCTTCGGTCGCGCGGGTGCGCTTCCTCGTAATTCCGTCGCATATGTTCGAGCGAGACGTTCGTGTAGATCTGCGTCGTCGCGAGGCTCTCGTGCCCGAGCAGTTCTTTGATCGTCACGAGGTCGGCTCCGTTCTCCAAAAGATGGGTCGCGAACGAATGACGCATCACGTGCGGGGTGACGTGTTTGGTGAGCCCCGAGAGCTTTGCGTAACTCTGAAAGATCGCCCAGGCCTGCCGGTACGAAAGCCGCTTTTTTCGGCGCGAAAGAAAGAGCGCCGAATCGGTCGAGCGCGGCCGCACCCCCAGGTAGGCGCGGATCGCCTCGGCGGCGGCGAGATTGATAAAGACGGTGCGTTGCTTGTTGCCTTTCCCGGTCACGCGCAGCAAGCGCCGCTCGGTATCGACGTCGGAGAGATCGAGGCCGACTAGCTCCGCCCGCCGGATTCCGCTTGCGTAAAGCAGCTCCATAATCGCCGTATCGCGTAGCCGCTGCTCGTCGCTGCGGCCGGCGATGCGCGTCCGCAAGAGCGTGCCGACCTCGCCCTCGCTCATCACGTGCGGCAGCCGCTTGGCGGCTTTCGGGGGCGGAACGTCTGCGGCGGGGTTATCGGTGCGCCGCCCTTCGCGACGTTGGAGCGCGAAGAACGATCGCAGCGCGGCGAGTTTGCGGCGCACCGAGGTGGGATTGTAGGCGCGAGGGCCCATAAGTTCCATCACGAATCGGCGGATATCCGATGGCGTCGTTGCGAGCAAATTTTCAAACGGCGTTCCGTGCGGGTGCCCCGGCTCCAAAAAATCGCCGAACACCTCGATGTCGCGGGCGTACTCCTCGGCGGTTCGCGGCGATTGTCCGCGCTCGAGCCGGAGGTATGCGGCGAACTCGGCGACGAGCGGATCGGTTGGGATATAGGAACTCATAGACTCCTCGGCTCTTCATTCACAGGATATCAACATCACCAAATCATTGTTTGTGGCTATTAGATCGGGTGTGGAGAATCTCCCGCCTGCGGGCGAGCTGATCCCGCTCTTCATCGTCGTGGTGGCTTTGGTGGGGATCATCGCCCGACCGTGGCGCTCGCGAGCGTGGCAATGGAGCCTCGGTGCCGCAGTGCTCGTCGAGCTGCTGCCGTTTCGAGCGAGCCCGCCCGCCGTATGGACGGCGTGGTGGAACGCTCGCGACGTCGCGTTTTTTTTGCTTGGAATCCTGACGATTGCCGATGTCTCGTCGAAGGCGCGGCTCTTCGAGGTCGCCGCCGAACGTTTGCTCGCGCTCTCGGGCGGCCGACGGCTCGCGCTCCTGGCTTGGCTCTTTGGGCTGGGAACGCTCTCGACCGCGCTGCTCTCGAACGACACCACGGTGATCGCGCTCACCCCGGCGGTGCTGGTTCTCGCCGCGGCGCTCCGGGAGCGGGCGGCGCCCTACGCGTACGCCTGCGCGCTGGTTGCCAATGCCGGCTCCTTCGTGCTGCCGATCGCGAACCCGGCGAATTTGCTGCTCTACGGGGCGGCGCTTCCCCCGCTGCTCGGCTGGCTCCGGCTCTTTGCCCTCCCGAGTATCGCGGCGCTTGCGATCACCTTTGTGGTGCTCGCCTGGCTTTTCCGGCGCGACCTCGGGGGAGGCTTCGAGCGGAGCCTGCAGGTCGAGGCACTCCGCCCCGGCGAGCGGGCGGTCCTCTGGGCGGTCCTCTTTGCCGTCGCGTTGCTGCTCGCGGCGAGCCTCTTTCAGCGCCCGCCGGGGCTCGCCGCCCTCCTCGGCGCGGCGGTGGTGCTCGGCACCGGGCTGCTGACGGGCACTTTCGGGCGCGAGGATCTCCGCCGCATCGATCTCGGCGTTCTTCCCTTCGTCGCGGGCTTGCTGGTGCTGCTGGCGGCGGTCGAGGCGACGGGGCTGCTGGCGGGGCTGCGGGCACTGCTCCAGGCGCCGGGCGCCGGGCACTCCGCCGTGGCGGTCGGCTTCATCGCCGCCGTTGCGAGCGCGCTGGCGAACAATCTCCCGATCGCCGCGCTCGCGGCATCGCTGAGCTCCGCGGGCGCCGCCGCCGGCGTTCATCGGGCGCTAGTGATTGCGATCGATCTTGGGCCGAACTTTGCGTTGAGCGGATCGCTCGCGACGCTGCTCTGGGCGCAAATGCTTCGCAAACACGGTATGCGTGCGAGCGCCCGTGAGTTCGCGCGCATCGGCATCGCCTGCACGCTGCCGGCGCTCGCTGCGGCGCTGCTGCTCGCGCGCTTCTAGCCCGGAACCCAATCCTTGGTGAGCGTGAGCCAGAACGCGAGCCCGGCGTACGCGCCGTAGCGCGCGAAGTCACGGCGGATCGCCGCGTCGCTGCGGCTGCGCTTGCCGATGATGCGCACGTAGGTGGGGCGCGTCCACGAATCCAGGATCAGCGGACGATAAAAGCCGAGCAGTTGCATCGCGTGAGCGACGGCATAGGGCCCGAACCCGTGCAGCGCACCGAGCGCGGCGGCGACCTCTTCTTCTCGCGCTCCGGCGGCGGCGCGCAACGATTCGAGATCGAGCTCGCCGTTGCAACTGCGCTCGGCAAGCGCGACCAGCGAACGCGCGCGATACCCCATGCGCACCTCGGCGACGAGCGCGTCTTCGCCGAGATCGAGGATGCGCTGCGGAGTGGGAAAGGCGCCGTCGCCGATTCGCACGAGCGCGGCGACCATGCGGCGCGTCGCCGAAAAAGCGCAGTTCGTCGAACAGAGCGTCCTGACGAGAT
>JAJZVP010000076.1 GCA_021845615.1 bacterium | reverse complement strand
AGTCGACCTTGCCCGATCTGCCGATCGTTCGCATGGAGAACGGTCGCTACGTGCAGCTCGTTCCCGACGCGAAGTGTCCGGTCAATGCGGGCGACTATTCGGTCCGCGGGGGCTTTCTCTCCGAGACTCTCTACCGCAGCAACGCGCCCACGCGCGACCGCCTTCGCTATCCGCTCGTGCGCGTCGGTACGCGCATGCTGCGTTCGACGTGGCAGAGCGCGCTCGATCACGTCGCCGATCGCCTCAAAGGCTATCTCGACCGATACGGGCCGTCGAGCATCGGCATCTACCACGCCGATTGGTTCGGCGGCGAAAACGCCTACGCGTATATGAAACTCGCGTCGGCGCTGAAGGTGACGAATTACGATCTCAACGGGCGGCTCTGCGCCGCAACCGGATCCGCGGGCCTTTCGCGCTCGTTGGGCAACGGTGCGCACCCGTGGGCGCTCGCCGATATCGAAGCCGCCGAGACGATCGTGCTCGCCGGCGCGAATGCATCGGCGACACTCTCGGTCGTGTACGATCGTATCGCCGCGCGGGCGCAAAGCGGCGCAAAACTCATCGTCGTCGACGTTCGCCGCACCGAGGCGGCGCGTGCGGCCGAACGATACGGAACCTTCGTTCGCATCAACCCCGGCACCGACGTCGCGTTTTACAATGCCGTCGGGCACGTGCTGCTCCAAGAAGGGCTCGATGACGAGGCGTTCGTGCGCGCTCATACCAACGGGATCGACGAATACCGCGAGCTCGTGCTCGCGCGCTACTCACCCGAAAGCGTGGAGAAGCTCGTCGGCGTGCCGGCCGCAACGATCCGAACGGTTGCGAAGAGTATCGGCGGATCGAAACGTACGCTCTTCCTTTCCGGCAAAGGGCTCGAACACCAGGCGCACGGGACCGACATGATCTGTGCGTTGATCGACCTCGCGTTGCTGACGGGAAACATGGGGCGCGTCGGCGGCTCCTACTCACCGCTCGGCGGGCACCAAGGATCGATCGTGAACCCGCCGATCGTTTCCGGTTCGCTCGGCCACGTCGGCATTCCGAACCGAACGATCTTCGAACAACTCGACGCGATCGAGGCCGGTACGCAGAAAGCGCTGCTCTGCGCGAGCGTCCAACCGATCGTTACGCTGCCGAACGCGCACCGAACGCGGGAGATTTTTGGCAAGCGCCTTGAATTTCTCGTAGTGACCGATATCTATCCCAACGAAACGACCGCGCTCGCGCACGTCGTCTTTCCGGCAGCATCGTGGGGCGAGAGCACCTTCGTATCGACGAATACCGAACGTCGGGCGCGTTTCTACGATGCATTCGCACCCCCGCCCGGCGAGAGCAAGCCCGATTGGTACGTGCCGGCGGAACTCGGTAAACGGCTCGCCGATCCGAAAGACTTTGCGTGGAGTTCGGCGGAAGAGCTCTTCGATGAGTTCAAAGCAGGTTCGCCGTTCGCCGGCTTGAGTTACGAACGGCTCCGCGCTGCGGGCTCCGCCGGGTATCAGATTCCCGTGCCGACGCCGCAATCGGAGGGCACCGAGCGGCTCTACACCGACGGAAAATTCCCCACCCCCGACGGACGCGCACAAATTTGGGCGCTCGAGTACGCTCCGCAGCCCGAACCGCCCGACGCTCGTTACCCGTACACCCTGGTGACCGGGCGCGAGAACGATCTTTGGCAGAGCGGATATACGTTTCGCCGCATTCCGCAACTCGTCGCGCGCTCTCCGCACAACGAGCTCTCTATCCACCCCGAGGACGCGCGTCGCGCCTCGGTTCGCAATGGAGAGACGGTGCGCGTGCTCTCGAGGCGCGGGTCGATCGACCTCGTCGCGCGCGTGACCGAGGACGTTCCGCCCGGGGTGCTATTCACGCTTTGGGGCTATCCCGGGAGTTTGGTCAACGACGTAACGCTCGACGTCCGCGACCCGATCTCCCAGGAACCCGGATTCAAAGCGTGTGCGGTAGCGGTTCGTCCGTCGCGCGGCTAACGTCGACGAGCGAGGATGCTTCGATACCACCGTTCGAGTTGCGCGTGGAAATCGCCGAACGCCGCAACGTTCAGATAGATCATGTGCCCCGATGGATAGAAACCGTAGGTGATGTGCGATTGGAGTGCCGGGGCGAGTTGCAGATGCTCTAACGTGTAGACCGTCGCAAGCCACGGGGTCACCGAATCGAAGTACCCGTTCGCGGAAAAAACGCGCAGATGGGGATTGTAGGTCATGGCGCGCGCGAGGTCGGGTGCGGTGTTGAGCGGCAACCAGCCGTCGTGCATGAAGTTCCACGGACCGCTCTTCGCGATGGTCGAATACGCGCCCATGCGATAGCGTAGTGGGGTGACGTAGTGCAAATCGTTGCGCAGGTAGACGTTCGACATCGAATAAAAAGCGGAGTCGATCGAGGCATCGCTCGCCTCGAGGGCGGGCTGCATCTCGGCGCGGTCGAGGGTGTAGAGCTGGTACCGTGAGTCGTAGATGCCTTCGGTCTTGCCTTGCGAGCGGCGGAACTCCGCAATATAACGTTGCGCGGGAATGCGTAAGTTGGAATGGCGGATATAGGACGCCGGTATCGCCAGGTAGTGCGAGAGCTGGGTCACCATCGAAGCGTACGCAGCGGGCGCGAGGCTCGCTCCGCTATTCAGCGCTTCGCGATAGGGGCCCATCGCGAATCGCTTGACCTGCTGCATGTAGGCGTTGAGGTTGGGGTTCGCTCCGGGGACGGCGTGATAGTACCAGGCCGTCGCCGCCTCGGTTGCAAAATCAAAGACGTACTGCCAGTCGTCGGTGTCGGCGCCGCCGTAGATATCGGTCGCGGCGAGATTGTAATTGAGAATCGACGACTGCAGGACGATCCCGTCGATCGAGACGGCATGATTCTGCAGGTAATTCACCAGCATCGCGGTCCGCGGCGTCCCGTAGGACTCGCCGTATAGAAAGCGCGGTGAGTTCCAACGATTGAATTTCGTCAAGTAACGCTCGATAAACTGCGCGAACATTTTGACGTCGTTATCGGAGCCAAATACTTTTTTCGCGTCGGCCCCCGGCCAGATGCGGCCGTAGCCGCTCGCCGGCATATCGACGAAAACCAGGTCGGTCGTATCGAGAAGGGTATCGGGGTTGGAGACGAGGTGGTAGGGCGGTGGAGCGGTGATCCCCCCATTCGCGGCGATTGCCGCGCGTATCGGCCCCCACGAGCCCATCCGCAGCCAGATCGTGGAGCTACCCGGGCCGCCGTTATAAAGAAAGGTAATCGCTCGTCGATTCGGGTTCTCACCGTTGCGCGTGTATGCGGTGTAAAACATCGTAGCCAGCGGTTTACGCCCCGCGCCGCGTACGACGATCGTTCCCGCGCGAGCGGTGTAGGCGAGGCGTTTGCCGTCGAGCAACATGCTGTGCTGGGTTACGGCATCGGGAACGCGGGTCCACGCCGGGGCCGAGACTGCTTTCTTCGGAGCGGCGGCGAGCGCGCTGCCGGAGAGGAGGAGAACGGTTGCGGCCGCGCTTCGGAGCATAAGGAGGCTGCGGTTCTTGCGGTTGTGCATCACGAACGGTCTCCCAGCGTTGCGGCATACCAACGTTCGAGGTCGGCATGATAGTGAGCGAGTGCTTTGGGCGCGAGATAGATCATATGTCCCGATTTATAGAAGCCGTAGGTGATATTGCGGAGCAATGAGGGGCGTACGTCGAGGTGATCGAGCGCGAATTCCGTCTCTAAGAACGGCGTCGCGAAATCGTAGTACCCGTTCGCCGAAAATATTTTCAGGTGGGGATCGTAACTCATGGCATCGGCGAGATCCGGAGTGACGTCGGTCGTCGGATTCCCGCGATGCGTGTTGTCCCAGCCGCCGCCGGGTATGCCGTCGCGCGCGATGATGTTATAAATCTGCGTTCGATATTGAAGCGACGGGTCGTACTTCAGATCGATCCGGAGATATTGGTTGATCGCCGTCGTGTACGGATAGTCGATTGCGGCATCGGTCGGATCCCAGCGTGGCTGGTTTTCGGCCCCGTCGGTCGTATCGGTGGCGAAGCGGCCGTCGAGCCGCCCGGTTTCGAGCCCCTTGTCGCGCAAGAGTTCGCTCTCGAATCGCCAGTAGGGAACGCGGAGATTGTTGTTCCGAATGAAGCGTTCCGAGAGCCCGGTATAGGCGTGAAGTTGCTTCACGATCGCGTTGCGGCGCGCGCGCGATAAGCTCGATCCGCGCGCGAGCGCGTCGAGATAGGCGCCGGAGGCGAAGGCGCTCACCTGAGCGACGAACGGGCGCAGACGTGCGGGGCGATCGGGAAGCGCGTGGTGGTACCACGCCGTCGCCGCTTCGGTTGGAAGGTAGAACGCGTAGGCCCAGTCGCTTCCGCCGATCGGGGTCGCCCCGGTGACGTCGAGCCCGAAATTGAGAATCGAAGATTGCAGCACGACGCCGTTGATGCCGACGCCCTTTTGCTGCAGATAGTGAACCAGCGCCGCCGAGCGCGTGGTTCCGTACGATTCGCCGTAGAGAAACTTCGGCGAATTCCAGCGTCCGAACGCGCTGGCGTAGCGTTCGATAAATTGCCCGAAGGCGGCGACGTCTTTATCGACGCCGAAAAACATCTTCGGTGTTCCGACGCCCACGATGCGGCCGAAGCCGCTATCGGGCATATCGATGAATACGAGATCGGTGGTGTCGAGCAAACTATATTTATTGGGAACGATACGGAACGGTGGCGCGCCGGTGATGGTGCCGTCGCCGACTTCGACGCGAACCGGTCCCCACGAGCCCATATGAAGCCACATCGACGAGCTTCCCGGCCCGCCGTTGTAGAGAAAGGTGATTGGCCGTCGCTCGGGGTTCGCCCCGTTCTCCGTGTACGCGACGTAGAACATGCGCAACGTCGGTTGGTGCTTCTCGTTGCGGAGCACGATCGTCCCGGCGCGCGCCGTATACGCGATCGTCTTTCCGCCGAGCACGATGGTGTGCTCGGTGACCGAGTCGGGATAGAAATGCGCGTTCCGCGCGGCGGCGGGTTTGGGATGCGTGGCGGTCGTTGCGGCGACCGCGGCGATGGGTAGGATAGCGGCGAGCGCCGCACTCAGCAATGCACTCGGTACGGAGAGCGTGAGTTTCACATCGTTTCCCCTGGCGTAAAGCGGCTCGAAAGTCTCATCGACCTTCGAAAATTGCTCGCGCTCACCCTCTGCCTCGCCCGAAGAAGCGCGCGCTTGCTTCGCCGGAGGGGGCCGGCGCGTTGCTGCGAATGGGCCGCTCGATGAATGCAGCGATCGTAGCGACGGCGATGTGGGGGATCGCGCTCCCGCTACTCTTCGTGCTCGTCGTGACGCTCCGACGTAAGAAGTGGCGCCTCGACATCGCGCAAGGTGCGCTCGGAGGGCTGGCGACGATCCTCATCGTGAAAATTGCGGCGGCGTTCTTCTACGAACGGCGGCCGTTTCTCGTCGAGCATCTTCACCCGCTCGTCGCCCATGCGGCCGACAATGCATTCCCCTCCGATCATCTCGCCGCGTGCGGACTCGCCGTGGGCTATCTTTGGCCGCGTTCGAGAGCGCTCGCGCTCCTCGCGATCGTCGTCGCGTTCGCGATCGCAATCGCGCGCGTGCTCGCGCGATTGCACTATCCGCAAGATGTGATCGCGGGATTTGCCTTCGGTCTCGGCGGCGCGTTTCTGGGAGCCCGGGCGGCGCGCTCTTTGCCGTTTATTCGAAGCGAAGTGCCTCGATCGGGCTAAGATGCGCGGCTTTTTGCGCCGGATAGTAGCCGAAGAAAATGCCGACCATCGCTGAAAATCCAACGGATGCAAAGATCCATCCAGGTGGGATGAGCGTCGGCCACTTTGCGAGCAGGGCGACGAGAATCGTTCCGAGCACGCCGACGACGACGCCGATCAGGCCTCCGATGGTCGAAAGGACGATCGACTCAGTGAGAAATTGGTTGAGAATGCTCCGCGCCCGAGCGCCGACCGCCATACGCAACCCGATTTCGCGCGTACGTTCGGTGACCGAGACCATCATAATATTCATGATGCCGATGCCGCCGACGAGGAGGGAAACCGCGGCGACGCCGGCGAGGAGGAGCTCCATCACCGTGCCGGTGGAGGAAGCGGCCTGCGCGAATGCCTGAAGGTTGCGAACCTGAAAATCGTAGGGCTGGGGCGGCGTAATGCGATGACGGCGAGCGAGGAGCGAAACGACCTCGCTCTGGACGGGATTGACCTGCGCCGCCGTCGCGGCGGAGATCATCAAGAGATTGACCGTGGTGAGCCCGGTCAGTCGCTCCATCGCCGAGGAGTACGGAATGAGCACGACGTCATCTTGATCCTGCCCCATCCCGCTCTGCCCGAGGGCGGTCATCGTCCCGATGACGGTAAACGGCGAGCCTTTAATGATGACGGTTTTTCCGATCGGCGATTCGCCGTTGGGGAAGAGTTGTGTCACCACGGTTTGCCCGAGCACCGCGACTTTTGCGATCGAGGCGACGTCGCTCTCCGATAGAAAACGCCCGCTCGCCAACGCCCACGCTTTAATGAAGGTGTACGTCGGTGCGACGCCGGTGATCTGCGTCTGCCAATTGTTTCCGCCGGCGACGACTTGGGAGCGGACGCTAACGATCGGCGAGACTGCGGCGACACCCGGAAGCTGGGCGATCGCGAGGCCGTCTTGCGGCGTCAGCGAGGAGGCGCCGCCGAAGCCGGTACGCACGCCGCCCTGAGTGACGCTGCCCGGCTGGACGACGATGAGGTTGGAACCGAGGCTCGCGATACTTTGCTGGACGGAGACGCGAGCCCCCGCTCCGATCGCGACCGTCACGATCACGGCGGCGACGCCGATAACGATGCCCAGCATCGTCAGCAGCGAGCGAGCTTTATTGCGAACCAGAGCTTGTATTGCAAGCCGGAGCGTCGCGCGGAGATTCATGCGGCTCGCTTCACATTCGGGACGTCGGAGAGAATGTGCCCGTCGCGGAAGGTGACGATCCGCTTGGCGAATGCCGCAATATCGGGTTCGTGGGTCACCAACATAATCGTAATATCTCGCGTTGCGTTCAAATCGGAAAAAATACGCATGACGTCTCTCGACGTCTTCGTGTCGAGCGCGCCGGTCGGCTCGTCGGCGAGGATGAGGGCGGGATCGTTGACCAACGAGCGTGCGATGGCGATCCGTTGTTGTTGACCGCCCGACATTTGATTCGGCATGTGGTCGGCGAGCGACTTGATGCCGACGATATCCATTTTTTCCAGTGCGATATCGAGGCGACGGGCCTCGGGTACACCCGCATAGACCATCGGCAATTCGACGTTTTCCAGCGCGCTCGTTCTGGGTAAGAGATTGTAGGATTGAAAGACGAAGCCGAGGCGCCGGCTGCGAATATCGGCCCGTTCGTCGTCGGTAAGGGCGGCGACATCGCGCCCCTCGAACGAATAGCTGCCGGCGGTCGCTCGATCGAGCATGCCGACGATCTGCATGAAGGTCGATTTTCCCGAGCCCGAAGGGCCCATGACGGCGATGAATTCGCCGCGTTCGATGGAGAGATCGACGCCGCCGAGTGCGACGACCTCGTCGTCACCCATCGGATAGATCTTGCGTAGATTTCGCACCTCGACGACGCCGCCCATTAGTGCATCACTCGCATAGCGCCGCTCACCGGCGAGCGGGCGGCGCCCGTGCGGGCGCTCGGCGACGCGCCCGTCGCGGCGGTAACGACCTCTTCGCCGGCGCGTAAGGAGTCGGGAGCGAGCGCGGTAACGGCGGCCTCGGTGCTCGTCGCGAGGACGACGTGCACCGCGACGTGCCGCGGCCGTCCGCCGGACAAGATGTAGAGCGAGCCGAGGGTTCCCGGTGTCGATGCAACGTTGCCGCTGCCGCTCGCAAGCCGGCCCCAGGGTGAGGATCCGTTCGCCGACGCCGCGCCGGAACTGGGTTTCCAAGAGAGAGCCGCGAGCGGAACCACCAACGCATTTTTTGCGCTCGCGATGTCGATAGTCGCGTTTGCCGTCATACCGGGTAGCAGCGCTCCGTCGGGGTTGGGAACGTCGACGACGACGTCGTAGGTGACGACGTTGTTGAGCGTCTGCGGATTGATGCGAACTTGAGCGACGGTTCCGTGAAAGGTACGCGACGGGTAGGCGAGGACGGAGAATGCGACGGGATCGCCGGCACGAACGTTGCCGATATCGGGCTCGCCGACGTTGATGTCGACCTCCATTTTTCGCAAGTTCTGCGCGATGGTGAAGAGCGTCGGCGTGCTAAACGATGCGGCGACGGTCTGTCCGACCGAGACCGATCGCGCGATGACGGTGCCGTCGACCGGCGACGTAATGACCGTATGCGAGAGATTCAAGCGGTCTTGCTGAACCGATGCCTGCGCCAACTGCACCGCAGCGGCGGCGGCCTGCGCGCTCGCGTTCTGCCCCTGCGCGGTCGACGAACTCAACGCGATGCTGGCGTTACTCGCTTGGGCTTGCGCTCGCGCTTGCGCGAGGGCGGCCTGCGCCGACGCCAGTGCGGCCTGGTCCTGCGCGGTCGTCGAGCGATCGGCGTCGAGCTGGCTCTGAGCGAGGTATCCCTGTGCGGAGAGCGAGGCATCGCGCTTCTCTTGAAGTTGCGCGAGGACGAGCGCCGATGCGGATTTTGCAATATTGGCCTGTGCGGCGCCGATCGCGGCATCTTGAGCGGCGTTATTCGCGGTGGCAATCGTTACGCTGCTGCGTCCGCCGGCCGCCGTCGAACCCGCCGCCGCGGCCTGCGCCTCGGCCTGTGCGAGGCTCGCCTGCGCCTGGTCGAGTTGCGCCTGAAAGGTGCTCGGATCGATGCGCGCGAGGACCTCGCCCTTCCGCACCTTACTATTGAAATCGACATCGATCGATGCGATCGTTCCCGAAACCTGAGTGCCGACCGAGATGCTGTTTTGAGGATTCACCGTGCCCGAGGCCGTGACGCTCTGCGTGAGCGTTTGAATGGCGACGGGAGAGGTCGCATAGGAAACCGCCGGGTGAGCCCGCTCGATGGCGAAGGTCACGACCAGCGCTAGAACGAGCAGCGCGGCGGCGCCTCCCAGAAGCAATTGCCGGCGCGGGATCCTCGGAACCCAACGGGCGAGCGCGTCGTATCCCCAGGGATGCGGTAGCGAGCTAGATGACATGGTCGATCCTCCACGTTCATTCTGACTGCATCGCCTGGTAAACCGTTGTGAAGCCGGTGAGAATTACGTGAAAGGCGTGGCGCGCGGCCCTTATTGGAGGAGTTGTTTGACCGCTCGCGCGAGCGCGGAGTAGGTTCGCTGACCGCTCTTGAGATAAACGATGTGCTTCGACCGGTCGATCATGGCGATCGTCGGGTACCCGCCTTGAAGATATAACTTGGAGATCGAAAGGCTCGGATCGTACATCGCAACAGGATAGCGCACGCCAAATCGGTCGATAAAGCCCTGGACGTCCTCCTGCGATGAGGCTCCCGTGCCGGTAATATCGGTCGTGCTTCCAGGAATGGCGATGAATGCAACCCGCTTGCCGTACCGCGTGTAGAGCCGATCGAGCACGCCGGTCTCGTACTGGCAGTGCGGGCACCACGTGGCGAAGACCTCGAGGAGTACCGGGCGTTTCACGGTCGCGAGATCGAAATCGCCCTGCGTCGTGGGCGTCGAGAAGGTCGGTGCGATCGATCCAACGCTGGCGGGCGCGACGATCGGTGCCGTCGATGCATTTTGCAACTGTTGCGTCGGCTGGAGTTTGACGACCAAGATCGCGACGATGGCGATAAGAACGAGCGCGACGATACTGAAGGTGAGAAGCGTGCGACGATTCATTTTGAAGAGATCCTCCGATCGAGAGCGAGCGAACCGGGTGCAT
>JAJZVP010000075.1 GCA_021845615.1 bacterium | reverse complement strand
AACTGACGCGCAGCACGAGCGCCTACGAACATCCCGCACCGCACGCGTGCTTCATTCAGAGCGTCTCCGACGATCTCGTCAACGAAGGCGGCATCATGGATCTCTGGGTCCGCGAGGCGCGTATCTTTAAATACGGTTCGGGTTCGGGGAGCAATTTCTCCAACGTCCGCGGATCGGGCGAGAAGCTCTCGGGCGGCGGATCGTCGAGCGGTTTGATGTCGTTTTTGCGCGTCGGCGATCGCGCTGCCGGCGCGATTAAATCGGGCGGCACGACGCGTCGCGCGGCGAAGATGGTCGTGCTCAACGCCGATCATCCCGATATCGAACAATTCGTTTCGTGGAAGGTCACCGAGGAACAGAAAGTCGCCGATCTCGTCGTCGGTTCGATGCTCTGCGAACGCAAGCTCAACGCGATTATGAAGGCCGCGCACGCCGGGCATATCCCCGAAGCGGCACGCCTGGATCCGCAGCTCAATCCCGATCTGCGCCAGGCACTGCGCGAAGCGCTCGCCGCCGGCGTTCCGCAAGGCAACATCGCGCAGGCGCTCGATTACGCCAAACAGGGCTACACCTCGATGCAGGTGCCGATTTACGACGTCAATTGGGACGGCGATGCCTACGCGACGGTCTCCGGGCAGAATTCGAATAACACCGTGCGCCTGGGGAACGAGTTCTTCACCAAACTCGATGCCGGTGCCGACTGGAACCTGATTCGTCGCACCGACGGCGGCGTTGCCAAGAGCCTTCCGGCGAGCGACCTCTGGGAGCGCATCGCGCTTGCCGCGTGGCAGTGTGCCGACCCGGGGCTGCAATTCGACGATACGATCAACGAATGGCACACCTGCCCGAGCGATGGCCGCATCAACGCGAGCAACCCGTGCTCGGAGTATCTCTTCCTCGACGATACGGCGTGCAACCTCGCAAGCCTCAATCTCGCGACCTTCCTGGATGCCAATGGCGAATTCGATGCGCCGCGCTTCGCACAGGCCTGCCGCATCTGGACCTTCACGCTCGAGATCAGCGTGTTAATGGCGCAATTCCCCAGCTACACCATCGCGCAAAAATCCTACGATTTCCGCACGCTCGGGCTCGGGTATGCAAATCTCGGCACGTTGCTGATGCACATGGGCCTCGCCTACGATTCGCCCGAGGGGCTCGGTTGGTGCGCGGCGATCTCGGCGCTGATGACCGGTACCGCATATCGGTGCTCCGCCGAGATGGCCGAGCAACTCGGCGCGTTCCCGCGCTACAAGCCCAATGCCGAATCGATGCTGCGCGTCATTCGTAACCATCGCCGCGCTGCGTATCAAACGCCCGCCGGCGAATACGAAGGGCTCAGCGTCTCACCGGTGACGCACGCACCCTCGCTCTTTACGCAGAGCACCTGGGCGCTCGCGCGCAAGATGTGGGACGATGCGCTCTCGATCGGCGAAGTGCACGGCTATCGCAACGCACAAGTCACCGTCATCGCTCCTACCGGCTGCCTCATCGGCACGACGCTCGTGAGCACCGATCGCGGCTTACAGCGCCTCGATCGGCTCGGCAACGTCGACGGTGACAAATGGCAGGATATCGATTTCCGCGTGCTCACCGACGACGGCGAACAACGCGCGACGAAGTTCTTCATCAACGGCATATCGCCGACGCGTCGCATTACCACCGCTAACGGCTACGTCATTCAGGGCACTCCGGAGCACCGCGTCAAGGTGGTGGATCCCAGCACGAGTCAACTGGCGTGGAAGCGCTTAGCCGAGGTCGCTCCCGACGATATCGTTGCGCTTTCGATGGGAACGCTCGCAGGCGAGCCTAACGTCGTGACGCTCCCGCCGCTCGGCGAGGAGTATTGGACGTCCGACTACACGACGAAAGTTCCGCGCACGCTCACGAGCGATCTCGCCGAACTCGTCGGGTATTTTATGGGCGATGGCTCGCTGCACGCAAGGGGCCTCCGCCTCTGCGTCGCCGCCGAGGATACCGACGTCTGCGAACGTCTCAGCGCCCTCAGCCGCTCGCTTTTCAATGTCGAGCCGAAATTAACGGTCAAAGGCAACTACGTTGAAGTTGCGATTCACTCGGTCGAACTCGTCAATTGGTGGGAGGCCTGCGGCTTCACGAAGCTCGCTCCCTCGCCCGACCATCGCGGAAAAGGCTACACGCCCCGTATTCCCGATGCCGTCCTCGCCACCAACGATGCCGCGACCTATGGCGCATTTCTTCGCGGCGTCTTCGAAGCCGACGGAACCGTTACCAACGGCACCGCCTCTATCACCACGGCGCGTTCTTCATTCGCCGATGAGCTGCGCACGTTATTGCTCGCATTGGGCATCCCGACCAGCACGAAGATCGATACCTCAGGTTGGGGGCAGAGCGACCTGTTCGTCCTTCGCGTGCGCAACGCTGCATACGCGCGGCACTTTATGGACGCGGTTGGATTCATTGGAAAGCGTAAGGCAGAGAGCGTTCACTTCTCGGATACCTGGCAGGGAACGAAGGGCGACCGCGTCTTCCTTCCTGCTTCCCTTATCGACCGCATCGTGCCGAAGGAAAGCGATCTCTACGGGCGCACGCAAACCTATCGCAGCCGCCACGAGGGAGCGCTCAGCCGCGCGACCGTCGCCACCCTGCTCGAACGTACCGAACTCCCGGAACTCCGTTCGGCGCTCTCCTTCTTCTACGATTCGGTGGCCTCAAACGATGACGGCGGCGAGCAGTTCACCTACGATCTCTCGGTTCCGGCAAACGTCACCTACGTCGCAAACGGCTTCATTTCACACAATACTATCGGGCTGGTTATGGATTGCGATACCACCGGCATCGAGCCCGATTTCGCGTTGGTGAAATTCAAGAAGCTCGCCGGCGGCGGCTACTTCAAGATCGTCAACCAGTCGGTCGCGCCGGCACTGCGCAAGCTTGGATACAGCGAAGAACAGATCGCGAAGATCGAGACGTACGCGAAGGGAACGGCCTCGTTCGAGGGCGCGCCGCACATCAATCGCGCGACGTTGCGCGCGAAGGGCTTCGACGATGCAACCCTCGCGAAGCTCGAAGGCTCGCTCGCCGGTGCGTTCGAGCTGCCGTTCGTCTTCAACAAGTTCGTTCTCGGTGAAGAGTTCTGCACCAAGACCCTCGGCATCGCTCCCGAAAAACTCGACGATTGGAGCTTCTCCATCCTGCGCGACGGCCTCGGCTTCAGCAATCGACAGATCGAAGAGGCCTCGGCCTATATCTGCGGGCGCATGACGCTCGAAGGAGCGCCCGAACTTCACGACGAGCACCTGCCGGTCTTCGATTGTGCAACGCCCTGCGGAAAATACGGCACGCGGTACATTCGCCCGCTCGCCCATGTCGATATGATGGCGGCGGCGCAGCCGTTCGTAAGCGGTGCGATCTCTAAGACCATCAACCTGCCGCAGACGGCGACGATTGCCGACGTCAAGGAAGCCTACCGCTACAGCTGGGAAAAGATGATCAAGGCGGTCGCGCTCTATCGCGACGGGTCGAAACTGAGCCAACCGCTCGCGGCGAGCTACGATCTCAGCGGCGAGATCGAAGCCGAGGATACGCCGACGCAGCCCTATCACACGCCCGTCCAGATCGCCGAGAAACTCGTCTATCGCTATATCGCCAAGCGGCGCCGCATGCCCGAACGGCGCAGCGGATACACGCAAAAAGCGATCGTCGGCGGACATAAAGTCTATCTCCGCACCGGCGAATACGAGAACGGGCAGCTCGGCGAGATCTTCATCGACATGCACAAGGAAGGCGCCGCTTTCCGATCGTTGATGAATAACTTCGCAATCGCGATCAGCCTCGGCTTGCAGTACGGCGTGCCGCTCGAAGAGTTCGTCGAAGCCTTCACTTTCACGCGCTTCGAGCCCAACGGTCCGGTTGCGGGGCACGACCATATCAAGATGGCGACCTCATTGCTCGATTACGTTTTCCGCGAGCTCGCGGTAAGCTATCTCGGGCGCTACGATCTCGCGCACGTTGCGCCATCGATGGAGATGGATGCGATGGGCGTCGATGCGGCGGAATCGAAGGAAGAGTATCTCGCTGAAGAGGCGGGGCCGACGAACGTTCGTCCCGCCGGCATCGCCGAGCGACTGCACCCGGTCTCCACGCACCTCCACCCCGAGGCGGCGCAAGGGAGCTACGGTGCGGCAACGCTCACCGCTCCCGCACCGAGCGTGCAAACGGTGGGAACCGCCGTCGTAGAACGCCCGCAGCACGCGGCGGTAAATGCCGCCAAAGCGAAGGGCTACACCGGTAACGCCTGCAGCGAATGCGGACAACTCACGATGGTGCGCAACGGCTCCTGCGAGAAGTGCGACTCCTGCGGCGCAACCAGCGGCTGTAGCTAGAACGGCTGATAGCCGCTAATGAGAACGGCTGCGCTCACACTATTCCTCGCGTTATTCAATTGCGCCGCCTGTCTTGCGGGGACCACCGGCGCCATGAGCGGCTACGTGCGCGACACAATGGGGCGACCGGTCGCAGAGGCCCTCGTAATCGCCCGCTCACCGAGCCAGACATGCACGAGGTTCACCGATAAACATGGATTCTTCGTATGCCTAACGCTACCGCCGGACGTCTACAACGTCCATGCTGAAAAGTTCGGCTTCTCTGCCTTTGCGACCGCCGTCAGAATAGATAGCGACCAGACAACCTCCCTCCACTTCCGATTAAGTGTTTTCCGAGGATGTCCCAGATTCACTCGAACCCCGATGCTCGCCGAGCCTTTTATACCGCTCGACATGCGTTTGATGGAGCGCTATCCATCGAATGTGGCGCCGCCGATAGCCCTTCCAATGACGTCCGTTCGTCGGCGATTCGGCTGCCTCTAGTTTCTCGAGCGCTTTACTTGATTTCCATTACTTCGGCGCCGTCCCACGGTTCGGCGCTCCGCGGGCGCACGATGGAGAGCGAACAAGCGTCGCGATAATAGGCCGCCGGTGCGTCGAATTTGTTCAGCTCGGCGACGCGCGCGAACATCTTGCCGGCGGTAAGGAACATCCCTTTCCGGTATTCACTCATCGCCTGGCTAAAGAGGGGGCGCGTCTCCTCTTTGTGTGCGAGCAGTTGCGGCGGATCGTTGCTATAGCATTCGTAGATTTCGACGCTCTGCGTCTTGCCTTTCGCTTTCACCGCGCCGAGGTGGCGCAGTGGAATGCCGTGCGCTTTCGGCAATGCGTCCACCACGCCGCCGCTCACTAAGAGATCGACGCCGAAAATCTTCGTCAGCCCCTCCATGCGCGAGGCGACGTTCACCGCATCGGCGATCACCGTCGTCTCCATCCGGCGCTCTTCGCCGATCGTGCCGAGGATCACATCGCCGCGATGGAGCCCGATACCGATGCGAATCGGGACGTATCCCGCGCTCTTACGCCCGGTATTATAGATGCCGACTTGGCGCAGTAGCGCCACCGCGGCCTCGAGCGCATCGACCGCCTTATCGGGGAAGAGCGCCATAATGGCGTCGCCGATGTACTTATCGATAAACCCGTGGTGGGTGCGAATGATCGGGGTGACGTTTTTGAGGTACGAATTGAGAAACTGAAAGTTCTCGGTCGGCGTCAGCGCTTCGGAAAGCTTCGTGAAATCACGGATGTCGCTGAACAGCACGGTCATCGTGCCGGAGATATGGTCGCCGAGCTGAAGGTCGGCGAGCGATTCGCGCCCGAGCAGATCGAGAAATTCGCGCGGGACGAAGCGGCGCGAGGCGTCGTTGTGCAACTGCAGCAACACCGACTCGTCTTTGTTTCGCGTCGTCGAAATGCGAACGGTCGCCTCGCGCTGGCGAATGCGGCCGATCATCGCTTCGAAGCGGCGCACGACGAGCAGCGGATTGGTGGTGTCGAATGGCGTGAACAGGTAATCGGCGGCCCCGCGCGCGAGGCAGGCTTGCAGCCGGTCCGCGACGCTCGCCGGCCCGGTAACGATCACCTCGGCGCGCCCCCGCCCATGCGTGCCCGGGATCGCAGCCTTCAGGACGGCGAAGACCTCGGCACTGCGCTGGGTGACGTCGAGCAGAACGATCTCGACTTCGCGCGCTTCAATCGCCGCGATCGCTTCTTCCGCACCGAGGGTAATGGGGGCGGGCAGCGCGGCACCGCGAAGCAACGCACTGAGGGCAGTACGATCCTCTTCGGTTCCACCGACCTGGACGATGGGACGCTCCGGCAGCCAGGGCCTCCGATCTTATGCTGGGGTATATATCGCGCAAGGTAGATGAACGCGCCTTGCCCTCGCAGAACTTCGCCATTGTGGAGGAAAACCTGCAGAATTCCCTCTCCAGACGTGTAAAGAACGGATTGCCCCTTGGGGCATTCCTCCTGGTCGTGCTCATCGGCTTGCCGCTCGCCCTCTTCTACGATCTCCGGTCGATCTCGGCGAGCTTCCTCCAATCCCAATCGCGAGCGCTCGACCACGTCATCTCGTCGATCCGCGACTACTATGCCAATACGATCGTCGCAAGCGTCCAGCAGAATCCGCACGACGTCCGTGTGCGGGTCCATTTCGAAGGGCACCCGGGGGCGATCCCTATCCCGGCGACCTTCTCGCTCGCGCTCGGGAGCGTGATCTCGCGCGGCCAGGATAACGTCCGGTATCGCTTCATCTCCAACCTGCCCTTCAGGGGGCGCCCGTCCCACCGGCTCGACGGCTTCGAACGGGCCGCGCTCGTCGCTCTTGCGGCGCACCCGTCGGAGATCGCGACGCGCAGCAGTTGGCACGGCTTCACCACCGAGGTCCGCTATGCGACCCCGATCGTCATGACGGCGTCCTGCGTCGCCTGCCACAACGCCGATCCCAACAGCCCGAAGCGCGATTGGAAAGTCGGTGAGGTCGGCGGCCTCCAAGAACTCATCCTCACGCAACCGCTGGCGATGAATCTCGTCTCGTTCAAATATATCGTCCTCTACATTTTGGTCGTGCTGATCTTAGGCGCGCTGATCTATCGCCAGCAAACTCGGCAAGCGAAAGCGATCGATCGCGCCAACGCCGATCTCTCCACCGCGAACGAAGCGCTACTCGGGCTCTCTTCGAACATCTCGCGCTATATCTCGCCGCAGATTTACGAAAGCATCTTCAGTGGGAAGACCGGCACCGAGCTGCACACGCAGCGCAAGAAGCTCACCATCTTCTTCTCCGATATCAAGGATTTCACCGCGACGAGCGAACGGCTCGCCCCCGAAGAACTGACCGCGATCCTCAACGAGTATTTCGACGAGATGTCCGCAATCGCACTGCAATACGGCGGTACGATCGATAAATTCGTCGGCGACGCCATGTTGGTGTTCTTCGGCGATCCAGAAAGCATGGGCGTCGATAACGACGCCGCCGCATGCGTGCGCATGGCGCTGGCGATGCAGCAGCGCCTCGCCGAATTGAGCGTTCGCTGGCGCAACCGTGGGATCGAACGTCCCTTTCGCGCGCGCATGGGAATAAACACGGGCTTCGTCAACGTGGGCAATTTCGGGAGTTCGGTGCGCATGGATTACACCATCATCGGCGCCGAGGTGAACCTCGCCGCCCGCCTTGAAACCATCGCCGAGCCCGGCAGCATCGTGGTGAGTTACGAGACCTACGCGCTCGTCCGCGAAATCGTGGCTGCGCACCCCCTTGCGCCGCTCACCGTCAAAGGAATCCCGCGCGAAATCGTGCCCTACGTCGTCGACGGGCCGCTCGAAGAATCCGGCGGCCGACGCCAGGTCTTCAGCGAGCACGGAGCCGGGATCGATCTCTATCTCGATATCGAGGCGCTCGATGCGGCGGGGCAGGTGCGCGCGCGAGCGATCTTGCTCGAGGCCGCCGAGGCGCTCGCACCGCCGCACGACCAAGCGCCATAGTTCGAAGATCCGAAATCGCTCGGCGAGCGTTTTTATCGGCATGAACGCTTTCGTACGTACCCGCGACGCCGCGCTGGCGCTGCTCCTGCTCGTCGGCTCCCTGGGGGCGACGCCCCCGCGCAAGGCACCCGAACCGACCGAACGCATCGTCCTCGCCGGCGGCTGCTTCTGGGGGATGCAGGCGGTCTTTCAACGCCTCATCGGGGTCCGCCGCACGGTCGTCGGCTACGCCGGCGGATCGGCACGGAGCGCGCATTACGAAATCGTCAGCACCGGGCTGACCCGGCAAGCCGAATCGGTGGAGATCTGGTTCGATCCGCGCGTCGTTTCGCTGCGACAACTCTTCGCCGTCTATTTTACGGTCGCGCACGATCCGACCGAATTGAATTATCAAGGCCCCGATGTCGGGCACCAATATCGTTCCGAGATTTTCTATACGACCGCGCACCAGCGCGCGGTCGCCGCGGCGACGATCGCCGCGCTGACCAAAGCGCACCGGTTCTCGAAGCCGATCGTCACGGAGCTCGCCCCGCTGCAACATTTCTACCGCGCGGAAGCCTACCACCAGAACTTCGAACGCAAGCACCCCAACGATCCCTATATCGTGGAGGTCGATCTTCCGAAGTTACGCGCCCTTCGGAGAGCGTTTCCCAACCTCGTCGCGCACGCTCACCCCTGATCGCCGGTGAGCGGCGCCTGGTCGAGATGGCTACCGTAATCGCGCGGATTGAAATACCACGACGGTAGCGTCTTCGGAAAGCGGATCTTCTTGAATTCGTAGGTGACGTGCTTGCCGTCGTCTTCGTAGCCGCCGCCGACGCGCCCCTCGATATGCGTGATCACCGGATAGCCGTCGACCCGCCCCATCGTACACGTAAAGAGCACCGGGTAAATCCGCGTCGCGCCGCCCCCGGTGACGAAGAGGCGATCGGTCGCGGTGAATTTTTCAATCTCCAACGTCCGCGCATCGACCCAAAGCTCGCGAAGACGGTTGCGCATCGGCGTGCGGCGGGGCTTCACGCGAACGTCGAGGAGGCCGCCCTCGCGGGTGACGTCGACGATCTCGTAGTCGGGATCGTAGAGCGCCTTGACGACGATAATCGTCGGGAGCGGCGTGAACGACGGCTCCGGAGTCGGCTTGAAAAACTTCGGGCGCGGCGTCGCGGGAGCGCGCTGAAAGATATCGGCGGTCGGCGGGCCGGGATCGTAATCTTCGTTGAATGCCGCGCGTTCGTAGCGCATGCGCCCGATCGCTCCGAGGTGGTAGAGTTTGCGTTTCAAACAGGCGCGATCGGAGGTGCGGCACCAATAGTCGACCTGATAGGTATTCGCGTAGTCCGGATATCCGTAGTCGGTCATCTGTTTGCGAAAGAGTTCGTAGGTTTCGTAGGGCGGCGGTGGCCGATGCGAACGAAAGACGCTACGAATCTTCGCGAAGAGCACGACGTAATTGCCGATCGGCGGATAGGTCGCCGTCGCGCTTGGGGCCGCAGCGACGGCGTGCGGCGCTTGGCCCGCTAGGGCGCCCAAGAGCAGCGTCGAGAAAATGCCAACCAGGAGAACGATACGCGCCTTCATAGTTCTAAGAACGTATCGCTCGCCCCAATTGTCACGCCGAAATTAGAGATCGTTACGGAGTATGTAGGCGACGGGAAGCGCGAAAAACACGACGTGCGCGATCAGCACCATCACGAGCCCGGAACCGGTCGGGAATGCCGGCTCTAAGTGCTTTCCAAGCAATAAGACCTGCATGCCCAGCATCACGACGATGCCGAAGATCACCGCGTTGGCCCACCACTGCAGTTTCGGCAAGAAGCGGAGGAAAAGCGCGGCGTAGATCGCGGCCCACACGATCGAGATGATGAGGTGCAGGACGATGCCGAGCGCGATATACCCGGGCGACGAAAATGCCGCCGGACCGACCAGCCCCGAGGCAATAGACATGTAGATGCCCGGAAACGGCGCGTTTCGCGAGAGTATGAGAAAAAGATCGACGATGATCCCGCCGGTGATACCGGCTCCGATAATGCGCCCGACCCCAGGTGGACGTTTCGCGAGGGCTTGAGCCACGGTCATTCCTCCAATACGGCTACGAATGCGGTGAGAGATCTCGC
>JAJZVP010000002.1 GCA_021845615.1 bacterium | reverse complement strand
CGGATATCGCTGTAGAAGATCGTCGATTTCACGCGTTTGCCTTTGAGCGAGAGCGCGCCGGAGGGATCCTCGGATTCGAGAATCTCGGCGACGACCGCCGGGCTCACGTGCATGCCGAAGAGATTGGTGACGACGCGGCGCTGCGCGCCCTCGATAATGGTTCGAAACGCGGCGACGAAGGTGACCGCCAAAATCATCGCCGCAACGACGTGGATGAGATCGAACCAGAGTAAGTGCGTGACGAAAAGGGCCGCGTTTATCCAGGCGTAGGCGAGAATCGTCACCGCCGAGACGCCGAGCGCGATCGCGAAACGCGCCGACATCAGGAAAAGCGCGAGAAGCAGTGGGAGCCCGACGATGAGCGCGATGTCGACCCACGTCGGCAACGTATGGATATAGATTCCCCGCAGCATCTGGTCGGTGAGCCGCGCGTTCACGTAGACTCCCGGCATCTTGCCGCGCGCCGTGATCACGAAATCCCCGAGCGCTTGCGCGGTCGCCCCGACGTAGATCAAACGCCCCTTCGCGAAGAGCCGTAGCTGCGAGATGGGAACGGTCAGCGCGTCGGCGAGCGACATCTGCCCGCCGCCGATGAAGGTGGGGGCGGTGCTCTGTTCGGCGCCGACGCGGCCGCTCACGGCCTGGGTCGACGCGTAATGGGGAGGCAATAAAAGAATGCGCCCGTGCAGGCGCGGCGTCTTCGCGAAATCGATCGTATGGCCGAGATAGGTTTGCGCCGCCGCAGCCGCCAGCGAATAGAACGTCTGGTCGGAGAAAAATCCCGATCCGCTCGTGCGAATCTTCGGAAACTGCCCCGAGGTGTAGCTGCCGACGCTATCCGAGCTCGAGAATCCCATCGCCGCCGTATGTCGAGCGAGGACGGGGATCACCGGCTCGATGCCGATCTGCCCGGTCGTCGTGGTGTTGAGCGCGTAGGCGAGGACCGTCGGCACCTTCGCAATCGCCTTGCCGAAGATTGCATCTTGGCGAGCGCTCGGGCTCGGGTCGAGAAAATCGATATCGAAGGCGACCGTCTTCGCTCCCGCCTCCGCGAGCCGGTCGAGGAGCGTACCGTAGACGCCGCGACGGAAGGGCCAGGTCCCCAGCCCGGCACTCGTATGTCCGCTCAACGAGTAATCGTCGAGCGTAATCATCGCAAGGTTATTGTTGGGGCTTCCGTAGCCGGGGTTTTTGAGGCCGATGCGATCGGCGTGCGCCAGCACCGTAATGTGGGCGATGTAATCGGCGAGCCGAGAGAGTTGGGGATTCTGCGAATAGAAGCTCGCGATGCCGATCCCGCTGGCGACGAGCGCGAGAACGACGGCTATCCCAAGCGACTGCAGTTTCTTTTTCACGGTCTCCCCTCCACGCGCCGAGCACCGGCGGCGCGTTTAGTTCACGCGGCCGATGTAACGCCGATCTCGCGTATCGATACGTATGACGGTATCGGGTTCGATGAAGAGCGGCACTTGAACGATCGCGCCGGTCTCGAGCTTTGCGGGTTTGGTGGTGTTCGTTGCGGTGTCGCCCTTAAAGCCTGGATCCGTTTCGACGATGCGCAATTCGACGTGCGGCGGGAGCTCGACGCCGATCGCGGTGCCGTCGTGAAACTGAACGTCGACCGACATGCCGTCGCGAAGAAAATCCGCGGGGCCGCCGATGAGATCGCGCTGGATCGTGACGTTCTCGAACGACTCCTGGTCCATGAAATGGAACCCTTCGTCGTCGTTGTAGAGCATCTGCATCGTTCGATTGTCGAGCGTCGCGCGTTCGACTTTCTCGCCGGCGCGGAAGGTGCGTTCCACCGTCGCGCCGGTTCGGACGTTCTTCAGGCGCGTCCTGACGAACGCCGAGCCCTTGCCGGGTTTTACGTGGAGAAATTCGATCACGGTCCAGAGATTGTTGTCCAACAGAATCGTGACGCCATTACGAAAATCATTCGATGAGATCATAGCCCGCCCCAATACGGGCCGCGCCTCGCGAAGCCCTGTGCGCCGGGCTATCGGAAGAGTGCGAGAAAAGTCTCCGGCAGAGCGTTCGCTTGGGAGAGGACGGCGGTTCCGACCTGCTCCTCGATCCGCGTCTGCGTGAATCGCGTCGTCGCCGCCCCGACGTTCAGGTCGCGAATGCTCGAAACCGAGGCCTGGAGATTGAGAGCCGCCAGGGCATCGTTGCTCTCGTCCTCCTGCAGGCGGACGCTGAAGGCTCCGAGGCCCGCCCGCTCTGCCAGGACCTCCTGGATCGCGAAATCGCTCTGCCCGATGGCGTCCTCGGCGGCGAGGGTGGGATCGGTGCCCGCTCCGGCGACTAGCGAGATCGTCGCGACCCGCAGCTGCTGAATCGTAACCGCCGGGAGCGAGAGCGCGACCGTATCGCCCTCGGAAGCGCCGGCGAGGACGGCGAGCGCCGGTGCGTCGGGGTTCGCTTGCGCGGCGGTCGCTTGTAACGCTTTGACGTAGGCGGTCGATCCGACGTCGGCGCTGGTGAAACTTCCGAGCGTAACCGACACGCCGTCGAAGAGCGAACTCGTCGATCCCGGCGCGAGCAATGTCGCACTCGTCGTTTGCTGCTGCGTCGCCGTGTTGTAGAAGCTCTCTTGCACCGCGATCGAGACGCCGGTGTTGACGACTTGGAGCTTGATGCTGCCGTCGTAGGTGGTACTGACCGTTCCATTGCCGACCGGAGCGAGCGCGTAGGCTCCGGCCGGGAACGCCGTCGGTAGCGAAAGCGTGTACGAGGTTGCGGTATACGAAAGAACGGTGCCGATATACATGCCCGCCGGAAAATTACCGGCGTCGATGATATCGACTTGTTGCCCGGGCGGCGACGGGTTGCTCGTGGTGCCGTAGGTAATCGTATACGGCCCCGGTCCCGATCCGGCGGCGATCCCGTCGAAGTGCGAGCTGCCGATATAGTCGCCCGCCGCGTGTGCGTACGCGAAATCGGCGACGAACGTCGTTGGCCCCAGCACTTGTTGAACGGTGACGACCTCGGGATTCGGGGGGAACGGCAACTGCAGTTGTTGGCCGACGTAAAGCGGTTGCGCGGTGCCCGTAATGCTGACGACATTCTCGCCGGGAGCGACGGGGTTCACCAGCGAGCCGTTGACGTCGTTCCGGATCTGCGCGCCGCTGCTCAGCGCTTGCGGGAAGATCGCGGTTATCGTATCGGCCGCCGCGTTGACGGCGAGCACTTGAATCGCGGGGCCGTTATATCCCGCCGGCACGATCGTATCGCCGGGTAGGAGGCCCAAGGTGTTGCCGACGGTGACGGTTTGCGGGGAGGTCGACGCGGGAACGTTCTGCGTGATCGCATTGTAGTAGATCGGGCGTTGGTAGGCGGGAAGGGTCCGAACGTTCGCGACGAGCTCACCGAAGTTGCTACCCGCCGCGCCGGTGTTGGTGGCGAGGACGCTATTCGCCTGAACCGTCACGCTCGCAGCGACCGCCGGCACGAAGCCGGCGTGGCTTCCGTTCAGCAACGGCTGTCCGTTGAAATTCACGCTCTGCGAGATGCGATCGATCTCGAGAAGCAGCTGCGAGACTTCGGCTTGGAGATTGGCGCGATCGCCGGTGCTCTCGATGCTGGAGGACGCTTCGACCGCGAGCGTCCGAATGCGCGTCAGAATATCGGTGACGCTGGCGAGCGCGCCGTCGGCGACGTTGACGGCATCCGCCGCACTCTGGACGTTTCCCCGCGCACGTTCGAAACCGTTCACGCGGGCGACGAGCGACTGCGAGATGGCGAGCCCCGACGGATCGTCCGCCGCGCTATTGATGCGCAAGCCGGAGGCGAGCTGCCGTGCCTCCGTCGTCAGTTGCTCGGTGGTTCGGTCGAGCGCGCTTTGCGCGGCGTTTGCCGCCCCATTTGAGGCGAGCGAGAAGCCAAAGGACATCTTGCAGCGTTGCTATTCCTTCGGCGCGCCCCGACCCTTCAAGAATGGTATCGGGTTCTCCACACCGGCGCGGAGACGTTCGATATTTTCGCGGTGGCGATAGACGATCAAGAGTGCGACGGCAGCACCGTAGAGCGTCTCCCAGGCCGAGCGGGTGAAGAGCCAGAGCGACGGTACGACGAGCAGCCCGGCGAGCATCGAGCCGACCGAGGAGTACGGGGTGAGCACGAGCGCGCCGAGCAGCCAGCCCCCGATCGCAACGGCGACGGCGGCGGGGCTGAGCGCGAGCGTCGCGCCGAGCATCGTCGCAACGCCCTTCCCACCGTTGAATGCGAGCCACGGTGAAAAACAATGGCCGAGGACTGCGGCCAAAGCGGCGACCGCTTGCATCGCATCGCCGCGCCCGAGGCGCGCCGCCAGCAGAACCGGGAGTGCACCCTTCGCGGCGTCGAGTAGTAAGACCGCGATCGCACCGCGTTTCCCGAGCGAGCGCAGCGCGTTCATCGCGCCGATATTGCCCGATCCTTGCGCGCGAATATCGGTGGCGAAGAACAGGCGCCCGACGACGAGCCCGAACGGTATCGAGCCGACCGCGAATGCAACGATCGCTAGGAGGGCGTCGGCCACGGTGCCTCCTCGCGCTCCTCGCTACGGCGCGGGCGAAATTCGATCGTGAGCGGCACTCCCTCGAAATCGTAGGCTTCGCGAATCGTGTGTTCGAGAAAACGCCGGTAGGAGGGCTGCACGAGATCGGGATCGTTGCAGTGCATGATGAAGAGCGGCGGATGCGCCGCGACCTGCGCCGCGTAGAAGATCCGCAGCGCTTTTCCGCCCGAGATCGGTGCCGGGTGCGCCATCACCGCATCGCGGATCAGGGCGTTGAGCTGCCCGGTCGGTGCGCGGCGATCGAGATTTTCGCAGACGTGCGCGACTAAGGGCATGAGGCCGCCGAGTTTTCGGTGCGTCATCGCCGAGAGAAACGCGATCGGTGCGAATCGCGCGAACGGGAGAATATCGTAGATCGCGTTCTTGAGGTCGCCTTGCTGGTACTCGCCTTGCTCGCGTACGAGATCCCACTTGTTCCCGATCAGAATCACGCCTTTGCGTTCCTCGATGGCGAGCCCCACGAGCCGGCGATCCTGTGCGGTGATCCCGTGCATCGAATCGAAGACGATGAGCGCAATATCGCAACGGGCGAGCGCGTTGAGGCTCCGGAGCGTCGCGTAGTACTCGATATCGCCGATCGCCTCGGGGCGCTTGCGCATGCCCGCGGTATCGACCAGACGATATTTACCGCCGCGCCAGAGTAATTCGGTGTCGATCGCGTCGCGCGTCGTGCCCGCGACGTCGGAGACGATCGCGCGCTCCTGCCCGACGAGCGCGTTGAGCAGCGAGGATTTCCCGACGTTGGGGCGCCCGACGATGGCGAGCGATATCTCGCCGCTGCGGACGGCGTTCGGACTGTTCTCGGGAAGCGCCTCAACGATGCGGTCGAGGAGATCGCCCGTGCCCTCGCCATGGATCGCCGAGACGACGATGGGGACGCCGAAGCCCAAGCGCGAGAACTCGGCGGTCGCGCTATCGGCGGCGCTCGGTGACTCGGCCTTGTTGGCGACGAGGATGATCTTTCGGCGGATCCGTCTGAGAATCGCGGCGACGTCTTCATCGAGTGGATTCGCCCCTTCGCGAGCGTCGACGACGAAGACGATGGCATCGGCGGCGGCCGCTGCGGCCTCGGCTTGCCGCCGGGTCGTCTCGGCGAAGGCGTCCCCATGCGCGACCGCTGCCTCGGGGTCGATGCCGGCGGTATCGACGAGATTAAAGGTGCGTCCCTGCCACTCCGCAAGGGCGTAGAGCCGGTCGCGGGTGACTCCTGGGGTATCCTCGACGATCGCGAGCCGCGCGCCGACGAGCCGGTTGAAGAGCGCGCTCTTGCCGACGTTTGGGCGACCGACGATGGCGACGGTCGCCGGTTCGACGCGCGCGAGAACCGGCGCCTCCGATGCTTCTAAATCCACCGGCGGGAGATTGGCCGTTCGGTCGGAGTTTGCCCGCCTCGCGACGAAGAGAGCGGTTCTTCCATGGCTGCACTCTATATCGAGACCTTCGGCTGTCAGATGAATGAGGCCGATTCCCAGGAGATCGCGCAGCGCGCTAGCGCCGCGGGGTACGCTATCGTCACGCGCCCCGAAGACGCACAGGTGGTGCTGCTCAACACCTGTACCGTTCGCGATAACGCCGAGCGGCGCGCCTACGGCCGCATGAATCATTTTCGGGCGCTGAAAAACGCCGATCCGAGCGTGCGCATCGTGGTGATGGGCTGCCTCGCCGAGCAGGATCGCGACCGCATGGCGAAACTCGCGCCGCACGTCGATGCGATCTACGGCACCAAGGAACTGCGCGCGCTCGGCGATCGCCTCGAACGCTGGCGCGAGGATTTCGGCGAGGATCCCGATGTCGAGGCGATCGAGCAACGGGCGTTGCTCGATCCGATGGGCGGCACCGCTGACGGCGTCACCGATGCGTTCTCGCACCTCCGCGCGTTCGTCAACGTCCAGCGCGGCTGTTCGTATTACTGCACGTTCTGCATCGTTCCGCACGTACGCGGCCGCTTCGACCATCGCCCGGCGGCGGAGATTCGCGCCGAAGTTGCGGAGAAAATTGCCGCCGGCGCACGCGAGGTGATGCTCGTCGGCCAGACCGTCAACGCCTGGCGCGATCCCGCCGACGGCGCCGATTTTCTCCATCTCGTGCGCTCGGTCGCCGAACTCGACGGGCTGGAGCGTCTGACGTTCATCTCGCCGCACCCGAAGGATTTCACCGAGGCGACGATCGCCGGATTCGCGGAGATCGCGGCGCTCAATCCACGCGTTCACCTGCCGATGCAATCGGCGAGCGACCCCGTCCTACGCCGCATGAATCGCAAGTATACGCGCGCGCAGTTCGAAGAGCGCGTCGCGTGGATCGCGCGCTACCTGCCGGAGTGGGCGATCACGACCGACATCATCGTCGGCTTCCCCGGCGAGAGCGAAGCCGATTTCGAGGCGACGTTGGAGTACGTCCGGCGCGGGATCTTCGCCAACGCCTACTCGTTCATCTATTCGATCCGGCGGGGAACGCCGGCTGCGAACTGGGAGCAGGTCGCCCCCGAGGTCGCGCACGAGCGCTTCGAACGACTCATCGAGGCGCAAAACGAGGCGAGTACCGCCTATCATGCGCGCAAAATCGGGCGCCGCGAGCGTTGCCTCGCGATCGGCCCGTCGAAGAAAGATCCGAATCGCTTGACGGCCAAATCACTCGACAACGTGACCGTCAATTCGCCGATGCCCCCCGATTACGATCCGGCGCTCTACGCGCGGGAACCGTGGCTCGATATCGAGATCGTCGCCGCACACGTGTGGGGAAACTCGGGGAGCATTCGCGCGCGCGCCGCCCGTTTTACCGATATCGGCACGCCGGTCGAGCTGCCGGTGCTCTCGCTTCTGTAACCGATGGACGTACGTACGCTCGCGTGAGTGCGCCGACCAAACGCTCGCCGGCGATCGAGCAATACTTCGATTTGAAGGCTCGCAATCCCGAGGCGATCTTGCTCGCGCGCGTCGGCGATTTTTACGAGGCGTACGGCGAGGATGCCGAGACGATCGCGCGAGCCCTCCAAATCGCACTGACCGGAAAGGATTCCGGGGGCGGCACGCGCGTGGCGATGGCGGGAGTACCGCACCACGCGCTCGATACCTATCTCCGCCGGCTCGTCGAACAACGCTTCGTCGTCGCGCTCGCCGAACAGATGGAGGAGCCGCGTCCCAATAAACTCGTCCGCCGCGATATCGTTCGCGTGGTGACCCCGGGAACGCTCGTCGAAGAGCATCTCCTCGATGGGAAGCGCAATAATTTTCTCGCCGCGCTCAGCTATCTCGAGGATACCTTCGGGCTGATCTACTGCGACGTCTCGACCGGCGAGAGTTTCGGCACCGCATTTCCTAGCGAGCTCGGCGATGACGAACTCGTCGCCGAACTCGCGCGCATCGCGCCCGCCGAAATCGTCTTCGATATCCCCGAGGGCGGGCACGCGGCCCTGCGACTCCAGATCGCGAACCTCGGAGCGCGCATCGCCACGTTGCCGATCTCGGGAGCCTCCGCGCGCGCGGTCGATGCCGTCCCAGGATTCTCGCTCGTCGAATCGCTCGCGATGGCGCGCGCCGCCGAAGTGCTCGATCGCTTTCTCGCACGCACCGGGCTCTCTACCGACGGCGCGGCGTTGCGAAACCACGCCCGTTATCGGCGCGACGCGGCGCATCTCGCGATCGATCAGGCGACGCGCAAACACCTCGAGCTGCTGCGCGCGGAGGGCGCGAACGAACGGGCGACGCTTCTCGCGACGCTCGACGGGTGCGCGACCTCGATGGGCTCCCGCCTGCTCGCGCGACGGATTTCCGCGCCCTCAATCGATCGCGAAGCTATCGAGCGACGGCTCGACGATGTCGCCGCACTCGTCGAGACGCACGCGCTGCGCGGGCACCTGCACGAAACGCTTCGCCGTTGCTTCGACCTCGAACGCATCGCTCAGAAAATCTCGTTACGCCGCGCGAATCCGCGCGATCTCGCATCGTTGCGGCGCACGCTCGAGGCGATGGCGGAGCTTCCCGCGCTCCTGCCCGAGGCGCTCGCGCGGCGCCGGGCGCCGTTGTTGGGCTTCGAATCGCTGCTCGCCGATCTTCGGGCGACGTTGGTCGAGGAACCTCCCGCGCGCCTGAGCGACGGTGGTGCGATTCGCCCCGAGGCCGACCCCGAGCTCGCCGAATGCATCGCGCTGCGCGGCGATGCGCGCGGAAGCATCTCCGCGTTGGAAGAGCGCGAGCGCGAACGGACCGGCATCAAGAACCTCAAGGTGAAGTATGCGAGCGCCTTCGGCTACGCAATCGAAGTCGGGCACGCGTACGCCGCGCGCGTTCCCGCCGAATACGTCCGCCGCCAAACGCTCGCCGGGAGCGAACGCTACACCACCACCGAACTCAAAGAACTCGAATCGGCGATCGCGAGCGCGCAGAGCCGCCAGGAACGTATCGAGCAGCGGCTCTTCGCCGAGCTCGTGGAACGCATTGCCGCGCGCGTCGATGCGCTCGCCGCCGCAGGCGCGGCCCTCGCGGCGATCGACGTGAGCGTCGCGCTCGCCGAGAAAGCGGCGACGCGCGGATACGCGCGCCCGGAATTTCTCGACGAATCGCGGATCGAGATCGTCGACGGTCGCCACCCGGTCATGGAGGCGGTGGTGCAGCGCCGCTTCGTTCCCAACGACGTGCGGTTGTTGGAGCGCGAGCATCGCTTCATTCTGCTTACCGGTCCGAACATGGGCGGCAAATCGACCTATCTCCGGCAGATCGGGTTGCTGACGATTCTCGCGCAGATCGGCTCGTTCGTTCCCGCCAAGAGCATGAAGCTCGGCATCGTCGATCGCATCTTCACGCGCATCGGCGCGGGGGACGACCTGGCGTCTGGGCAATCGACCTTTTACATGGAGATGGCCGAAGCGGCGAACATCCTTCGTCGCTGCACGGCACGCTCGTTGCTGCTCGTCGACGAGATCGGCCGCGGAACCGGCACGATCGACGGCCTCGCGATCGCGCAAGCGATCTGCGAGTACATTCTCGCACTCGGCGACGGCGCGCCGATGACGTGTTTCGCGACGCATTTTCACGAGCTCTGCGCGCTCGCCGAACATTGGAGCGGCGTCGCCAACTATCACATCACCGCGGTCGAGAATCTCGGACGTGGCAACGAGCCCGTCTTCTCGCACCGCGTCCAGCCGGGAAGTTCCTCGCGTTCCTTCGGCATCGAAGTGGCGCGCATGGCGGGGTTACCGGCGAGCGTCGTCGACCGCGCGCAGGAGATCGCCGAGACGCTCGGTGCCGGCCCCGATCTCGAAACGCGGATTCCGATGCGTCGACGCTCCGGACCGACCGAGAGCCGCGAACAGTTGCGGTTGCTGTAATGTCGCAGATCGCCGCCCTCGACGAACGGACGATCGGGCAGATCGCCGCGGGCGAGATCGTCGAACGCCCGCTCTCGGTCGTCAAAGAGCTCGTCGAAAATGCGGTCGATGCCGGCGCGCGCCGCATCGAAGTCTCGTTGTCGCGCGGAGGTACCGAGCGCATCGAGGTGAGCGACGACGGCGGTGGAATCGCGATCGAAGATATCGCGCTCGCCCCCGCGCGCCACGCGACGAGTAAACTCCGGGATGCCGAAGATCTTCAAGCGGTCGCGACGTTGGGCTTTCGCGGCGAGGGGCTCGCGAGTATCGCGGCGGTCGCGCGCCTCACGATCGTCTCGCGAACGCGCGACGCGGAGGTCGGGGCGAAGATCGTCGCCTACGGCGACCGGATCGAGCCGATCGTCCGCGTCGCCGCTCCGCCCGGAACGAGCGCGGTCGCAGAGGGGCTCTTCGCCAACGTCCCCGTCCGGCGCGAGTATCTGAAATCGCCGGCGGCGGAACTCGCGCGCGCGAACACCTGGTTGAGCACCTTCGCGCTCGCCTATCCGGAGATTTCGTTTACGTTTCGCAACGACGGCGAGCAACATTGGGCGATGCCGGCGACCGCCGATCCGCGCGAACGGCTCGCCGCCGTCTTCGGGCGAGACGCCGCCAAGACGATGTTGGAGATCGATGCCTCGGCGGCCGCGTCGATGCATGGCGGATTGCGTGGGTTCATCAGCGCGCCCGGTAACGAACGCGCGGATCGCCGCATGCAGATTCTCTTTGTGAACCGTCGGCTTCTTCGCAGTACGCTTCTCGCGGGCGCGTGGAGCGCCGGGTATCAAACCTTTTCGATGATCGGCCGCCAGCCCTACGGTGTGTTGATGCTCGATCTTCCACCCGAGCACGTCGACGCGAACGTCCATCCGACCAAGAGCGACGTGCGCTTGCGCTTCGGCACGCAAGTCGGCGAGAGCGTCCGTCATGCCATCGCTGCGACGTTGCGTGGCGACGCGCGCGAACGATTGAGCCGAACGCTCGGGGCCGAACCCGGCGAGCATCTCTCGCTCGCGCCACCGGAGCGTTACGAACAGGCGCGCCTGCTGCAGTACGATCCCGAACCCGGCGAGGCACCGGCCGTTGCGCCGAACGGCATGCGCGTGCTCGCGCAGGTCGATGCAACCTACATTCTCGCGACCGACGGGCGCACGATTCTCCTCGTCGATCAGCACGCCGCGCACGAACGGATCGCGTACGAACGAATCGTCGCTGCCGCCGCCGCGCACGCGCCGAGCGAACCGCTGCTGGTGCCCTCGATCGTCGAACTCGATCCCGCGCAGAGCGAACGGCTCGAACGCGCGCTCGAACTCCTTCGCGAAGGCGGGCTCGAAATCGAGCCTTTCGGGGAACGGAGCTATCGCGTCACCGCGACCCCCGCCGGTTACGGCGCGCGAGCTTTCGATTTGGCCGGCTTTCTCGACGATCTTTCGGAGGAGCATCCGCAACGCGACGTGCGCGAGCGTATTTGGGCCTCGCTCGCCTGCCATTCGGTAACGACGGCGGGCGAACGGCTCGCCTTCGCCGAGATGGTGCGGATGGTCGACGATTTGCAGCGGTGCGCGAATCCCATGCATTGCCCGCACGGGCGCCCCACCATGCTGCGTCTCGAACCTGAGATCGTCGCGAGGCTCTTCAAGCGCGCGTGACCGATCTCTGCGTGATCGTCGGCGCGACGGCGTCTGGCAAGAGCGAGGTGGCGATGCGGATCGCTCGCGCGGTCGGCGGAGAGATCGTCGGCGCCGATTCGCGCCAGATCTATCGCGGCATGCGCGTCGGCACGGCGGCCCCCGACGACGCCGCGCAGCGCGAGATACGCCATCACTGCGTGGAGTTTCTCGATCCCGAGCGGCGCTACTCGGCCGCGCGGTTCGCGCGCGATGCGATGGCGGCGATCGAAGATATTCGCGCGCGCGGACGCCGCCCGATCGTCGTCGGCGGAACGGGATTCTACCTGCGCGTCCTGCGAGGGGGGGTGGCGCTCGGCCAACGCGGCGACGAGGAACTGCGCGCGCGCATCGCGCGCGAGATGCGCGCGCATCCCCCCGAGGTGCTGCACGAATGGCTCGCGACGCGCGATCCCACGCGCGCCGCGGCGATCGAGCGGAACGATCTCTATCGCATCGGGCGCGCGCTCGAGATCGCGCTCGCGTCGGCGAGCGAGGAGCGCGCGGAGATTCCGACGCTCCTCTCGCGCTCGCTCTCGTTCCGTACCTTCGCGCTCGATCTGCCGCTGCCGGAGATCGATCGACGCATCGAGGCGCGCGCGCGCGCGATGCTCGCCGGCGGCCTGCTCGACGAAGCGGAGGCGCTCGGCGCGCGCGCGGTCGCAGCCGATGCGGTCGGCTACCCGCAGGCGCTCGCGTATCTGCGCGGGCAGAGCACCCTTGAAGAGACCTTGGTCGCACTCGCGCGTGCGACGCGCCGCTACGCGCGCCGCCAGCTCGCCTGGTTTCGCGCGGAGCCCGATATCGAATGGCTCGGCGCCGACGATCTCGTGCGGGCGGCGGAGGAAGCCCTGGGGGATGCGCCAACGCCATCGTAAATGACGGCGATCCCCTTTGCGAAGATGCATGGTACCCGAAACGATTTCATCGTCATCGACACGCGCGAGCGTTCGATTCCGCATCTCGCTGCATTCGCGCGTCGCTGGTGCGACCGACACTCCGGCGTCGGCGCCGACGGCGTGCTGACGATCGAACGATCGGTGATCGCCGATGCGCGCATGCGCGTCATCAACGCCGATGGTAGCGAGGCCGAGATGTGCGGCAACGGCATCCGTTGCGTCGCGCGTTATCTGGCCGAAGCCGGAGCGCTCGATCGGCTTGCGATCGAAACGCTCGCGGGCGTTCGGGAGACGGCGATCGAGAGCCGCGAGGAAGCGTGGCGAATTCGCGTCGCGATGGGTGCGACGCAGATCGAACGCGGAACGCTCGCCTATCCCGATGCGACGGTGGTGCGGGTCGGCAACCCGCACGTCGTGCTCTTCGTCGACGCGCTCGAAGGTGTCGATCTCGCGGCGATCGCCGGCCGCATCGCCGGTGAGCCGACCTTCGCCGATGGGGCGAACGTGCATCTCGCGGTCGTCGAAGCGGACTGCGTGCGCGTGCGTCATTTCGAACGCGGCGTCGGCGAGACGCAGGCCTGCGGCACCGGAGCGGTCGCCGTTGCGGCGGCGACGCGCATGCGCGATCTGCTCTCGACGCCGATGCGCGTCGAAGTTCCCGGCGGCACCCTCGCGGTCGATTTCGACGCGCGCGGTGAAGCGACGTTGATCGGCCCCGCCCTCCGCGTCTTCGACGGCGTTCTGCACGACGATGTCGCGTAATCGCGCGCCCCTCGCGCTCGCCTACGCAGACGCGCGCGGCCGCTATTATTTCGACGAACGGAGCGAGCCGCTCGCCGACGGCGGCATCGTGCGCGCGCCGCGCCCCGACGAACTCATTCCGGCGCCGCCCGGAAGCGTGCCGACGCTGTTGCCGCTGCGACGTCCGGTGAGCGTTCGCGGTGTCGAGACGCGGCGCCACGCGCTCGGCGTCTTGCTGCCCGCGGGTTACACGCGTTTGCTCGTGCCGGCGTTTGAGGCCGACGCCACCGCGCCGACGTTGCCGCTCTTTGGGTACACGTTCGCGTGCGCGATCGACGACGAACTCTACGTCGCCGCCATGCGCACCGATCGCGATGAAGATTGGGAGCCGCGCCGCTTCGCCGAGGGCGAGATCGAGAGCCTACTCGATGAGCGCTGCGCGCGCGATCCTGGAAACCGCATGCTCGCCCAACTGCGCGTCTGTGCCGGCGAGTACGGATGTTTCACCGCGCAGAACGTCTTTCTCGCACGCGGCGAAGCGGCGTTACCCGTCTCGCCGAAATGCAACGCTCGTTGCGTCGGATGCATCTCCGAACAGGAGCCCGATGCGGGATTGCCCTCACCGCAGACGCGTATCGCCGTCGAGATGCAGGCCGACGAGATCGCGCGCGTCGCGATCGAGCATTTGGAACGGGTCCCCGAAGGGATCGTGAGCTTCGGACAGGGATGCGAGGGCGAACCCTTGCTGCGCTCGCACGCGATCGCCGCCGCGATCGAGAAGGTTCGCCGCGCGCGTTCGAACGGAACGGTGAATCTCAATACCAACGGTAGCCGTCCGCGCGAACTCGCCCGCTGCATCGAGGCGGGGCTCCAGGCGGTGCGGATCAGCCTCAACAGTTTCCGCGAAGCGACCTACGCCGCCTATTACCGCCCGCAGGGATACGGCCTCGCCGACGTCTTCGATTCGATTCGCGTCGCGCGGGCGGCCGGGTTGCGCGTCTCGCTGAATTTGCTCACGCATCCCGGCGTTACCGACGATGTCGAAGAAGTCGCTGCGATGGAGCGTTTTTTGCGCGAACAACCCGTCGATATGGTCCAAACGCGCACGCTCAACATCGATCCGCATCGCTACTTCGCTCTCGTCGGACGCCCCCAAGAAACGGTGGGAATGCGCGCCGCGATCGAGAGCATCGCCGCACGCGGCGTTCGCGTCGGTAACTTCACCCACGTGCATTAACGGCCGTGCCGACCGCTCTGCGACCGCTTCCGATCTGGGTTCTTCCCGGGGTCGCACTCCTCGGAGCGTTCGCCGGGATACTCTTTGCCGGTCCCGTCGGCGCGGCGTTCGCACCCGCGACGCTGCATTATATCGTTCCGCCGCTGCTCTTCGAAGCGGCCTGGAACCTCGATCTCGCCGCGGTGCGGCGTGCCTGGCGTCCGGTTGCGATCTTGGTGCTGCCCGGCGTCGCGATCGCCGCCCTTTGCGTTGCCGGCGTGCTGTTGTTGCTCGCATTTCCCTGGCCCTTGGCATGGACGGTCGGTGCCGCATTGAGCGCGACCGACCCCGTCGCCGTGATCGCCTTCGCGCGCTCGGTCGGAGCCCCCCCGAACTTGGTGGCGATCGTCGAAGCGGAGTCGCTCTTCAACGACGCCTTCGCCGTCGCACTCGTGCGCGCGAGCAATCTCGTGCTCTCGGTCGTCGCCGCTCTGCTCGGCGCCGCCGTCGGCGATCTGCTCGGACGCATTGCATCGTGGCTGCGCGTTCGTCGCCCGTTCTCGCTTTGGGCGCTCAGCGTGCTCGGCGTTTACACCGTCGCGGTCGCCGCCGATGCGTTCGGAGGCTCGGGGATCGTCGCCGTCGTGACGCTCGGCACGTTCATGCGAACGCGCATCGAGAGAACGCTCGATTCGGCGACGCTCGACGGCGCCGAAGCCTATTGGCGTTGGGCTGCCGTCGCGCTGAACTTCGTGCTCTTTGCATGGATGGGTGCGAGCTTCAACCTGCTCGACGCCCGTAGCGCGTTGATCGGCGCGGGAGCGGTCGTCCTCGCGCTCGCGGCGGCGCGCCTCATCACGACGATGGGGCTCTTGCGCGTGCTTCCGGAGCTCGATGCCGCGCGGCGGAGATTCATCGCCACGGCGAGCGTGCGCGGAGCGCTCTCGCTGGCGCTGATTTTTACGATCGACGTGCATCTGCCCGGAGCGCAGAGCGCTCGAGCGATCGTGTTCGTCGCGGTTCTGGTGACGATGCTGGTGGGGACGCTCGCGCTGCCGCGCAGCGCGCGAAGGCTCTTAGCCCCCCGCCCCTAACATCTGCGCGAGCCGCTCGCGCGCGCCGTTTTTAACGACGGCGATGACGCGATCGCCGGCCTGCAGGCGCGTGTGACCGCTCGGAACCACGATCTCCTCGCCTTCGCGCTCGATGGCGACGAGGACGGTGTCGTTCGGTAGCGCGATCTCGCCGATCTCTTTGCCGACGACTGCGGAGACTGCGGCGACCGACATCTTCGTGAGGTGGAGGTTCCCTTTTCCGAAGAGATGCATCGTTTCGAGAACGGCGCCGTATCCCGCCGCACTGACGTGTTCGTTGAGCACGTCGAGGATGATCTCCGTCGACGAAATCACGGTCACCGGCTCGCCGGTATCGAGCGATTCGAAAATACGTCGGTTGCGCGGATTGTTGACGCGCGCGATGCAGCGCGCTTTCGAGATGCGTTTGCTCAGCAGGACGACGACGAGATTATCCTCGTCGTCACCGGTATCGGCGACGACGATATCGGCGCGCTCGACGCCGGCGGCGCGCAAGACTTTGGGATCGCAGCCGTCGCCGACGACGGTGACTTGCTGCCCGATGAGCCGCTCGAGATTCTTCGCCTTGCGTTCGTCTTTTTCGACGACGACAACCTCGCTCTTGCGGTCGAGCAACGCGCGCGTGAGATAGGAGCCGACCTTACCGCCGCCGACGATGAGAATGAACACGTTACGACCTCACCGGTTTGGCTTTGCGCGCGTCGGGGAAGGATTGGACGAAGCTCTCGAAGGCATCGGAGGCGACGACGGCGTGCACTTCGTCGCCCTTTTCGAAAATGGTGTCGCTCGAAACGACGAGCAAACGGCCTTTCCGAATGAGCCCCGCGATGCGAATGCGTTCGAACTCTTCAAATTCGCCGACGCGTTTGTCGGCCTGCGCCGCGCCGACGTGCGCGACCAGCGTGGTGAGAACGCCGAATTCGATCTCGGGCGTGCTCTTCGTCGACGATTCGACGAGCCGATCGCGAATGAGTTGTGCGTTGACCGTCGTCGGACAGACCGTCTCGACGCCGAGATCGCGGTAGAGTTGCCCGCGCTGCGGATCGTAGATGCGCGCGACGATTTTTTGAATGTGAAACTCGGTACGCGCGATCAGTGCCGCCATGATGTTGCGGTTGTCGCCGTTGGTGACCGCTACGAACGCGTTCGCCTTCTCGGCGCCGGCGCGGCGCAAGACTTCGGAATCGATACCCGTGCCGACGACAACGTGCCCGCCAAACTCCTTGCGAAGGCGTTTGAAAGCGGTGGGGTTTTCGTCGATGACGATGACTTCGTGCCCGTCTTCATCGAGCTTCTCGGCAAGGGCGGAACCGACTCGTCCGCAGCCGACTATGAGATACCTCATGCGCGCTCGCGGCTTCTCTGCGACGCTGCGTTCCCCTGTGAGCAGGAGCGAGACTTTACGGTTGAGAAACGGGGGGAGCCTTCGGGGCGTGGCTCAGCTTGGTAGAGCGCTTCGTTCGGGACGAAGAGGTCGCTGGTTCGAATCCAGTCGCCCCGACCATTTTCCCCCTCACCCTACGAGTAAAGTCTTTAGGCGTTGCTGTCACGATTCGACTCGGCGGCTCGGCGGGTCATGCATACCGCCGAGCAAGAGTCGCGCAATCACAATCATTACTACATCGGCGCCGAGCACTTGCTCGTGGCGTTGCTGGAGGAGCGCGATCCTGCGGTCATGCAGCGTCTCGAACGGGACGGCATCGATATCGGTGACGTTCACGCCGCCGTGCGCCGAGCGCTCGGTACCGGCGAAGACCGCAGCTGGGAAGGAGTCCTGGTGACGCCGCGCGTGAAAGAGATCGTCCGCGTCGCTCACGAGCTCAGCGAGGGGGGCGAGATCGCGCCGATCCATCTGCTTGAAGCGCTCCGCCACGAGGGCGGAAGCCGGGCCGCCCACATTCTACGCCTCGCCGTGCCGAGTACCGACAGCACCGAACGGAGTTAATCACCCATGCAGCACGCCGTCGTTTCGTTCATCGACCACGCCGGCCTCGGTGGGCTCTTCATCGCCATGGTGCTGGGAAATATCGGTGCGCCGGTCGGCAGCGAGGTGGTACTGCCGACGGCGGGCGCCCTCGCAGCGACCGGGCACCTCGGGAATCTCTGGGTCGCGATCGTGGTCGCGATTCTCGCCGAACTTGTGGGGCAGGGGCTCGGTTACGCGATCGGCCGCTTCGGCGGGCGCCCGCTCGTCGAGCGCTATGGGAAGTACGTCGGTTTCCATCACGATCGGCTCGACCAGGTGCATGCGTTTTTCGGCCGTTGGGGGAGCTTCGCGGTCTTTCTCTGCCGCTTCATTCCAGTAATCCGCGGCATCGACGGCATTCCGGCGGGGATCGCCGAGATGGATCTCGCGCCCTTCTTTCTATGGACCGCGCTTGGATCGACGATTTTTTGCGGCGGTTTGATGCTGCTGGGGAACGCCCTCGGGCATCACCTCGACCAAATTCTGCCGCTCTTCCATCACTACGCGCGCCTGCTCTTTATCATCGCCGCAGCGGCGATCGTCGCGGCGGCGGGGGTCGCACTGTTGCGACGAAAACGCCCCGCATAAGGTTCTAGCAGTCGATGGCCGCCGCGCCGCTCGAACTCACCCTCGCCCAACTCCCCGACGCGCCGGGCGTCTATCAGATGCTCGCTGCCGGTGGTGAAGTGCTCTATATCGGGAAGGCGATCTCGCTACGCAACCGCGTGCGTTCGTATTTCCAAGGGAGCGCGCAGCACCATCCGCGCATCGCCGCGATGGTCGCTCGGGTCGTCGACGTCGAGACGACCGTCGTCGGCAACGAGATCGAGGCGCTCATTCTCGAAGCGAACCTCATCAAGCGGTACCAGCCGCCCTTCAACGTGCGGATGCGCGACGACAAGCGGTATCCCTATCTCAAGGTAACGAACGAACCGTTCGCGCGCGTCCATTTTACCCGAACGCTCGCCCCCGATGGAGCCCGTTATTTCGGGCCCTTTACCAACGCCCGCGATCTCCGCGAACTCATCGATTTGGTACGCATGGTTTTTCCGCTGCGCACCTGTCGCGAACCGATCGACGGCAAGCGCGCGCGCCCGTGCCTGCAATATCACATCAAACGCTGCATGGCGCCCTGCGTCGGGTATCAGAGCCGCGAAGAGTACGATGCCGTCGTCGACGACGTGGTGCTCTTCCTCGAAGGCAAGCACGAAGCGCTGCTCGCGCGGCTCAACGCGGAGATGGAAGCGGCGGCGAACGAGATGCGCTTCGAAGCGGCGGCGTCGATGCGCGACCGCATCATCGCGGTACGTCGCGTCACCGAACGGCAGCGCGTGGTGTGGCGCTCGCGCATCGATATGGACCTGATCGCTTGCGCGCGCGCGCAGGGGCAAGCCTGCATGGAAGTCTTCGTGGTGCGGGGCGGTAAGCTCGTAGGCCAGGAGCACGTGATTCTCGACGGCGTCGCGGCGCGGGAACCGCAGGAAATTTTTGCGGAGTTCCTGACGCAATTTTACAGCTCGCGGGCGGCGGGAGAAGAGCGCCGAACCTTCTCGACGATCGCCGAGGGGCGCGCCGCGCGCGACAATGCGGCGCCGGCCCCCGCGAGCGCGCGCGCGCGTCCGTACGCCGCATCGGTGGTGCCGAAGGAATTGCTGCTCGAAGCGATGCCCGAGGATCGCGACGAGATCGAACGATGGTTGAGCGGGATCAAAGGGCAGCGCGTGCGCATCCTCGTGCCGCAGCGCGGAGAGCGCGCCGATTACCTGCGCTTGGTCGCGCGCAACGCCGAGCAACACCTCAAAGCGTTTCTCGCCCACCAGGAAGTGCAAGAGAGCGCTCAGGCGCGCGCGCTCGACGAACTCGCGCAGGCGCTCGAACTCCCCGATCTACCGCGCCGCATCGAGTGCTACGATATTTCGAACGTTCAGGGCACCAACCCGGTCGCCTCGATGGTCGTCTTTGTGGAAGGGCGCGCGAAAAAGGCCGCCTATCGCAAATTCGCGATTCAATACAAACACGGGCCGAACGATTTCGAGATGATGCGCGAGGTGCTGCGCAGGCGGCTACGCTATCTCGCGCAGCGCGAAGAAGAGGACGCGCTCGGCGTCGACCGCACGAAACGGGAGCGCTTTTCGGCGCGCCCCGACCTGCTGTTGATCGACGGCGGAAAAGGGCAGCTCGGCGTCGCGGTGGAGGTGCTCGACGAACTCGGTCTCGCCGGGATTCCCGTTGCGGGGCTCGCCAAGGAGCACGAGTGGCTCTATCTGCCCGAGCGCAGCGAGCCGATCGTGCTGCCGCCGGGCTCGCCGGCACTGCACCTGGTGATCCGCGTGCGCGACGAGGCGCATCGCTTCGCCATCACCTTCCACCGCCAAAAGCGCGATAAGGCGATGATTCGCTCGGCGCTCGACGAGGTGCCCGGGCTCGGGCCGGTGCGGCGGAAGCGCCTGCTCGCCGCCTTCGGCTCGGTCGCGGCGATCCGGAGGGCCGATCTCGACGCGGTCGCGGCGGTGAAGGGGATGACCCCGACGCTCGCCGCGGCGGTCCGGGCGCAGCTCGGCGAGCGCTCGCCGGGATAGGAGCCTATGGCGGTGCGAGGAACGTCGCAGCCATGATCCTCCGATTTATCGTCAACGCCATCGCGTTGTATCTCATCTTGAAGTTCGTACCGGGCTTCAACCACAATGCCGGGATCGGGACCGCCTTGATCGCGGCGATCGTCTTCGGCATCGTTAACATGCTGCTGGGGCCGATTCTGCGGCTGATCTCCGCGCCGATTACCTGGCTGACCCACGGGCTCTTCTCGTTCGTGGTCAACTACCTGCTCTTTGCGATCGCGGCGCACTTCACGCCCGATTTCCGCTCGAGCGGCGATTTCAACCACTGGCTGGCCTATCTCTACGGCACGATCGTCATGATGCTGGTCAGCACCCTGATGGAGCGGAGCACCTCGGGGAAGGCGGCGGGGGGCTCGTAACCCCTCGCTTGCCGGATCGGTTATACTGAGTGTCGATGGTCGCGGGGCTGAATTAGGTTCGACGTGAGGATCCGCGGTCGATGTCAGCAGGCGGAGTTGCGAGCTCTCCTAAAACGATCGCAACGGCAATAACTGCCAACAACAACTACGCACTGGCTGCCTAAATAAGGTAACCACCGGACGCGAGGGGTCGGCCCGAACCACTTCGCCTTCCGGTCAAAAATTCGGGCTGGTTCGCACGGATGATGTGACGCGCAAACGAGATTGACCGCATCTGCGACGCACGATAGCCCAGCTTTGGGGCGATCGAGCGGCTAAGACAAAATCAAAGCTGAGCCTGGAGAACGCATCGGTCCGGCTTTGCGGACTCGGGGGGCAGTACCCCGACAGCTCCACCATTTCTGCAAAATGCGCCGTTCCGGCGCATTTTCTGTTTTGTTAGAGAGCTGTGGTTGCGCCTTGCGGGTTAGCGGTGGTTTTTCTGATTTTGGTGATTATACCGGAAAAATGATTACCCCGAGGCAAATGCGCGTGCTCCGACCGTAAGAGGCACGGCCCCCACAAAGGTGTGAGGGATTGCTGCCGCGCAGACGTGTTAGGCCCATGATGCATGGCCGCTTCAAATCCAATCATCCCTATGCGCCAGCCTTAAAACGGCTGTGCGAGAAGATTGGGACGACGTGCTCGGACTTTCAAGAACATGGCGCCCTTGAGATGGAACAATTCGTCGGCCGGCGCGTGGTGATGGAGCGCAATCTCGGCTGGCGGAAGCGTGAGGATAGAGAATAAATAATGAATTACGACGACCGGGTTGTATCAGTGTTTAACACGATTTCGCGATGCGCGAACGTCACCGCCTGCTACAACGGTCGGGGCGACAACTGCCGCGCGATCATCCAGTACCAAATCAAAGAACACGCCGCCGCAACATATGCGGACTTTCGAGTGCCTGAGCCATGGGTCGGCCAGATCGACCGCGCCCGCATTCTTTTTGTGTCCTCGAATCCGTCGATCGGCAGGGACGACCACGCCTGTGGCTCGACTTCCGATGAGGCGATCTGGGATTCACATCACTACGCTTTTGGCGGTGAAGGCCATCCCGCGAGCATCCTCGATGGCGTGTACACCGTGGATGGGAACGGCCAGCGCACTAAAGCGGTGCGGTACTGGAGTTGGGCACGCCGAAGGGCGATGGAGCTGATCCCCACTGCCGTCCCCGGTACGGACTATGCGATGACTGAGGTGGTGCACTGCAAATCGACAGGCGAGATCGGGGTCGCCGAGGCCTCTGCGACCTGTGTTGAACGACACTTTTCTGCGGTGATGTCCGTCGCCGCGGCGCCGGTTATCATCGCTGTCGGTGCCTTCGCGCAACGGCAGATCTTTGGCGCCCCGGCGCCTGAGCGTCCGGTGGAGATGGACCTCGGCGGGCGGCGGCGCCTCGTCGTGGGGCTAACTCATCCGAGCGGGTTCGGCAACGGCAAAACGCTGGCTAAACGATACGCCGAAGAACATCTCGCCCAATTACGTGCATGGGCGCAACGAAGCGCACTGGCATGAATCAAGCATGTTGGGTGTTCTAGGCGCAGACGGCATTTTTTCGACGCTCGGCGCGAAACCCACGGCGCTCCGTTCCGGTCGTACCGAACATGAAGCAACGAACGTTGGGAACCCAGGGCTTGGTCGTCTCGGATATCGGGCTGGGCTGCATGGGCATGTCGGAATTTTACGCTGGGCGCGACGATGCCGAATCGATCGCGACGATCCACCGAGCGATCGAGCTCGGGGTGAACTTCCTCGATACCGCCGATATGTACGGGCCGTTTAAGAACGAAGAGCTCGTCGGGAAAGCGATCGCCGATCGCCGCGACCGCGTCGTTCTGGCGACGAAATTCGGCAACGTGCGCGGGAGCGACGGCTCGTTCAAGGGCGTCAGCGGCCATCCCGACTACGTACGCTCGGCCTGCGATGCCTCGCTGAAGCGTCTCGGCGTCGCGCACATCGATCTCTACTACCAACATCGCGTCGACACCACGGTGCCGATCGAAGAGACCGTCGGTGCGATGGCCGAACTCGTGAAAGCCGGAAAAGTGCGCTATCTCGGCCTCTCGGAGGCCGCTCCCGCCACGATACGGCGCGCGCACGCGGTGCATCCCATCTCGGCGCTGCAGACCGAGTACTCGCTCTGGACGCGCGATGTCGAAGACGAAATTTTGCAGACGATCCGCGAACTCGGTATCGGCTTCGTCGCCTATAGCCCGTTGGGGCGCGGGTTTTTAAGCGGCGCCTTCAAAACTCCCGACGATTTCCCGGCCGACGATACGCGCCGCAATCACCCGCGTTTTCAAGGCGAGAACTTCGCGCAGAACCTCCGGCTCGTCGATCGCGTCCGCGAGATCGCCGCGGAGAAGGGCATCACGCCCTCCCAGCTCGCGATCGCCTGGCTCCTCGCCCAGGGAAATGATATCGTGCCGATTCCGGGGACCAAAAAACGCAAGTACCTGGAAGAGAACGTCGCTGCGACCGCGGTGACGTTTAGTCCCGCCGAGCTCGCGCGCATCGCCGATGCAGCGCCGAAGGGCGCGACTGCGGGCACGCGGTATCCCGATATGAGCACCGTCAACCGCTAACGCCTCTCGTGATATACTCTCGGAGGTCATAGCCGCCTCCGGGAGACGAGATGGACGCGTTCCAAAACGGAAAAATGATGCGAATCTTCGTCGACGAGCGCGATCGTCGCGGAGTTCAGCCACTCTATACCGCGATCGTCGAGTTCTTGCGGAAGCGCGGTATTGCCGGGGCGACCGTCCTGCGAGGCATCGAAGGGTTCGGCGCGCACCAAGAAATTCACGTCGCCAAACCCTTCTCGCCGACGCCGAACTCGCCGGTCCTCATCGAGGTGGTCGATGAAGAGGAGAAGGTGCGCGCGCTGATCCCCGAGTTGGAAGCGATGATCGGCGAAGGGCTCATCACCGTCGAGAAGATCTCCTACCTGCGCTTGCATCGCTCGTAGCCTCTTCCCAACTTCTTCGCAAATTTTCGCGCCTTTTCGAGTACGCTCGCGCAATGAAAACGCCGGGTCTTCGAAAGATCGTCCTTTTGCACGGCCATCCCGATCCCGACCGGGCGCGGTTGGGCTACGCGCTCGCCGATGCCTACGAGCGCGGCGCTCGGGCGGCGGGGCACCAGATACATCGCGTCGATGTCGCAGATCTCGAGGTCGATTTTTTGCGCACCAAGCGCGCCTGGGAGACGGAGATGCCCGCGCCGGAGATCCTCGCCCTGCGGGAGCGCGTTGCCGAGAGCGATCATCTCGCGATTTTTTTTCCGCTCTGGTTGGGAACGTTGCCCGCGTACTTCAAGGCGTTCTGGGAGCAACTCTTACGCACCGGTGCCCCGCAGAACGGAAAGGCGACGGCGCCTTCGATTTTCCGTGGGAAGAGCGCGCGTATCGTCGTGACCATGGGGATGCCGGCGCCGTTTTTTCGCTGGTATTTCGGCGGGTACGGGGTGAGAAGTTTCGAACGCGGCATTTTGAAAATCATGGGTGTCGCGCCGATTCGAACTTCGTTGCTCGGCTCGGTCGAGGGGCGTGATGAAGCCGGTTACAAACGCTGGATGGAGGAAATGAACGAGTTGGGACGGCGATGCAACTAACGGAGATCGATGCCGCCGCGGTGCGGGAGATTTACGAACGGCCTTTTCCGGAGCTGGCATTTGCGGCGATAGCGGCGCATCGCGCCGCGTTCGATCCCTTGGCGATTCAGCGTTCGACGCTGCTGAGCATCAAGACCGGAGGATGCTCCGAGGATTGCGGCTACTGCGCGCAGAGCGCGCGCCGCGAAACGCACGTGCGCCCCGAGCCGCTCGCGCCGATCGACGAAGTCGTCGCGGCGGCGCGCGCGGCGAAGGCGGAGGGCGCGACTCGTTTTTGCATGGGGGCGGCGTGGCGCGGCGTCAAAGACGGTCCCGCGTTCGAACGCGTGTTGGAGATGGTACGCGAGGTGAGCGCCCTAGGGATGGAGAGCTGCGTGACGCTGGGCGCGTTACAGCCGCATCAGGCGCGGGCGCTGCGCGAGGCCGGCTTGCAGTATTACAATCACAATCTCGATACCTCGCGCGACTATTATCCGCAGGTCGTGTCGACGCACGATTACGACGACCGCTTGGAGACGCTCGAAGTCGCTCGCGCGGCGGGGCTGAAACTCTGCTGCGGCGGGATCATCGGCATGGGCGAATCTCGCGACGATCGCATCGCGCTCATCGCAGAACTCGCGGCGATGGAGCGCCCGCCCGAATCGGTCCCGGTGAACGTACTGGTTCCCATCGAAGGAACGCCGCTCGCGGAACGGGCGACGTTCGATCCGATCGAACTCGCGCGAACGGTCGCCACCCTGCGCATCGTGCTGCCGTCGTCGTATATCCGCCTCGCGGCGGGGCGCTCCGCGATGAGTGCGGAGTTGCAGGCGCTCTGCTTTTTGCTCGGAGCGAACTCGGTCTTCGCGGGCGACCGCTTGTTGACGACCGAGAACGCTCCGCTCGATAGCGATGCGGCGCTCTTCGCCGCGTTAGGCGTTCGCGCCGAGCCCGCCTCGGCTCGGCATTAACGCGTCGCGTCGCGAGCGCGGCGTGCGCGTTCGATAAAGGCCCACGCCTTCGGCATCTGCGGCATCGCGGCGGCAACGTTCGCGCGGTTCCTCTCGTCGGCGTAGAGGCTCGCGAGGGAGCGCTCCATCGCGGGGTCGTTTTGCGTAAACGCAGCGACGAGGCGCTCCCATCGTTGGAGCAGGGCCTGCGCCCGCTCCGATGCCGGCTCGCTATCTTCGGCGGCGGCGATATCGGAGAAGAGCGCGTTCCACGCCGCCGATATCTGCGCTTGTTCGGCTTCTCCAAGCGCGCGTTCGCCGAGCGTGCGGAGTTGCTCCGGCGTGAAATGTTTTCCGAAGTCGATCTGATTCATCGTAAGCGTTCCTCGTATGGCACGAACGAACGGCTCGCCTCGAAGCGCGGGTGCGAGGCGTACGCTCTCTCGAGCGAGGCGCATCGCTTCGACGATCTTTTCGATTCCGTCGCGGCGTTCTTCCAGCAATGCGATTTGTGCGTCGAGCGCGCGACCGGTGTCGAAGCGTTCGTCGTCGAGCATGCGTCCGATCGTCGCGAGGTCGAAGCCGAACGCTTTGAGGGTGACGATCTGCTGCAGGCGCACGAGCTCGCGATCGCCGTAGAGGCGGTAGCGAGCGTCGCTGCGTCCGTACGGGCGCAGCAATCCGATGCGGTCGTAGTGGTGGAGGGTCCGAACCGTTATTCCGGTCAGGCGCGCGAAGGCTCCAATGCGATATCGTTCGTTCATAGTGGTAAGCGGGCCGTGCGGCCCTCCGAGACTCTGCAGCATGACGTAAGGTGAGAGTCAAGTTCCGGGAGGCCCCGAGGTATTCTTTTTCGCTCCGCCAATGGCAAAGGCGATGATCGATCCCACCCAACGATTCTCCGAACGCGCCGCCGATTACGTCCTCGGCCGCCCGTCCTACCCACCCGAAGCGATCGACGCGCTCTTCGAAGGTTTTGGAGATCCGCAATCGCTGCGCGTCGCCGATCTCGGCGCGGGAACCGGAATCTCTTCACGTTTGCTCGCCGCGCGCGCCGGATCGACCGTGGCGATCGAACCCAACGCCGCAATGCGCGCGAGCGCCGAACCGTTCCCACGTTTGGAGTGGCGCGACGCGCGCGCGGAGGCGACGGGGCTCCCCGATGCATCGTGCGATCTCGTCACCGCCTTTCAGGCATTTCATTGGTTCGACGCATCGGCGGCGCTTGCGGAGATCGAACGCATCCTCCGCCCCGGCGGTCGCGCGGCGCTACTGTATAACGAACGCGACGAACGCGACCCCTTTACCGCCGCGTACGGTGACTTGGTTCGCGCCTACGCAACCGATGAAAGCGAGGCGCGCCGCGCGGACGGCCGCATCGCGTTTCTCACCCATTCGGGTTGGAAGAAAGTACGCTTCGCGCCCTATCCCAACGCGCAACGGCTCGATCGCGCCGCTCTCTTCGCGCGAGCCGGAAGCACGTCGTACCTACCGCACGAAGGCGAGCCCGCCCGGCGCCTCGACGACGAACTCGGATCGCTCTTCGAACGCTTCGCGAGCGACGGGTACGTAACCATGACGATGCAGTGCTCGGTGATGCTCGCCGAGACGCGATGAGCGACGTTACGGATTTCTCGATCGGCGCCACCGGCGATGCCGACGCGCAAATTCGCTACCTCGACGGCGTCGCGCGCCTCGGCGCGCAAGCGAAAGATGCGACCTTCGTCATGCAGGGAATCGAGGCGAACGCGCGCGTCCTCGACTGCGGGTGTGGCGTCGGCGACGACGTGCGCGCGATCGCCGCGCGCGTCGGCGAGGGCGGCGAGGCGATCGGTATCGATGCGAGCGAAGCGCTGATCGCGGCGGCGATCGCGCGCGGCGTTCCTGCGAACGCTCGCTTTCTTACCGGAAGCGCCGAAGCGCTCCCCTTTCCCGATCGATCCTTCGATGCCGTACGGGCGGAGCGCTTGCTGCAGCACGTGGCGGAGCCACAACGCGCAGCGAACGAAATGTATCGCGTAGTGCGACCGGGCGGATCGTTGTTGGCGATCGATCAGGACTGGCAGAGCATCATCATCGCTGGTGCGGACCGGAGCGCGACGAGAAAGATCGTCGATGCATTCGTCGATTCGCTCGCCGATGGGTGGGCGGGGCGCAGGCACCGCGAGCATTGCGTTGCGGCCGGCTTCACCCAGATCGAATCGCGGCCGTTCGTCACCTCGCTCTCGTTCGCACACGCCTACGCGTTCGTGCTGGAATCCGCGGTCGCCGCGGCGATTCGCGCCGGAGCGCTCGAACGGGATGAGGCGGATGCCTGGGTGCGTGGCTTGCTCGCCGCCGACGCCCGCGGCACGTTTTTCTACGGCGTGACGGTCTTTCTCACGATCGCCGTGCGCTGACGACGCGCCGCGAGAGGATTGCGTGCGTGCCGACGTTAACGGTGTACGCATGACGTCCCAATATATTCTCGATGCCCACTTCATCGTCGCCGCGCTGGTGATCATCTGCGCCGTCGTCTTTAGTTGGAATACGATGGGGCGGCGCGTGATGGTCGCGGTGACGGGACTACAATTTCTCGTCGGCCTCGTGGTCGCGGGCGTCTTCCACCCCGCGAGTTCGCTGATCTGGCTGCACCTCGGGGGTGCGCTCGCGGCGATGCTCGCCTATATCTTCGCCCGACGCATGGGCGAGCGGCCGGGTAAGGGAGCCCTCGCTCTCGCGCTCTCGCTACTCGGTCTGCTGCTCGTCATCGGAACCTTCGCGCTCGGCATGACGCTCGCGCGTGGCTCGATTTCGTGAGTGAGATCCGGCGGAGCGGGCACCGTTCGGCCGCGCCGTCGCGCCCGAATTATGCCATTCCGATCGTCGTTTTGCTCCTGCTTGCGATCGGCGTCGGCTGGTGGCTCACGCGCCCGCATGCGGCGTCGCCCAATACGCTGACGATCTATTACACCGAGATGGACGGCACCACCGTGAAGCCCTGGGATGTGACGCTGCGCCCGCGCCCCGCCGGAAGTACGTACGCGCAATGGGCGCACGATCGCGCGCTCTACGCGGCGCTGCAAGCCGTCGTCGGCCCTCCCGCCGATATCCGCGCCGTACGCTTTCCACCGGGTACGCGCGTGAACGACGTCGCGATTCACGGCTCGACGGTGACGGTCGATCTCTCGAAGGAAGTAGAATCGCAGCCCGGTGGCACCTTCGGAGAGAATGCCGAATTCAAAGCGCTCGTCTACTCGATGACCGCGTTGCCGGGAATCTCCGCAGTGCAAATTACCGTCGACGGGGCACGCCTTCCGACGCTGCCCGGTGGGCATCTCGAACTCGATGAACCGCTCCATCGCACGGATTTCTAGCGCGTTTTTCGCGCTCTGCTTCGCGCTGCTCTGCGTACCGCGCGCGGCGAGCGCGGCGCCGCTCTGGCAGTTCGCGGGGCGCACGTTCGCCTTCACGCACGTCGAAAAGCGCGCTTCGACGCTCCTCGTCGGCATCGACGATCCGGCCCTACGCCGGCTCTTTCACGCGCTCGGCGCGATCGTCACCTGGAAACCGGGCGCGCGCTACGTGCTCGTCGCGACCGGCGAACCGACGATCGTCAGTTTCGCAATCGGGCACCGTACCTACGATATCGGGCCGCTTGCGGTTCGTTCTGCGGTCGCGCCGATCGTGCGCGGCGGTGAGGCCTACCTCGATTTCGACGCCCTCGCCCGCGCCTTAGGGCTTCGCAAAATCACCGGCGGTGCGGTGACGATTCTGCAACCGCAGATCACCAACATCGACGTTCGCGATGAAGGCAGCGGCATGCGGGTCATCGCGCGCGGCGCCATCCCCTTGCAGGCACGTCTCGTCCGCGAGAGCGCGCGGCAGATGACCTACGCCTTCGTCGGTCTCGGCACGCGCCTCTTGCGCGTACGCAGCGTCGATGCCGGCGGCTTGGTTGCGGTGGAGATTTCGCAGGTCGGTACGGCGGCGCACCCGACCACCTACCTTACCCTCGATCTCGACGGCAGCTCGCACGTCGCACAGGTCGGCTCGCTCGACGGCCGCGATATCGGCTTCGTGATCGCGCCGGGAGCGAGCGCGGTCGCCGCAGCCGCACCGGTCGTGCGGGCGCCGCAGATCGCACGCGCGGCGCCGCTCGCGCGACCGAGCCCGACGCCGCAGGTCGCCGTGGCGTTGCGTCCGCCACCGAACGCGGAGCTACCGACGGTCTCGCCGTGGAATCGCGTTGCGAACGAACCGCTCGCAACGAGCCCTCCGGTCGGCGAGGTGACGCCGGCACCTTTGGTTGCGCTCGCTAGAGTCGACGCGATCCAAGCGCAACTCACCTCGAGCGGCATCACCTTGCACGTCGCGCTCACCGGCGCGGCCTCGTTCGATTGGCACCACCTTCGCGCTCCCGACAACCGTTTTTGGATCGATTTGCACGGCGCGACCTTAGCACCAACGGCGATTCCGCCCTCGGCCGGCGTACCGATTGAAGACGTGCGCGCGCACCAGATCGATCCGCAGACGGTGCGCATCGCGCTCTCGGTTGACGGCGCGCACGATATCTCGGTGACGCCCGATGCAACCGGTCTCGATATTGCGGTGAATACCGCGCCCTCGCTCGCCGATGCCTCAACCGCCGGAACGGGGGTTGCGGGGACCGGAACGCCGAGCGTCGCACTCGCCGCGGCAGCGCCGGTCGCCGGCGGCGACCCAAACCTGTGGAGCGTCAATCCCGTCGCGGCGTACGTTCCGACCAATCCGCGTTTGATCGTGATCGACCCCGGCCACGGTGGCAGCGATCGCGGCGCGGTGCGTCACGGCGTCGCCGAGGCGGTGTTGACGTTGGATATGGCCAAGCGACTGCGAGCGATTCTCGAAGCGCGAGGCTGGCAGGTGATCATGACGCGCACCAAAGACGTCGACGTCTACGCTCCCTACGATACCGCCGAACAGGAGCTTCAGGCGCGCGATAATATCGCCAATCGCGCGGGCGCGCGCTTGTTGGTGAGCATTCACGTGAACGCTTACATCAATGCAGGCCCGAATGGCACCACCACCTATTACGCCAAGCCGATCGATCTACCGTTCGCGCGCGACGTTCAGAACGAGCTCGCGGCGCAGGTCGGCACCAAAAACGACGGCATCGTGAAGAGCCATCTCTACATCCCGTTGCACGCCTTCATGCCCGCATGCCTCGTCGAGACCGCATTTCTCTCGAATCCCGACGATTTCGCCCTGCTGACCGATCCCGCGTGGCGCCAGAAGGTCGCGGTCGCCATCGCCGACGGCATCACCGATTATGCAGGCGCGCCGCCCCCGGCAATCCAACCTCAGCAGTAAGGTATGCTAGGGCTTTTCGATTCCGGGCTCGGCGGTTTAACCGTGCTTCGAGCCGTTCGCGCGATGCTTCCCGACGAGGAGATCGTTTTTCTCGCCGATCAAGCGCACGTGCCGTACGGCGATCGTAGCGAAGAAGAGCTCGTCGAACTGCTCCATGCAAATATCGCCTGGCTCGAAGGCGCGGGTGCCGACGCCATCGTTATGGCTTGCAACACCTCCTGTGCCGTCGCGCAGCGCAACGGCTGGCCGCCGAGCCGCGTCCGCATTCTCGATCTCATCGAATCCGCGGCGCTCGCCGTCATGCGGCGCGGCATCCGCAACGTCGCGGTGATCGCGACCGCCGCGACGGTGCGTACCGGCGCGTACGGCAGCGCGTTGCGGGCGCGCGCCCCCGGCATGCGGGTCGCCGAGATCGCAGCGCCGGCACTCGTACCGCTCGTGGAAGCGGGTGATATCGAGAGCGATCGCGCGCGGCGAGCGGTCGCCGAGGTCTGCGAGAGCGTTCCCTCCGATTGTGAGGCCGTGCTGCTCGCCTGTACGCACTTTCCGGTCCTCGACGCGCATTTCGCCGCGGCGCTCGGCCCGAAGATCGCCCGGATCGATCCGGCGCTCGTTCAGGCGGAGCGCGCGGTCGCGCTCGCAATCGAAGCGGGCGGCGCGCGCGGGGGCGGAGGTACTCGCTGCGTCACCACCGGCGACGGCGCGCGCTTCGCCGAGCAACTCGCAACGATGCTCGGAGCCGACCCGGCGCGGACTAGTGAAGCAGTGCGTTTGGAATATGGAAGAGATCGAACAGCACGGTAACGCTGACGATGCCGAGCAGCGAGCCGCCGATCACTTGCGCGAGCGTGTGCGCCCGTAAATAGACGCGAGCCCACCCGACCATCGGAATCAAGATCAAAAACGGAAGCGGCGAGCGCCCGTCGAGAAAGACGATCACCGTTAACGCCGCGGAGATGGCCAATGCGTGCGTACTGATTTTCCAGTAGCGCGTGATGACCTGAATGATCGCCCCCGAGACCGCGTATCCAGCGAGCGCGGCGCGCATCAGCATGGGAGCGTGCGCCGCCCAAAGCACGAGCGATCCCAGCACGTAGGCGAGCGTGAATGCCGAGAAGACCGATTCCCGTTCGCGGCGTTGCGACATATCGAGGTCGGAGATGCGGTCGCTTGCGTAGAGCCAGAAGACGTAGAGCATCGGCAGCAGCGAGGTGAAGGCGGTCGAGAGGAAGAGGAGCTTCCAGAATTCGAGCGTCGATCGCGCCGTCTGGCTCGAGAGGATGACGAAGAGCGCGAGGGCGCAGAGAAACGGGTTGAAAATCGTCGAGAGAATGCGCGCGAGGTCGCGCCAGACGTTCCTGGTGCGTTCGGGGAGCAGGTGTACCGAGGGATCGATCACCCGGCCGAAATGCGACCTAGCGAACCCTCCTCCCTCCGGCGGTGGTTCAAGAACGGGAGGCGCCCCGCCGGGGCTCGCCCGCACCGCTCACGAATCGAAAGCTCGCGCTATGCTCGAAAAAATCGACTCCCCCGCTGATCTCCAGGGCCTCGACCGGGACGAACTCGACCTGCTCGCGCGGGAGATTCGCGACCTGCTCGTCGTGACGTGCTCGCGCAACGGCGGCCATCTCGCGCCGAATCTCGGCGTCGTCGAGCTCACCATCGCGCTTCACCGCGTCTTCAACGCCCCGACCGATAAGATCGTTTGGGACGTCAGCCACCAGACCTACGTGCACAAAATTCTCACCGGTCGCCGCGACCGCTTTTCGACGCTGCGCAAAGGCGGAGGCATCTCCGGTTTTGCGATGCGCGCCGAATCGCCCTACGATGCATTCGGCGCCGGCCATGCCAGTACGTCGGTCTCGGCGGCGCTGGGAATGGCGATCGCGCGCGACCGCCGCGGCGGCAGCGAACGCGTGGTCGCCATTCTCGGCGACGGCGCGTTGACCGGAGGGCTCGCATACGAGGCGCTCAACAACGCCGGCCAATTGCAGAGCAACCTCATCGTCGTTCTCAACGATAACGAGATGTCGATCGCGCCGAACGTCGGCTCGATCGCGTCGTATCTCTCCGTTCTTCGCAGTAAGCCGCTGGTGAATTACGCGCGCGAAAAGGCGAAGGACGTGCTGCACCATCTGCCTTTCGGCGGTGCGGCGCGCAAGGCGATTGCGAGCGCCGAAGTCGCCGCGGTGCGCTTCGTCGCGCCCGCCGAAAAGACCGCGGTTATTTTTGAAGAGCTCGGCTTCCGCTATCTCGGGCCATTCGACGGGCACCATCTCGAAACCGTCGAGGCGGCATTGCGCGCCGCCGCCGGAATCGAGGGGCCGGTGCTCGTGCACGTTCGGACGGTGAAGGGGAAAGGCTACGAGCCCGCCGAGCGGGACGCGCGGACCTTTCACGGCTGTGGCGCGTTCGATATCGAGAACGGAAAACTCGAGATGAAAGAGGGTGCGCGCCCGACGTTCTCCGACGCCTTCGCGCGCGGACTCATCGATATCGCCGAGCGCGACGAACGGGTGATCGCGATCACCGCGGCGATGCCCGACGGCACGAAACTCTCCACGTTCGCGCGGCGCTTTCCGAATCGGTATTTCGACGTCGGTATCGCCGAAGCGCACGCCGTCTGCTTCGCCGCCGGTGCCGCGGCGGCGGGCCTGCGCCCGGTCTGCGCGATCTATTCGACCTTTCTGCAACGCGCGTACGACCAGATCGTTCACGACGTTGCGGTGCAGGGGCTGCCGGTCATCTTCGCGCTCGATCGCGCCGGCGTCGTCGGCGACGACGGCCCCACGCACATGGGGCTCTACGATATCGCGTATCTCCGTACGCTTCCCAATCTCACCATCCTCGCACCGCGCTGCGAAGAAGAGCTAGGGCCGATGCTCGATTTCGCGCTCGAATGCGACGGCCCGGTGGCGATTCGTTATCCGCGCGGTTCGACGAGCGGCCGCACGAACGACGTGCCGGCGCCGATCGAACGCGGCAAAAGCGAACTGCTCCGCGCGGGCTCCGGCGTCGCGATCTTCGCGCTCGGAAATACCGTCGATGTGGCGATGGATGCCTATCGCTTGCTGGAGAGTGGCGAGTACGGCGATATGCGTGGGTCGTTGCCGACGATCTATAGCGCGCGTTTCGTCGCTCCGCTCGATCGCGAGGCGATCCTCGCCTGCGCGGCGAGCCACGAAATGCTCGTCACGCTCGAAGAGCATAGCCTCGCGGGCGGCTTCGGCTCCGCGCTTCTCGAGGCGCTCGCGGACGCCGGAGCGAGCGTGCCGGTCGAGCGCATCGGCGTAGGGGAAACCTTCCTTCAGGCCGATACCCAGGCCCAGCAAAGGGTCGCGGTCGGCCTCGACGCCCGGGCGCTCGCGCGGCGAATAGCCGCTCGCCTTGTAGGGGCTACCGCCTCGTGATAGAATCCTGAGCCGTACAACCCTCACAGGGAGTCTGATTTTTCATGCCAGCTAGTGCCACCACAACGCACCCGCTTCACGTCGCAGGTGCCACAACCCAGCACGCCGCCGCCCCGCTCGCACACGCGACGACGGTGCCGAACCCTCTCGCCGCACAGGTCGCGCAGAGCATTCCGCCGGCGCTCGCGCCGCATACGTGGTTCCAACAGCACGCGAGTTGGTTGACGCATGGTGTCGCGGGGCTCGCGGTGCTCGCGGCGCTCTCGCTGATCGTGCTCTTGGCGATGCAGACGACGAAGAATGAGGGACTCTCCGGAACGATCGGAGGGAAAGTCGAATCGGCCTATCGCGGCCGCCTCGGCATGGACGAACAACTCGCGCGCGTCACTGGCGTCGTCGCGGTCCTGTTCGTCGCTTCGATGACGATTCTCGCACTTACCGGTATCTAGCCGACTTCCCGATGGCGCTGCTCGAGGTCCGCAACCTCCGCACGACCTTTCAGACCGAAGATGGCGTCGTTACCGCCGTCAACGGTCTCTCGTTCTCCCTCGATGCCGGGCAAACGCTCGGCATCGTCGGTGAATCGGGCTCCGGGAAATCCGTCACCTCGCTCTCGATCATGCGTCTGATCGATCGACCGGGTCGCATCGAATCGGGCGAGATATTTTTTGACGGTCGCGACTTGCTGAAGCTTCGGGATGAGGAGATGCGCCACGTGCGCGGCCACCGCATCGCGATGATTTTCCAGGATCCGATGACCTCGTTAAACCCGGTTCTGACGATCGGCGAGCAGATCGCCGAGGTCGTCCGGCTCCATCTCGGGCGCAACCATCGCGAGGCGCGCGAAACGGCGATCGAAATGCTGCGAAAGGTGCGCATCCCCTCGCCCGAAAAACGCGTCGACGATTACCCACACCAGTTCTCGGGTGGCATGCGACAGCGCGCGATGATCGCGATGGCGCTCTCGTGCAACCCGCAGCTGCTCATCGCCGACGAGCCGACCACCGCGCTCGACGTCACGATTCAGGCGCAGGTGCTCGAACTGATGAACGAACTGCAACGTGAGACCGGAGCGGCGATCATCCTCATCACCCACGATCTCGGCGTCGTCGCGGAGACCTGCAAAGACGTGCTCGTGATGTACGGCGGGAACATGGTGGAGTACGGGAGCGCGCGACAGATTTTTGCCGAACCGAGAATGCCCTACACGCAGGGGCTTCTCGCTTCGCTTCCGCGGCTCGATGCGCCGGCGAATGCTCGCCTAACGCCGATCCCCGGGCAGCCACCGAACCTCCATCGCATGCCGCCGGGCTGCGCGTTCGCTCCGCGCTGCACCTATCGACTCGAGCGCTGTGACGAGATCGTTCCGGTCACCGATCTCGGGCACGGCCATCTCGCGCGCTGTTGGCGCTGTACGGAGAACTTACAGGCGGCGGGGGCGGCGCGATGAGCGACGAGAAATTGCTCGAGGTCACCGATCTCAAGAAGTATTTCCCGGTGAGCGCCGGAGTTTTCGGACGGCACGTCGCCGACGTCAAAGCGGTCGATGGGGTGAGCTTCACCGTTCGCAAAGGCGAAACGTTGGGGCTGGTCGGCGAATCGGGATCGGGAAAGACGACGATCGGGCGACTCGTCCTGAAATTGCTCGAGGCGACCTCGGGAACGATTCGATTCGAAGGACGGGATATCAGCGATATCTCCGCCCGGCAGACCCGCATGCTGCGTCGCCGGATGCAGATTATTTTTCAGGATCCCTACGGCAGCCTCAACCCGCGCATGACGATCGGGGAGATCGTCAGCGAGCCGCTCGCGATTCACGGGATCGCGAAGGGGAAGGCGCGCCAGGAGCGGACGGTCGAGTTGCTGCGGATGGTGGGGCTGCAGTCCTCGCATCTCAATCGCTACCCCAATGAATTTTCCGGCGGGCAACGGCAGCGCGTCGGCATCGCGCGCGCGCTCGCCGTCGAGCCGCAGTTCATCGTCTGCGACGAGCCGGTCTCCGCGCTCGACGTCTCGATTCAGGCGCAGGTGCTCAATCTGCTCGAAGATCTGCGCGAGCGTCTCGGACTCACCTATCTCTTTATCTCGCACGATCTTTCGGTGGTCCGCCACATCTCGACGCGGGTGGCGGTGCTCTATCTCGGCAAGATTTTCGAAGTTGCAGACCGGAGCGCGCTCTACGAACACCCGCTGCATCCGTACACGCAGGCGCTGCTCGCCGCCATTCCGGTGCCGAACCCCGAGGTGCAGAGCGCGCAGAAGCGCGTGCTGCTCAGCGGTGACGTGCCGACGGCGATGGCGCCGCCGAGCGGATGTCGCTTCCATCCCCGCTGTCCCTTTGCATTCGAGCGCTGCTCGGTAGAAGAGCCGGCGATGCGCGATGTCGGCGGCGGCCATATGGTGGCCTGTCACGCCGTCGAGAACGGCACGATTCAATAAAAAGAGCGGGCGCATGCGATGCATGCGCCCGCTCTTTACGAGCTCTGGGAAGAGCGGTTATGCGGCCTTCTTGCGAGGACGGCCGACTTTGCGACGCCCGGCCGTTTTCTTGCGGGGGGCGGCTGCCTTTTTGCGTCCGGCTGCCTTCTTGCGTCCGGCTGCCTTTTTGCGTCCGGTCGCCTTTTTGCGTCCGGCTGCCTTTTTGCGTCCGGTTGCCTTCTTGCGTCCGGCTGCCTTTTTGCGTCCGGTTGCCTTCTTGCGTCCGGCTGCCTTTTTGCGTCCGGTCGCCTTCTTGCGTCCGGCTGCCTTTTTACGTCCGGCGGTCTTTTTACGACCTGCGGTGGCCTTTTTGCGACCGGCAGTTTTCTTGCGCGTCGTTTTCTTGGCGACGGCGGCTTTCTTGCCGACGGCTTTACGGCGTGCCTTGCGGCGAGGTTTTTTCTCCATCGTTTCGCCGTTGGCCATCATATCGTGTTCCATGCATCCTCCTCGTCCCCGGGGGACGATTGTCAGAGTGGATAGCGCAATTTATCTTGCGCTTTGAACGCATCTTAAAGGATTTCGCCGATTTATGCAAATACGCGCGCACGAGCGGCGCGCGAACTGCGCGCGAACCGCGGAACGTTTTGGGGACTCCTTGACCCCGGGGGTATACTTAGGCCCGTGAAAAAGCCCGTCATCATCGTCGAATCTCCGACGAAGGCGCGCACCATAAAGAAGTTTCTTCCGGCGCGCTACATCGTCAAAGCCTCGGTCGGCCACGTGCGCGATCTTCCTAAAAGCACGCTCGGCGTCGATACGGAGGGCGATTTCGCCCCGCGATATCTGACGATTAAGGGCAAGGGCGATGTCATTAAAGAGCTCAAGGCCGCAGTCAAAGGCGCCTCCGAGGTCTATCTCGCGACCGACCCCGACCGCGAAGGTGAAGCGATCGCCTGGCATTTGGCGCAGCTCCTGAAACTCGAAAACCCGAAGCGCGTCGAGCTGCACGAGATCACGAAAGAGGCGGCTTTACGGGCTCTCGAGTCGCCGCACGCGATCGACATGGACCGGGTCAACGCCCAGCAAGCCCGCCGCATCCTCGACCGGCTCGTCGGGTATAAAATCTCGCCGCTCCTCTGGGCGAAACTCCGCGGCGGCCTCTCCGCCGGGCGCGTGCAGTCGGTTGCGGTGAAGCTGATCGTCGATCGCGAACGGGCGATCGCCGCGTTCGACCGCGAGGAATACTGGAGTCTGACGGCTCGATTGAGCAGTGCGGCGACCGCGCCGGTCGCGCAGATCTTCGCTGCCGAGCTGGCGACGAAGAACGGCGAAAAGCTCGAAATTACCAACGAAGCGCAGGCGCAAGCGATCCTCGCCGACCTTCAGGGCGAACGCTTCCAGGTGCGCTCGGTCAAACGCCGCGAGGTCAAACGAAACGCCGCTCCGCCTTTTACCACCTCGACGTTGCAACAGGAAGCCTCGCGCAAATTGCGGATGCGCGTGCGCCGAACGATGCAGCTGGCGCAGGGGCTCTACGAGGGCGTCGATCTCGGTAAGGAAGGCACCGTCGGCCTCATCACCTACATGCGAACCGACTCGACCCGCATCTCCGACGAGGCGCGCGAGGCGGCGCGGAGCTTCATTCACGCGCAGTACGGTGAGGAATTTCACGGCGGGCGCGTCCACAAGGTTCGCGAGGGAGCGCAGGACGCACACGAAGCGATCCGCCCGACCGATGTGACGCGGACGCCGCAGAGCCTCAGCGGCGTTCTCAAACGCGACGAACTCCGGCTCTACGCGCTGATCTGGGAGCGCTTCGTCGCCTCGCAGATGACCGCCGCGCGTTTCGACCAGAGCACCGCCGAGATCGCCGCCGGCGCGTACGGTTTCCGGGCGACCGGCACCGTCGTGACCTTCGCCGGTTTCACGCGCGTCTATGAAGAAGGGCGCGACGAGAGCGCGCTCGAGGAGAAAGACGAGAAGCGTTTGCCGCCGCTCGCCGAGGGCGAGGAGCTCGCCGTCGCCGGCCTCGATCCGAAGCAGCACTTTACCGAACCCCCGCCGCGCTACACCGAAGCGACGTTGGTGAAGGCGTTGGAAGAGAACGGCATCGGGCGTCCGTCGACCTACGGCAGCATCGTCGAAACGATACAAGCGCGCGGCTACGTCGAACAGGCGGAACGGCGATTCAAACCGACCGAGATCGGTATCGCGGTGAACGATCTGCTCGCCGAGCACTTCCCCGATATCGTCGACCTGCGCTTTACCGCGCAGATGGAGGGCGACCTCGATAAGGTCGCCGACGGCGAGGCCGATTGGGTCGCGGTGCTGCGGCGCTTCTACGATCCGTTCGCGCTGCAACTCGAGGAGGCGGAGAAGAAGTTGCCGCGCCTCGAAGTGCGCGACGAGCCGACCGACGAGATCTGCCCGAACTGCGGCAAACCGATGGTCATCAAGACCGGGCGCTTCGGGAGATTCATCTCGTGCTCGGGCTACCCGGAGTGTAAGACCACCAAACCGATCTTGAAAAAGACCGGCGCGCTCTGTCCGAAGGATGGCGGCGATATCCTCGAGCGGCGCAGCAAGCGCGGGCGGACGTTCTACGGTTGCGCGAATTACCCGGCCTGCGATTTCGTTTCGTGGGACCGCGTCATTCCGGAGCCGTGCCCGGTCTGCGGCGCGCACGTCGTCGTGAAGGCCAAACGCGGCGGAGCGCGATTGCAGTGCTCGGCGGATGCCGAACACGACGTCTCGGCACTGCCGCTTCCTGGGTCGAACTCCGGCGAAGAACGCGAACTCGTGCAGGCCTGATGCCTGCGGAGCGTTTGCGCGTTATCGGTGGCGGGCTTGCGGGCTGCGAAGCGGCCTGGCAGGCCGCACGTCTCGGCATCGATGTCGATCTCTACGAAATGCGGCCGCATCGGCGCGGCCCGGCGCACGTCTCCGATCGTCTTGCAGAGCTGGTCTGCAGCAACTCGATGCGCGGAGCGGCGCTGGAGAATGCCGTCGGTCTTCTAAAAGAAGAGCTCGCGCGACTCGGCTCGCTCATCGTGACGGCGGCGCGGGAGTCGGCGGTCCCCGCCGGCGGCGCGCTCGCGGTCGATCGCGAACGTTTTGCCGCCCTCGTGGAGGGTCGCATCGCGGAGAACCCGCGTATCGCGTTGCATCGCGAGGAAGTGCTCGATCTCGAGGATCCGCGCCCGACGGTCGTCGCCTGCGGGCCGCTCCCCGGCGATGCGATGCTCGAGGCGATCGATCGCATCGTTTCGCAGGTGCGCGTCGAGGGCGATGCGCCGCGTCGGCTGCATTATTTCGATGCCGCCTCCCCTATCGTCGCCGCCGATTCCATCGACGAAACGGTGATGTATCGAAAATCGCGGTACGAAAAAGGCGACGGCGACGACTATATCAACATTCCGCTCGATCGCGACGAGTACGCGCAACTCCTCCACGATCTGCGGACGCTGCCGCGCCACGAAGCGAAAGCCTTCGAGAGCGATACCCGCTTCTTCGAAGGCTGTCTCCCGGTCGAAGAGATGGCCGACCGCGGCGATGACGTTCTGCGTTTCGGCCCGCTAAAGCCGGTCGGGCTCCGTCACCCCGTGACCGGTGTGACGCCGCACGCCGTCGTACAACTACGCAAAGAGAATCGCGACGGCAGCGCGCTCAATCTCGTCGGCTTCCAAACGCGATTGACCTGGCCCGCGCAACGGGAGGCGTTCGGGCGCCTTCCGGGGCTCGCGAACGCCGAATGGCTGCGGCTCGGCGTGATGCATCGCAATACGTTCATCGATTCGCCGCGCTTGCTCGACGAGCGCTTGCGCCTCCGCGGCGATCGCCCGCTCTGGTTCGCCGGACAGATCACCGGCGCCGAGGGGTACGTCGAAGCGGCGGCCTGCGGTGCGATGGTTGGCATTCACGCCGCGCGCGAACTGCTGGGCCGTAGCCCGCTCGCGGTACCCCCCGAGTGCGCGCTCGGCGCGGTCGTCGCCCACCTGCAGAACACCGTCTCGCACGATTTTCAACCGGCGAACGTCACCTGGTCGATGGTGCCCCCGCTGCCGAAAACGATTCGCGAAAAGAAACTTCGCCGGGCCGCGCTCGCAGAGCGCGCGCTCGCCGCTCTCGCCCTCTTTATCGAGCGCGTCGAGGCTCCCTAAAGCGTAGGAGGCTCCTCGAAAGGCGCTCCCGGGGATCGGGGGTGCAACGAAATCGCTTCCGGCACAGTAGTAAGGTGCGATGAAGATTCGATCGACGACCATTCTCGCCGTCCTCCGCGACGGCCATCTCGCGATCGCCGGCGACGGCCAGGTGACGCTCGATAAGACCATCGTAAAGCATTCCGCGCGCAAGGTGCGCAAGATCGCGGGCGGGCGCGTCCTCGCCGGTTTTGCAGGCTCGGCGGCCGACGGTATCACCTTGCTGGAAAAATTCGAAAAGAAATTCAACGAGTTCAAAGATCTCACGCGCGCGAGCGTCGAGTTGGCAAAGGACTGGCGACAGGACCGCGCGCTCCGGCGCCTCGAGGCGATGCTCGTCGTCGGAACGCCCGAGCATCTCTTTCTGCTTTCGGGAACCGGGGACGTGATCGAACCCGACGAGGGCATCGCGGCGATTGGGAGCGGCGGCCCCTACGCGCAGGCTGCTGCGGCGGCGCTCCTGCGAAATACATCGCTCAGTGCCGAGCAGATCGCGCGCGCCGCGTTAGGGATCGCCGGCGAGATCTGCATTTACACGAACGCCGACGTCACCGTCGAGGTGCTCCCGTGAGCGCACCGCTGACGCCGCGCGAGATCGTCGAAGCGCTCGACCATTACGTCGTCGGCCAGAGCAATGCGAAGCGCGCGGTTGCGATCGCCCTGCGCAATCGCTATCGGCGCGCGTTGGTTCCCGAAGAACTGCGTGGCGAAATAACGCCGAAAAATATCCTCATGATCGGCCCGACGGGGGTCGGAAAGACGGAGATCGCGCGGAGGCTCGCCGCGCTCGCCGGCGCGCCGTTCGTGAAAGTCGAGGCGACGAAGTATACCGAGGTCGGCTACGTCGGGCGCGACGTCGAATCGATGGTTCGCGATCTCGTCGAGCAATCGATACGCATGGTCACGCAAGAACGCCGCGAGGACGTGCGCGAACTCGCCCGCAAACAAGCGATCGAACGCGCGATCGACCTCCTCCATCCCGAGACGCGCGCCGCGCAACCGCAGCAGCCGAGCAATCCGTTTGCGGCGACGCTCGGTTCGATCTTCGGCGGCAACGCATCGACGCAGGCGAGCGCTCCTCCGCCGCAGCCGAGCGTCCCCGCTCCCGAGGCGCAGCGCATTCGCGAACAGACGCGCGACGAAATCGCGCGCGGATTTTACGACGTGCGGCTCGTCGAAGTCGAAGTCGAGGAGCAGGCCTCGCTACCGATCGGCGTGATCGGTGGAAACATGGATCAAGGAGGCGGGGATATGGGCGAGATGCTCGGCGGTCTCTTGCCGAAGCGGAAGAAGAGCAAGCGCGTAACGCTCGCCGACGCGCTACGCATCTTCGAAGACGAAGAGGCCGAAAAGCTGATCGACGGAGATGCCGTCAAACGCGAAGCGATCCGTCGCGCGGCGGAGGACGGGATCATCTTTATCGACGAGATCGATAAGATCGCCGGGCGCGAAGGCGCGCGGGGCGGTCCCGACGTTTCGCGCGAAGGCGTGCAACGCGATATCCTCCCCATCGTCGAAGGTAGCACCGTCAACACCAAACATGGGTCGATCGCGACCGATCATATTCTGTTCATCGCCGCCGGCGCGTTCCACATGAGCAAACCCTCGGATCTGATCCCCGAATTGCAGGGGCGCTTTCCGATTCGCGTCGAGCTCGATTCGCTGACCGCCGAGGATTTCGTGACGATCCTGACGCAGCCGCGCAGCGCGCTCGTCGCGCAATACAAAGCGCTGCTCGCCGCCGACGGCGTCGACCTGCAGTTTACCAACGACGGGATCGAGAGCATCGCGCACTTCGCCATGGAGGTGAACGAACGCAGCGAGAACATCGGGGCGCGTCGCTTGCACACCGTTCTCGAGCGAGTCCTCGAGGATATCGCATTCGCCGCCCCCAACGTCGATCGCGAGGTCGTCGTCGATGCACCGTACGTACGCGAGCGGCTCGCCGACATCGTGGAGAGCGCCGATCTTTCCGGGTATATTCTGTAGCGAGCCCGATGCGCGCTCCAGGGCTCGGTGGTTGCTACGGCTTTCCGGGGAGTACCAGGTTCGTCTGCTCGCCCTTCGGATTGAAAAAGCCGGGTTCGAAATCGAGCATCTTTCCGTTCGCTCGCTGCGCGGGCCCCGCGCCGCAGAGCATCCATTTGGGATAATGGTGATATTCGGGAAGGTTGCCGTCGGCAGCCGCACCACCTTGTGTTAGAACAAACGAGCGAAGTTCGTAGGGTTTCAGATCGAACAAAATAGGATCTTCGTAGGATGGCCCCCGATCGACTTCCACCACGATACGCGTGTAGCGTAGAAAATATGGGGTCTCGTTCATGACCGTGAAGCGCATGGTTTCGAATTCCTGCGGTGAGGTCGTGCTCCCCTCGAATGAGGCATCGCAGGAAAGGACGGCGACGCGGGCATTGAGGCTGTTCTCGGGGATGCCGTGGATAACCGGGCCGCCGAGTTTCACGATATGCGACCACACGGTGCGAAAGGGACTCGCCGGGTTCCCGTGCGCATCCACGCCGAGTGCGCCCCAGATGCCGGGGCCTGGGGTGAAGCGCATGACGGTCCCCTGGCGGGGCTTCGGCGATGCGGCACCACAGCAGAAGAGGAGCGTCGCGCCGACGATCGTTGCGGCAGCAAGGAGCTGGAAGCGATTCTGCAAAGTTGTTCTCCAAACCGAGATCGGGCGGCGTAGCGCTCGGTATGTTCGGGGCGCTGGTTTCGCCGAACGTTCATCGTTCCTTCAGGATGCCCTCAGGCGCGATCTGCTACAATCGCGGCGATGAGAAGACTGCTTTTACTCGCCCCGACCCTCGCGCTTCTGCTGGCGGCCTGTAACGGCGGCGGAGGCTCCTCGACGCCGACGCCGACGACGCCGTGCGTCGCCCCGGTGACCGTGCAGGTGCTCTATCCGCAGCCCGGTGCGACCGCCGTGCCGTCGACGCTCTCGGCGATCTACGTTGCGACGAGCGGCGCGTTCCCGAGCGATAACAATAATGCGTGGGATACCGTAATCGTCGGCCCGCCCGCCTACGGCACCCAGTTTACCGGGCAATTTTCGGCGACGACGGCGAGCGCGCTCCCCGCCGGTTCGGCGAGCCCGACCATCGCCAATCCGCAGTACTACGCGACGACGCTGAGCAGTACGCTGGCGACGGGCTCGGGGTACTCGGTCTATATCAACAATCTCAACGACGCCAACTGCTATGCCGTCGGGACCGGGGCGAGCGCGATCTCGAACTTCTCGACCTAAACGAGGGAGAGCACAGCGCGCGGAGGTAGAATACCCGTCTATGCCCTACCTCCGCGAAATCGTAACCGACGGTCACCCAACGCTCCGCAAGGTGGCGAAGCGGGTCGATCCTAAGGAATTGCAGGATCCTCTGATCCAGCAGTTGATCGACGATATGTTTGAAACGATGTACGACGCGCCGGGGATCGGCCTCGCGGCGCCGCAGGTCAATATTTCGAAACGTATCTTTACCGTCGATTTACAGGACGGGAAGCCCGAACATGGCCCCTTCACCGTCGTGAACCCAAAGTTCGATAGCACCGAGGGTGAGATCGAGTGGACCGAGGGCTGTCTCTCGGTCCCCGGTTACGTCGGCGAGGTCACGCGCTATGAAAAAGTTCGCGTGAGCGGGCTCGACCGGCACGGCAAGCGGATCGTTCTCGAGGGAGACGGGCTTTTCGCCATCTGTCTCCAGCACGAGATCGACCATCTCAACGGTGTGCTCTACATCGATAAGGTCAAAGATCTGCGCCCCGCGCAGAGCGACGAGGAGCTCGAGGCGGCCGAACGCGCAGCGTCGTTGCCGTAAGCGCCGATGCTCACTGCCTATTTTTTTGGAAGCAGCGAATTCGCCGTGCCGTCACTCCATGAAACGGCGCGGCGGACGCATCTGCGCGGCGTGGTCACGCAACCCGATCGCCCCTCCGGGCGTGGCCATCGGCTCACGCCGACCCCGGTAAAGCAAGCGGCGGTGGAGATCGGAGTCCCCGTCTTCGAACCGACCTCGATGCGCGCGTTTCTCGCCGAGCATCGCGACGAGCCGATCGATCTCATCGCGTTGGCGAGCTTCGGGCGCATCTTGCCCGGCGAGATTCTGGCATGGCCGCGCCTTGGCGCGCTCAACGTTCACCCGTCGCTGCTGCCGCTCTACCGTGGCGCGACGCCGATCCAGTCGGCGCTGCGCGATGGCGCTCGCGAGACCGGGCTCTCGATCATGCTGATGGACGCGGGAATGGATACCGGCCCCCTCGTCGCGCAGGAACGAGTCGCAATAGGCGCGCAGGAGAGTTACGGCGAGTTGCACGACCGGCTCGCCGTCCTCGGCGCGCGCATGCTCGGCGAGGCCATTGAGCGTGCGGGGGGCGGAACGCTCGCGAGCCGGCCGCAGGTCGGCGAAGCGAGCACCACGCGACCGTTAACGAAGGAGGATCTCATCGTCGATCTCGGTTGGCCCGCTCCACGACTGCTCGCAGCGGTGCGCGCGTTCGCGCCCGCGCCGCTCGCTCGCGCCTTCGTCGATGGAGAATGGTTGAAAATCGTGCGCGCGCACGACGACGATGGCCGCTTTACGATCGACGAAGTCATCGCTCCGAATAAGGGCGCGATGTCGTGGGAGCGCTACCGACAGATGCGTTCGGCGGTGCGCGGATGAGCGCTCGCGAGGTTGCGTTGCTCGTGCTGCGCGACGTATTCCCCGGGGAACCCGGCGTCGAGGCGCGCCCCGCGCAGGCCTCGCTCGGCTACCGCGCGCAGCGCGGTAAGCTCGACGCGCGCGACCGGCGTTTTGCGACCGAGCTTTCGTATGGGGCGATCAAGATGCGCCGCGCCCTCGACGACGCCTTGCGACCGTTTCTCAAGGAGCGGGCGAAGACGCTTCCCACGACGATGCAAGAGTTGCTTCGCCTCGCCGTCTACGAATTGCGCTACACGCAACCCGACGTCCACGCGACGCTCTTCGAATGGGTGAACCTCGCGAAGCGCTACGGCCACCAGGGGCTCGGTTCGCTCGCCAACGCCGTTCTGCGGAGCTATTTGCGCGAGCCCACTCCGGCTCCCCAGCGCGAAAACTACGCCGACGTCGACGATTACTACGGCGCGCTCTATTCGCTGCCGACCTGGATGGTTCGCCGTTGGCACGCGCGCTTCGGCGACGAGCTGGTCGAACGAATCTGTCGCGAAGCGAACGATCCCGCCGCCCACGCGCTGGTAGGGCTGGGGAACGCCGATGAAGTGCTCGCGATGATGGCATCGCGTGGCATGGATGCGAGCCGCTCGTCGTTGGCGCGCGACGCGGTGGTCGTGCGGGCGAGCGAATCGGCGGCGCTCGATCTCGTCGAAAGCGAGGCGCTCCCGTTCTGGATGCAGTCGGAGAGCTCGGCGGCGATCGTCGACCTGCTCGACCCACGGAAGGGGGAGCGGATTCTCGACTGTTGCAGCGGTCGCGGCAATAAAGCGCTGCAGATCGGTGTGCGGATTGGGGCGGGCGGATCGCTCACCTGCGTCGATCGCGACGCGCGCAAAATCGCCGTCTTGCAACAACGGTTCGAAAAATTCGCACGGTTTGCGGAGCTCCCGCTCCCCGCGGTCGTCATCGGCGATGCCGCCGATCCGACGCTCGTTCCCGCGGAGATGCTCTTCGATCGCGTCTTGCTCGACGCGCCCTGCACCGCGATCGGCGTCATCGCGCG
>JAJZVP010000074.1 GCA_021845615.1 bacterium | reverse complement strand
GCGGTGGTTGCGCCCGCTGCCATGCCCGATCTCGAGTACGCGGGCGCCGCGAGGGAGCCGCGCGACGAGCTCGCGCGCGAGCGGGTGGGCGGCGCGCAAGATGTCGGCGAGATTTAGGGAAGAGTCGGTCATGCTTTCCGAAGCGCTCATTATCGTTGTAGGCGGTGATGACCTCGCGTATGAAGTCTGTGCGGAGATATTGAAAACGCGCGGACATCAGGTTGCGCTCGTCTGGAAGCACGACGACGATCGCGCCGATCGGCGGTTCGCTCAATTGGCCGAGCGTTTGACCGAGCAGTACGGCGAGAGCTTCCGGCTCGTCCGCGCCGACGCCACCGACGGCGATGCGTTGCGTCAGGCGGGGCTCAAAGAGAAGGACGACCCAAATCTCGAACATCGATTTTTCGCGCTCGTAGCGGTCTCTCCGAGCGATCGTCTCAATCTTCGCATCGCGCTTGCGGCACGCGACATCAACGATACCGTGCGCGTGACGATCCGGCAGTTCAACCCGCTGCTCGGGCAAAAGATCCAAGAGGGCTTGCGACAGAACTGCACCGCTATATCGCCTGCGGCCCACGCGGCCGCCACCTACGCCGCAGCCGCGATCGATCCGGCTTGCCGTTATGCGATGCCGTTCCCAACGCTGGAAACGCTCGCCGAGCGGCGCTCGCGCCCGCGCAGCAGCTCGAACGATGGCGATGAAGTCGGCGAGATGCGCACGTCGGGGCTTTTCGGATTCTCCGAGCGAACCGGCGCGGAGTTCGGCGTCGTCGGGCTCAACGTCGATCAGGCGGAGCGCCGCATCAACGCGCGCGTCGTTTCCGTGAACGGCGAGTATCCCTATCTCTGCGCTGGCGATGCTTCGGCCGCCGACGCCGACCTCATCGCGCGAAAAATTCAAGCGGAGGATCGCCTCGTCGTTTTCGGCGCGATGCGCGCGCTCAAGCGCAGCACCGCCGAATTTCGCGAACGCCGCCCGTGGCGCCTCACCGAGCGGCTGCAGGGAGCGCTCGGCGATATTGCGACCGGCATTCGACGCACCGAACCTATCCTGCGCGCCGTTACGATGGCGAGCCTCGGGCTGTTCGTGTGTTTCTCGATCTTTTTTAGCATCGTCCTCAAACTCAATCCGCTCGTCGCGGTCTATTACGTCGTCACGACGATGACGACCGTCGGGTACGGCGATATCACGCCGTGCGCGAACTGTACCTCGGGACCGTTGGCGGCTCCGACCGTCGCCGCTCTCTTCGTTTCGATGTTCGCCATGTTGACCGGCATTTTCGTATTTGCGGTCTTCACCGCGACGATAACTTCGACGCTCAATGCGGCGCAGATACGAAGGCTGCGCGGCTTACGGCAGATCCATCGCTCGGGGCACGTCATCGTCTGCGGCTCGGGCAACGTCGGATCGTTGGTGATCGACTATCTGCGCGAACTCGGCGAAGAGGTCGTGGTGATCGAGAAGAATCCCGACACGATGCTCGTCGAGTTGGCGCGCGATCACAAAGTCGATCTGTTGACCGGCGACGTGACCAACGACGAAACCATCGCCTTCAGTTCTCCCGAACGCGCGAAGGCGCTCGTCGGCGTTACCAACAGCGATACCGGAAATCTCGAGGCGGCGTTGGGCGCGCGTTCGCGCGCGCCCGCCGAGTCGCCGCTTCATGTGGTGCTGCGCGTCGACGACCGGGCGTTCGGAGAATCGATCCAACGCCACTTCGGCATCACGTCCTTTTCGACGAGCGAATTAACCGCCGCGACGATCGCCGGGCTCGCCCGGTTCGAATCGACGCGCGGGCGGTTTCAGGTGCCGCGCCCGAATGGCGACGGCGTGGCGACCTACCAACTCGCCGAACGGCTCCAGGGTGAAGAGAACCTCCCGCCGCCCTCTCCGCCCGACCTCGCCGCGCGCGGGGAATCGGTTCGCTGGATTCCGCTTTTTGTCTGGAGAGAGTCCGCCCGGGGCAAGGGAATGGCGCTCTCCATCCACAACTTTCGCGGGGAGGTCGAACCGGGGGACCGGCTCCTCTTCATGGTACCCCTCGATCAGTTTGTCGTAGGGGCAGGAAAGGATAGTGCATGATCGGAGTCGGCGACACCTTACCGAAAGTGACGCTCCTCGATGATGAAGGCCGGATGGTTGATACCTCCAGCTTTGTTGGCGCACCCCTCGTCCTCTATTTTTACCCGAAGGACGATACCCCCGGCTGCACGAGCGAGGCTTCGCAGTTTCGCGATATCTACCGCGCCTTCGAACGCAAGGGGGCGAAAATCGTCGGCGTTTCGCGCGACCCCGTGCTTTCGCACCAGAAGTTTAAGGCGAAATACAAAATCCCATTCGCGTTGCTTTCGGACACCGAATCCGAGCTCTGCAATGCGTGCGGGGTGCTCGTCGAAAAAAATATGTACGGGAAAAAACGCATCGGCGTCGCTCGCGCGACGTTCCTTTTCGACGCCTCCGGGAAGGTGGTCGCGCTCTGGCCGAAGGTCTCGGTCGACGGCCATGCTGAAGAGGTGCTAGCGGCCATATCATGAGCGACGATCGTTTGCGTTTGCGCATCCTCGGGTCGAGCGACTCGGTTCCCCGGGCGTGGCGCGCGTGCAGCTGCTATCTGCTGCAGAGCCGCGAAACCTCCATCATCATGGATTTCGGTACCGGCGCGCTGCCGCGTCTGCGCGGCGCGATCTCCTACCCGAAGCTCGATGCGATGCTGATCTCGCACATGCACGCCGATCACTTCGTCGATCTCATTCCGTTGCGATACGGCCTGAAATACGGTCCGGAGTTTCGCGAAGAACGCCTCCCGCTCTGGCTGCCGCCCAACGGCACCGAGATGCTTCGCGCGCTCTGCGGGGCGTTCGCCTCGGAGGGGCCGGGCGATTTTCTCGACGACGTCTTCGACGTGCGAGAATACGATCCGGAGAAACCGCTGCACATCAACGATATGCGCGTCACGTTCGCGAAGACCATCCATTACATCGATTGCTACGCCATGCGGATCGAATACGACGACCGCGTCCTGACGTACTCCGCGGATACCGCGCCCTGCGATCGGGTGATCAAACACGCCGAAGACTGCGATCTCTTTATCTGCGAGGCGACCCTGGGGTTGACGCCGGAGAAGGGCATGCGCGGTCACGCGACGGCGCCGGAGGCGGCCGAGATGGCCGAACGCGCCGGCGCGCGCCATCTCCTACTCACGCATTACGGCAGCAAGGTGAACCCCGACGACATGCACGACGCCGCGGCGCGCGTCTTCGGCGGCCGCGTGACGATCGCCGACGACGGCAACGAATTTCACATTTAAGGGCGCTCCTTGGAGTGGTGCCCTAGTTTTCGGTCTTCGCGTCTCCGCGCGGTAGCGAGAAGGAGATGAGCGCGTTGATCGGCGCGAGCCCTCTGCTGACCACCGCATACGGCGTCACTTGCAGCCCGAGCGCCTCCAGGCGCGCCTTTGCGGCGATCAACTCGCTCGCATTGGTGATGACGTCCTCCAACAACAACACGTGCTGCCCCGGAGCGTACGCGCCCTCGACGTACTCGTCCGGGAAAGCGCCGTATCCTTTGGGCTGTTTGCGAACGGCGAGCATCGGAAGCCCGGTGAGTTGGGAGACCGCCGTCGCGATCACGACGCCGCCGAGCTCGGTTCCGCCGATGACGTCGGGGCGTAGGTGCGCGATGACCGGGGTGAAGAAGCGCGCGATTCGGCGCAACACCACGGGATCGCTGAAGAGCCGAAACTTATCGATGTAGTAGTCGCTGCGCACGCCGCCCGAGAGTTGGTAATCCCCTCGGGTCAGCGCGCGCTCGACGATGGTTTTTCGCAACCAGGCGATATCGCCAGGCGGCACGACCGATTCGCCCGGGTGCCCTAGATGCTCCATTGCCATGCGTTCCAACTCTCGACGACGTGATTGGGAGCGAATCCCTTGAATGAAGTGCTGATCGGTTCCATTTGACGTTCGTAATAGAGATAGATCATCGGAACGTCGGTCGCGAGGAGCTGTTGGATCTTCGCGTACGCTTTTTTGCGCGTCGCGCGATCGTAGGAGGTGAGGGCGATCTTTTGTAACGCTTCCATCTGCGGATTGCAGTAGCGCGCGTAGTTGTAACCGCCCGGCGCGACGTTGGCGCAGGTCGTTTGGGTCGAATCGTCGGGGTCGATGCCGGCGTACCATCCGGCTAACGCGAGGTCGAATTTCCCGCCTTGGAGGATGCCGCCGACGCTCGCCGGCGCGAAGAGGACGTCGCCCGCAAAATATTTCACTTGGACGTCGATGCCGACTTTTCGGAGCATCGCTTGGATGATGACGCTCTTTTTCACCCGCGTGGCATTGGAGTTATCGGTAACCAACACCAATTGGAGTTTCTGGCCGTCCTTCACGCGGATTCCACCGGGGCCGACTTTCCAGCCTGCCGCGTCGAGCAGCGCGCGCGCCTTCGCCGGATCGTACCCGATCGCTTTCACGTTCGGATCGTACGACCACATAAAGGGCGGCACGTCGGCGAGCGCCAGTTTTTCCTGGCCGAAGGTCAGCGTGTCGATGATGCGCTGCTTGTCGATCGCGGCGTCGACGGCTTGGCGAACGCGCAGGCTCTTGAGGAAGGGGCGTTGCGTGTTGACATAGATGCCGGAGAAGCCGTTCGCGCTCATCCAGCGGATATCGATCCCGGGAATGTTCTTAATGACCGGGTAGTTGCTGATCGACGCTTGGAACATCCAATCGATATCGTGCGTGCGGAGCAAGTTGATCGTCGTGTTTTCATCGGGAATGATGCGAATGGTGATCGTTTTTAATTTTGGCTTTCCAAGGAAAAAGTTGTCGTTGCGCAAGAGCGTAATGTGATCGCCATGCACCCAGTCGCCAAAGCGGAAGGGGCCGTCGCTGACGAGCGGCTCGCTGTTAAACGGAACCGTATTGATGTTTGGATACTTCGCGAGGACGTGCGCCGGTGCGATGAAATACGGCTGGTCGCTATTGGTAAAGAAGGTGTCGACGAAGGGGGCGAACGGCTTTTTCAGATGGACGACGACGGTGTACGGGTTTGGCGCGTCGATCGATGCGATGTCGGTATATCCGTGGCGCGAGATCACGTCGTTATTCGGATTCATGATCGCCTTCCACGAGAAAATAACGTCTGCGGCGGTCACCGGCTTCCCGTCGGTCCATTTGGCGTCGGTCCGAAGATGGTAGGTGATCGTTAATCCGTGGTCGGTGATGCCGCCGTTGTGCAGCGTCGGCACCGCGGTGGCGAGCATCGGCTGCATTTTGCCCTGGGAATCGGGAACGATAAGCGGCTCGAACATCAGCGCGTCGACCAATACGTCGGTGGTGTTGGAATTGAGCAGCGGGTTGAGATTCTTCACATCGCTTTGGACGGCAATGCGGAGATGTCCGGGCTCCACTCCGGCACCCGGGGCACCCTGGTTCCCCGCTTTCGAGCAGGCGACGACGAGCGTGAGGAGCAGCGCTCCCGAGAGCAGGCGTTTCAACAACGACGGATCCTCCGAGTAAAGGGCGATAGGGTTCTAAGAGCGATGGGCTACGAGGCGGCGGCTGCGGGAACGCGCCCGGGCGGTGCCGGGTCGTACCGTTCGTGGCTCCACCGATAGGTTCCCAATCCTTGGGTTGCGGTGCGAAGTTCGGTGATATATCGCGCGAGTTCGACCTGCGGCACGTCGGCTTCGACGATCTCTCGCCCCTCTCGGTCGCTTGGTTTCATGCCGAGAATCTGTCCGCGCTTCGCAGTGAGCTGCCCGATCACCGTCGCGGTAAAGTTCGCGGGAATCGTCACTTCGACCCGTGCGATCGGTTCCAGAATCACCGGCTTGCATTTCGGGAGCGCGTCGCGCACCGCCATGCTCGCGGCGGTACGGAAGGACTGCTCGCTGGAATCGACGTCGTGGTACTGCCCGTCGAAGAGCGTCACGTGGAGATCGGTGACGGGGTATCCGCTCGTTCCACGCGCCAGCGCTTCGCGGACGCCTTTTTCGACGGCGGGAATGAACTGCTTCGGAACGACGCCGCCGACGATCTCGTCGTCGAAGAGCAGCCCGCTCCCGCGAGGGCGGGGGCGAAAGCGAATGTGGACGTCGGCAAACTGCCCGTGTCCGCCGGTCTGATGTTTGTAGCGCGAATGCACCTCGGTGCTCGCCGAGATCGTTTCGAGGTAGGGAACGGCGGGCGCCGCCACCTCGATCTCCACGCGATGTTTGCGCGCGAGGCGTTCGATCGCGATGCCGACATGTTGTTCGCCGCAGCCCAAGAGCAGCTGCTCGGAGGTGAATTGCGCTCGCGCGAGTTGCAGCGATGGGTCTTCCTCGATAATGCGGGCGAGCATCTGCGAGATTTTCGCTTCGTCGATCCGCTCTTTCGGCTTGATCGCGACGGCAAAGACCGGAGCGGAGAAATCGATCGCCGGAAGCGGTTTCACCGATGGCGCTCCGGCGAGCGTCGATCCCGTGAGCACGCCTTCGAGGCGAGCGATGGCGACGATGCTGCCCGGGCCGGCGCTCGCAATCGCCTCGCTCTTTTTTCCGAAGAGCCGATAGAGGCCGCCGACGCGCAGCCGTTCGCCGGTGCGGAGATCGATGACCGTCGAGTCGCCGGTCAGCGTACCGTCGTGAATGCGCGCGACCGAAAGCTTTCCGGACTGCGGGTGCACGATCGTTTTAATTACCTGCGCGCGAAGGGGCGCGCGTTCGTCGCCGACCGGTGCGGGGAACCAGCGCTCGATCGCGCGCAGCAACGCGGGGATGCCGAAACCGTGTAGGCCGGCGGCAACGAGAACCGGAACGATTTGGTCGTGCGAGCACTCTTCGCAGAGATCGCGGTCGATTTCATCGCTCGGCGGCTCGACGTCGTCGAGCAACTCTTGCATCAACGCGTCGTCGAAATCGGCCATCGCTTCGAGCAGCGCTCGGTGCCCCTGCTGCGCCGGAAGTTCGAACGCCGGCTCGATCGCTTCGGGGCGATCGCCCTCGGCGGTGTAGCGTGCGGCCTGCATCGTCGCGAGGTCGATATAGCCGACGAGGGCGTCGTCGCGACGTATCGGAAGCTGCTCGGCGACGACGTGGCGGCCGTAGAGGCGTTGCAACTCGGCGAGGGTTGCGTCGAATTCCGCACCGGGGCGATCGAGCTTGTTGACGACGACGATGTGGGGCAATCGGAGTCGCTCGATCTCTTCCATCAGCGCGTGCGTCAGGGCAATGCGCGACGGGTCGGCCTCGACGACGACGACGGCTGCATCGACGCCGCGTAGCGCCGCGCGGGTCTCTTCGAAGAAGTCGATGAAGCCCGGCGTATCGATGATGGTGATCTCGATAGCGTCGTGCGTCGCGCGAGCGAAGCCGACGCAGGTGGATTGAGCGTGGGCTATATCTTCGGGCTCGCAGTCGGTCGTGGTGGATCCATCGGTTACCGAGCCCCGGCGAGCGATCGCGCCCGATGAAAACAGCAACGCTTCGAGCAGCGTCGTCTTGCCCGAGTGGTGAGGGCCGACGAACGCGACGTTCCGAATACGGAGATCTTCGGACATAGGAGCCCTCCTAGCGCCGCTTCTATCGGCGTTTTGACTTTTTCGCCGAGGCGGTTTTCTTTCCAGCGGTTTTCTTCGGGGTTGCTTTTACTGCGGGGCGCGCGGCGGCTTTCTTCGCTGCGGGTTTCGCCGAGGCGCTCTTTTTCGCGCTCGCCTTTACCGGGGCGGCTTTCTTCGGCGCGGCTTTTTTTACCGGCGCGGATTTCTTTGCGGCGCCCTTTGCCGGAGCGGCGGTTTTCTTCGCTGCCGGTTTTTTCGCCGCCGGTTTTGCGACCGCGCTCTTTTTGGGCGCGGGCGTCGATTTCTTCGCGCTCGCCTTCGCGGCGGGCTTTGCCGCCGGTTTCGCGGCGGGCTTCGTCGCCGATTTTGCAGCGGGTTTCGCCGCCGGCTTCCCAGCCGATTTTGCAGCGGGTTTCGCCGCCGCTTTTGTAGCTGGTTTTACCGCCGATTTCGCGGCGGGTTTTGCCGCCGGCTTCGTGGCGGCTTTCGGTGGCGCGGCGGCCTTCTTGGCCGCCGGCTTTGCCGAGGGAGTTTTCGGCTCCGGGGTGGCGGCCGGCGCGGGCTTTTCTTTCGGTGATTCCTTCGCGGGCTTCGCAGGTGCGGTGCGCTTGGGCGAACTCCGCGCTCCACGCGCGGTCTCGGGCGAACCCGCACTCGGCGACTTCGTCGCGCGCTCCGGCGAGCCGGCGCGTCGTTTCGAACCGACATCGCGAACGGTGCGTGCCCGAAGCTCGGCGAGCCTCCGCTCCTCTTCCTCGTCGATCTCGGGGAGGCCGAGTTCGGCCCGGCTGAATCCGGCGATGCTGGTGCCCGGCTGCGGAAGATCGACGCGTTTCGCGCGCTCGATGTGCTCGCGGCTCGCGCGCAGCGCGACCTTCGCTAGACGGCCGCCGATCGGGAAAACGACCTCGTTGATATCGAGTTCGCGTAAGATCTCGATGATGCGGTCGAACCCATTCCCTTGATCCTTCGGACTGTGAGCGTCGGAGCCGATGGCGAGGGCGACCCCCGCGGCCGAGGCTTTGCGCATGAGACGGGTATACGCCGCCAGCATCGCCTCGCGCTGTTCGGGCGCGACGCCTTCGCGGTACAGGAAACGAACGTTGATCTCGATGGCGATGCCGCGCTCTTTGCAGATCTCCAGGAGGCGATCTTCGTAGCCCTCGAGCTTCTGCGGATCGGGCCACGCACCGAAGGTCGCGGCGACGTAGAAGTGTCCGACGATGTGCGTCGGTAAGGTCGAGATATCTTCGAAGAGCCGGTGGGAGTAGAGTTCCCAGAGGCGCTCCGCGCCGACGCCATCGAGCAGATGGGCGAATTCGGGGTTGTCGAACGGCCAGAGCCAGTCGGCGCCTTTTTCGGGGTGCTCGATCGGCACGAAATGAACCGAACGGATGATCCCGTCGGGGCGCATCGCATCGATAATATTGGCGACGTCGGGGCGCGAACGCGGATCGTTATCGACCTCGGCGCCGATGGAGAAGCGCATGCCGCGCCGCAATGCATCCGAGACGATCGTCGCGTGCGCGACGTCGACGACCGCGGTCTCAGCGGCGCCGTACACGTCGCCCGCGAGCGCGAGTTTCAGCGCGCGGCGGACGGTATTGATCGCACCGGGGTCTTCGAACGTCAAGAAATTGACGTGATCGCTCACCATGAGGAAGCGCGGGGATCCGCGCCGACACGCGTGATAGAACCAAAGGAAAAGCATGCGCGCGCTATACGGCAACGGACGCTCTTCGGAAAACGCTCGATGTTCGCCCTTCGCGTGCCCGTGTACGTCGGGAATGGCAGCGATGGCAAGCTGCGTCTCTGTGTCTTTCAGCGTTCTGCTTCCTTCACTCCGCGAGGGATCCACATGCGCGACGTGCGCTCGCGTGGCTGTGCGGCGCTCTCCGCGCCGCGGTTTTCGACCCACGGCACGATGGTTTCAATGATCTGTTCGACGCCTTTTTTCATGAGTTCGAAAGACATCGAGGGGTGCGTCTCCGGCCCCGCCGCAATCGCTTGCGCCGGCAGGTAGGGAAGGTGAACGAGCCCCACGAGAACCGGGGGCGTCGCCGTTTCGGTGAGCGAGAGCAATTCGTAGAGCGCCTGATTGCAGATATACGTTCCGGCCGAATTCGAGACGTACCCGGGAACGCCGATCTCCGCCCAGGCAGCAACGATCTTCTCGAATGGAAGATTGGAGAGCCGGGCATCGGGGCCGCCGCGTGCGATCGGTTCGTTCTTGCGAAGGACGCCGACGTTATCGGGAAGCTCGAAGTCGAGAACGTTGACCGCGACGCGTTCGAGCGCCAGGGCGCTACGACCGCCGGCCTGACCTAACACGATGATGATCTCGGGCTCTTCTTCGAGGCGAAGAAGTTCGAGACGATCGCGCAGCGACCGGGTCTCTACGGGAAGAATCGCAACGGAGAGCGGACGCCCCGCGATGAGGCGGCCGTCCAGGCTGCGAGCGACCAACTCGCTCGGATTGACTTTTTCACCGCCAAAGGGCTCGAAGCCCGTGACGAGCACGCGATTGCTCACGGCATTGTAGGTTAGCGCCGGGCGCGCCGTTCCCTGGTTTTTACGCGTGCGGCGCTCTCAGTGCGCCGGGTGGTAGCCTTCCATCGCGAGCAG
>JAJZVP010000073.1 GCA_021845615.1 bacterium | reverse complement strand
TTGGCTGCGTTCTTGATATGCTTGCCCATGAAGGTCGGTCTCCCTTGCACCTCTGAGTGCGCAACGCGGGTGTTCTTTCGAAAACCGCTTCGGTGACCGGCCTTCTCATCCCATCTACTCGGGATGATAGCGGCTACCCGATCTGCGCGCTCGGAGCGGTCGAGGAATCGACGTAGACGGCGATCCGCTCGATCGTCCCGTCGTTGCCCATGACCAATGCGCTACCGCCGGGAAAGCCGGTCGCGAAGATTTGCGCGTAGCTGCCGCCTTGCGGCGCGGGAATCTCGGTGAAATACTCCGGCAATGCGAGAAGCTGCATCCCGAGCCCAATCTCGCCGGGCACGAGGCGATAGAAGCCGCAGTCGCGCGCCTCCAGCGGCGGCGCCTGCGCCGTGCGCGGCCGATAAAGTTCCGCGGCGCTCAAGCACGTATCGCTGAAAAAGAGGCTTAAAAACGCGCGTTCCCCGGCGATGCGTAGACAGTACGTGTGCCATCCTGCCGACGGGTAACGATAGGCGATGCCGAGTTCGCGCTCCACGTCGCGGCGCGTACTCTTGCCGACGACGAGCGAGAGGCGCTCGTTAAAAAGTGCGATCGGGGCATCCGCGCGCGGCGGAAGAGTGGGCTCGCGCGGAGGGCGCTTGCGTTCGTAGATGCTCGCGAGCACCTCTACCGCGCGGCGCATGGCGAAATCTGGCGGTTCGCGCTCGCTCATTGGTGGAGGCTGGAGAGCGCCGGCAGATGGATGCGCGCTTCGATAAAAAGTAAGCCGAGCAAGGTTCCCGCATACGCGAGGCCGATGCGAATGCGCGCCGGGGTATCGATGCCCTCGACGCTCTGCGCGAACGCGCTGCGCCACGACCCGAGGAGCCAAAAGATACTGAAGAGCGCGACGAGCGCGATCGGGAGGATCGGCAGCTGTGCGAGCACGGCGACGATGATGAAAATCGGCAACGCGACGACCACGATCGGCGGCCAGACGGCGCGAATGATGCTGCCGCCGTCGAGCGGGAGGACCGGGGCCATGTTGAAGAGGTTGAGCAACGCACTAATATTGGCCGCGAGCATCCAGAAGGCATCGTGCGTGACGATTCCGATGGCGAGCGAGACCGCCGCGAGGCCCATTCCCGCGAGCGGGCCTGCGAGTGCGATGTACGCCCCGTCCTCGGCGTTCGCGGGGCGCGCGCCTGGCGTGAGCGCACCGATAAAGGGCAAGAAGACCGGAGCGCGCACGGCGAGCCCGTAGCTGCGAAAGGCCACCACGTGTCCGAGTTCGTGGGCGAGAAGCACGAGCGCGAGAATGATGCCGAAACGCCACCCGAGCGCGAGGCCGTAGAGCCAGAGCGTCGCGAGAAAACTCAGGCTCCCGAGGAGCATCGGTGCGTGGACGAAAAGCAGCAGGAGACCTTTAAATTTTGCAACGAGACCGGCGAGCACGGCGAGGAGCGCCGCGAGGCCTCTCGGTTTCTTTTTGTCAGGCTGTTCGGGCGGCCGATCCGGAGATTCCATGGGCGACGATGCTTCGACCGCGAAGAAGCCCCCCCTCGTCCGTCGAAGCATCCAGGGCCATGATATTTGAAGAGCCGATCGAGCAGCTTATCGCCGAGCCGACGCGCTTCACTCGCGACGTGCGCTTTCCGGATCCATCGGAGATCCGTCTTTACGACGAGACGCTTCGCGACGGCGAACAGATGCCCGGCGTCTGCTATACGCCGCAGCAAAAACTCGAGATAGCGACGGCGCTCGCCGATATCGGGTTGCACATCATCAGCGTCGGTTTCCCCGCCGCTTCGGCCGGCGACCGCCGCACGCTCCAACTGGTCATGGAATCGAAACGGCGCGGAGAGCTCGGCGACGTCGAAATCCTCGTGATGTGTCGTAGCAATCGCAACGATATCGATGTCACGGTGGAGGCGCTTCGCGAGATCGGCGTCGATCCGCGCGAGGTCACATTCTTCATCTTTTCCAGCGGCAGCGATCTCCACCTCAAATATAAGGTCGGAAAGGTGCTGCTGCGTTTCGCCGGGCGCGACGAATCGGAGTGGCTCTCGCTCCCGCTCTCGTTCTACCGCGAGGCGAATATCGAATTACAGTGCGATGCTGTTCGCCACGCGCGGTCGCACGGCGTCGAGCGGATCGAATTCGGGGGCGAAGACGGCAGCCGCGGCGATGTCGAATATTTCATCGAATACTACAATCGCGTTCTCGCCGCCGGCGGAACGCGCCCCGCCTGGCCCGATACCGTCGGTTGCCTGACGCCCGAAGGGATGCGCGCGCACGGAACGCGGCTCATCGCGGGCTTGCCCGCAGGCATTCCGGTCGTCGCGCACCTACACAACGATTACGGGCTCGGGACGATCAACGCCATCACCGCGACGGCGTGCGGCTTCAAGGTGATCTCGCTCACCGCGAACGGCTACGGCGAGCGTGCCGGCAACGTCAAGCTTCACGAATACGTCGTGGCGATGCGGCAGCTGTACGGCATCGAGATACCGGGTTTCAAATATAACAAATTGCGCGATCTCGCGCGCTTTATGGAGCGCATGAGCGGCGTTCCGATGCAGCAGCACGAGCCGATCGTCGGAACGCGCGTCTTCGCGCACGAATCGGGCATCCACACGCACGGTATCATGATCGACCGACGCATCTACGAAGCGGTTCCGAGCGAGCTCGTCGGCGCGCATACCGAGTTTCTCTTTGGCAAACATTCCGGGGTCGCGCTGGTGGAGCAAACGCTTCGCGAGAACGAAGATCGCCTCGCCGCGAGCGGCGTCGAAGTGACCAGCGCGCTCGCTCACGCCGTGACCGAGCAAGTCAAGCGCATCCGCGAAGAGCGCGCCGCCGGAAGCCTGGCGCAGCAGGCGATCGAACGCTACGAAGAGATTTCGAAGGGGTTGGCGCTCGACGCCGAGGACGTCGTCGATATCGCGCGGGCGATCGGCGCGCGCGCGACTACCGCGAGCGCGGCGCCGTTATCGGGAAATTAAACGATCGATTCGGGAAGGGTTCGTGCGCGAGAGTGAAGTGCCACCACTCCTGGGGGTAGGCTTTAAATCCGTAGCGCTCCATCAGCATCGCTAGAAACATGCGATTCGCTCGCGCTTGCGTGGGAACCGGCGCGTTGCCGCGCGAGAGCGGATCGAAGTAATCGTACGGCGTTCCCATAGCGAGCCCGTCGACGGTGAGATCGACCGTGCTACCGCGGTTGTGCGCCGAACGTTCGGAGATGTATCCGCGGGCGAAAAGTTCCGATTTTGGGACGTTGGGATAATAGAGCGCTTGGTTTCGGAGATCGGTCGGGCGTTCGCTCCAGGCGAGGAATGCGTGGACGGCGCTCTCGGGACGGTAGCAATCGTAGACGCGTAACGTCAAATAATGCGCGAGGAGCGTTCGCTCGACGCGAACCAAGGCTTTCGCGGCACGGATCGTGAGAATGCACGTGGGGGCGTCGTATCCGGGGACGCGCGCTCCGGTGAAATTATCGGGCGTCGCGTAGCGAATATCTTGGCGAATCTGCGGGGCGAGCGAAGCGAGGTACGTGAAACCGTTGGGGATGACGGCGAGCGTCGCGGAGAATGCGAGCAGCGTCGCTCGCAGGAGAGCGATCACTCTTTCGCCGCCTCCCCGAGACCGATGCGGGCCTGTTCGAGCCCGGTCTTCGCCGAGACGTTGCTCTTATCGATCGCCAACGCGCGTTCGTAGTACGGAATCGCGCGCGCGAACTGCGAGGAGGTGAGATAGAGATCGCCGAGTTGGGTGAGCGCGACGGCGTCGTGCGGATCCTTCGCAATCCGCGCCTTTAATTGCGAGACCTGAAGCATCACCGCGGGCGGCGGACCGCCCTGGACGGAGGCCGCGCTCCCGGCATTCTGCTGCATCGAAGGGCCGCCCGAGCCGAAGACCGATCCGTGGACGTCGAAACCCTTGGCGATGAAGTCGCCGGTGACGAAGAGCAGGATCGCGGCGAAGGCGACGAAGAGCCCGATGGCCAGCGGCGCCGGAAGGCCGCGCCGCATTGGTGGTGGAGATTGCATGCGTTCATCGTTCGACCGTGCGGCGCGCGCACCTCGCACGGAACCAACGAACGCGGTGGCGAAATGCGCGCCGAGATGAGCGCTCCCTTGCCGACCGAAGCCGACCTGCAGATGCTCTTTGCCCGTCTCAATCTCGCGCATTTCGACGGCGAGATCGGAGCGTGTTCGATCGCCTACAACGAGCGCTTTTCGAATTGCGCAGGGCGGACGACCTATCGCGTCCCCGCGCTCATCGAGCTCTCGCCGAAGCACTTTCGGCGCTATCCGGAGGCGCTCGAGGAGACGCTCCTCCACGAAATGATTCACGTGTGGTGCTATCAGCGCTTCGGGGAGACCGGGCACGGCACGCACTTTCGTCGCAAGATGAAGCGCTGCGGCATCACCTCGATCCATCACGATCTCGGAACGGTTCGCCCGCTCCAGGAGGCGAGCACCCGCTATATATTTCGCTGCGAGCATTGCGGTATGGAGGCGCTCCGCCGCCGCCTGCCGAGCCGCTCGATGACCTGCGGGCGCTGCAACCCGCGTCGGCACGATCCCCGCTTTCCGCTCACGGTCTACGAAGTCGTCGAGACGCGGATCCTCGGCGAGGTTGGCGCGATCGCTCCGAAGCGGGCGGCCTCTCGGAGCTCCCGAGCGACCTAAGTCCAGGCGGTCGGCCCCCCGTTCGCGCAAAGATAGCGGGGCTATGACGATCACCAACACCGCCTCCAACGGCGCGCTTCAGTCGCGCAAAGAGACCGACTCTATGGGTGCCATCGATGTGCCCGCCGACAAATACTACGGCGCGCAGTCGGCGCGCTCGCTCATCCATTTCGAGATCGGCGAGGGATCGTGGCCTCGCGACGTGATGCCCAAGCAGGTCATCGTTGCGATGGCGCAGCTCAAGAAAGCTGCCGCCCTGGTCAACCACGACCTCGGAAAACTCGATGCTGAGAAGACGAAGCTCATCGTCGCCGCCGCCGACGAAGTGATCGCCGGAAAACTCGACGCGCACTTCCCCTTGCGCATTTGGCAGACCGGTTCGGGCACGCAGACGAACATGAACGTCAACGAAGTGATCTCCAACCGCGCGATCGAGATCGCGGGCGGTGAGATGGGCAGCAAGAAGCCGATCCATCCCAACGATCACGTCAACATGTCGCAATCGAGCAACGACACGTTCCCGACCGCGATGCACATGGCCGCCGCCGAAGCGATGGTGGCGATGCTGCCGGCCGTTCAGAAGCTGCGCGACGCTCTCGACGTCAAGGCGAAGGCCTGGAAAGATATCGTCAAGGTCGGGCGCACGCATCTTCAAGATGCGACGCCGCTGACGCTCGGGCAAGAGTTCTCGGGATACGTCACCCAGCTCGACCGTGCGATGGTCGCCTGCCGCGAAGCGCTCGAGCATCTCTACGATCTCGCCATCGGCGGCACGGCCGTCGGCACCGGGCTCAACGCGCATCCGGAGTTCGCAAATCGCGCGGCGGCGAAGCTCGCGGAGCTGACCAAGCTTCCGTTCCGTTCGCACCCGAATAAATTCACCGCACTGGCATCGCACGACGATTTCGTCTTCGCATCGGGAGCGCTCAAGACGCTCGGCGCCGCATTGATGAAGATCGCGAACGACGTCCGTTGGCTCGGTTCCGGTCCGCGCGCCGGTATCGGCGAGCTCGTGCTCCCCGAAAACGAACCGGGCAGCTCGATCATGCCGGGGAAAGTGAACCCGACGCAATCCGAGGCGATGACGATGGTCTGTGTGCAGGTCTTCGGAAACGACGTCGCCATCACGATGGGTGCGAGCCAAGGGAACTTCGAACTCAACGTCTTTAACCCGGTGATGATCTCGAACTTCCTCCACAGCACGACGTTGCTGCGCGACGCGTGCACGATGTTCCGCGAACATTGCATCGAAGGGCTGCAAGCGAACGAGCCGGTGATTGCGAAGTATCTCGCCGAATCGTTGATGACGGTGACCGCACTCTCGCCGAAGATCGGGTACGACAAGGCCGCCGAGATCGCCAAGAAGGCGCACCACGACGGCGCAACGCTCAAAGAGACCGCGCTGAAACTCGGTTACGTCACCGCTGAGGAGTTCGACAAGATCGTCGTTCCCCGCGAGATGACCTACCCGAAATAAGGTCGCAAAGGCGCTTCCAGGCGAGAGGCCGACCGGCACGAACCGGCCGGCCGTTCGCGTTTCTTCGGGGCTCTCGATAGAATCGGGTTTACAGCATGAGGGCGTTCATTTTGTACCCGAGCCGGGCTGCGTCTTCCGGAGATACGCCGAAGGTCCGTACGAGAAGCCCCGAATCGGCGAGGGAGGCGGGTCCCATCGCACGCAGTTCCCACCTCGCGCCGTGCAGTCGGAGTAACGCTTCACCGCTTGAGCGGCCCTCGCTGAAAGAGAGTAAGGCATTTCTGCCGGCGATGACGATCGAACGAACGACGGTTGTACGAGCGCCACGTGAAGGCGCGAAACGGTTGGTAAAGGCAAAGGCTGCCGAGCGAGCCCGATCGTCGCATCGACGTTTTGGCGCGCAGAGCCCCGAATAGGTCGCCACGTCGTCCTTCTTCATGGAGGTTACGAGCGTGCGGGCTACCGCGAGCGGTAAGCGAAATCCAGAGGTGAGGAATCCAACGGAGTTCATGCTTCCGCCGCCCATAGCGACAACGTGCCACCGCGATTGCTTGTGTTGCAGGAGCGCTTCGCCCCCGCCCTCGCCTACCGAAAACTCGGCGAGCGCGACCGATCCATCGCGAACGATCGGGGCGACGACGGGTGCGACGCCAAAACCACTGCGGTTCATCCCGTTCCGTATGACCGCAAAGGCGATCTCCTGCGCCGTGCTGCTGCACTTTCCATCGCGATTGCAGCCTTGCAGGCTCGATCCGATCCGGTCGCTATAGATAAGCGCGTCGGCAGTTGCGAGGGGAAGACCGGGAACGAGACGGGTAAGGGTGGCGGCGCTATAACTGAGTGGGAGTCGGCGAACCAGTCGCCATTGGCGGGCGCCCTTTCGTGCGACGAAGGTGTCTCCATCGTCTCCCGAAGTTGGCGGTACCCACCGACGCGTCTCTTGTGCGAACCATTCGACAATTGCAAACGATCGAACGATGGCGATGTTTCCGATGTCGATGTCTCGTGAGGGAGTCGGTGCGGCGAGCCGATGGACCATGCCGATGAGCGCATCGATATCCTGAAGGCGCGTCTGTCGCGCCGATGGATCGGCGGTAGCCGTCCGCATGCCGACGATGCAAGCAAGAAGTGCGACGGCGGCGACGACGCGGGCGCGCGGCCGCAACCTCAGACTCCACCCGAGCGTTCGATCAACGCGATTTCCTCGCGGTGCGCTTCGTCGAGCGCTTCCTCGCGCCCGCGCAACATCGATATACCGGCGGCGATGAGCGCGAGCACGGCGAAGACGAAGAGCACGTTGTGGATCCCGGCGAGCAAATCGGCAGGCGGCGCGTCGAGCGTGTCGCGGAAGTGACCGTAGGAAGCGATCGCCCACGAAAGCAACGAGGATGCGACGGCGACGCCGAGACTCGTACCCAGCGTACGCGTGACGTTGAGCACGCCGCCTGCGGCGCCCAAGCGGTGCATCGGTGCGGCTCCCATGATCGCGCTGTTGTTCGGAGAGGTGAAGAGCCCCTGACCGAGGCCGAAGATCGCGAGCAACGCGGTGACGGCGACGAGCGAACCCGGCGCTCCGTCGAGCGCGAATGCGAGCCCGATCAGCGAGAGCGCGGCGATCGCCATCCCAATCGCGGTGAGCCAGCGCGGACCGAGTTTATCGGAGAGCGCGCCGGCGAACGGCGCGACGATGCCGAGCGCGATGGGGATCGTTGCCAAGCGCAACCCGGCGGCGAAGGGCGCGTCGTGATATCCGCCTTCGAGCGCGAACGGCACGAGCAGAAAGACGCCGAACAGCAAGCCGTACGATATGAGCCCGGCGAGATTCCCCGCGCTAAATGCATGCGATTTGAAGAGCGTGAGATCGATCAGCGGCGGTTTTGCGCGCCGTTGATGCATCACGAAGACAACGATGAGCGCGACGCCGGCGATCGCGCAGCCGATGAAGAGCGGCGAGACGAGCCCCCAACTCGGCGCTTCGCTCAGCGCGATCAGCACGAGCGCGAGTGCGGGCGTCAGAAGCCACGCACCGAGCCAGTCGAAGCCGCGGTCGTGAAGATGCATTCCTTCGGTGCGCGGCAGCACGAACCAGCCGAGAATCGTGCCGAGGATACCGGCGGGAACGTTGATCCAGAAGACCCACCGCCACCCGATCGCTTGAATCAGCAAGCCGCCGAGCGCGGGGCCGAGCGAGAGCCCGATCGCTTGTGCGGCGCCCTGAATGCCGATCGCGCGACCACGCCGTTGCGGTCCCGCCGCAGCGGTGATAATCGCCACGCTGTTCGCCTGGAGCAATCCCGCGCCGATCGCCTGCAGCACGCGGGCCGCGATGAGAATGCCGAGTGAATCTGCGAAGCCGCAGAGCCCCGAGCCGAGAATGAAGACGAGAAAGCCCCCGGTGTAGAGCAATTTCCGCCCGTAGATATCGGCGAGTCGGCCGAAGATCGGCAGTGTCGATGCGAGAACGAGCAGATAGGCGAGCGAGACCCAGCTGACGTCGGCGAGCGAGGCGCGGAACGTCGTCTGTAGCGTCGGGAGAACCAACTGCGCGATGCTCGCATCGAGCTGCCCCATAAAGGCGCCGATGCAGACCGTCCCCACCACCAGCCACGGATAGCTTTCCATCCGCGCGAGCGAGGGCAGGGCACCGGGCTCCCAGTGCGTCGATGATGCGGGCGTTACCGGTGATTCGTTCATCGCTTCACAGCCTACGCCTTAGAGGACGTGCGTGTCTCGCAGCAACATCGCAGCGGCGGCGAGGAGAAGTGCGAATGAGACGACCGAGAGGAGCTGCGCGGCGTGCAGCCGTGCGGCGATGCGCGGGCCGAGCGTGCCGCCCGCGATCCCGCCGAGAAAGAGTGGAATCGCGCGGAGAAAATCGACGTCGCCGGCGAGCCCGTGCGCGATAAGGCCGATCGGCGAGGTGAGGGCGATCGCGAACTGCGAGGTCGCCGTGATGCTGTGGATCGGAACGTCGGAGAAATAGGCGAGCGCGGGGACGATCGCGATGCCGCCGCCGATGCCGAAGAGCCCGCCGAGAATGCCGGCGAAGAATCCGGCGAGCAGCGAGGCGACCGGGTGCATCGTCCGCGGCGCGCCCTCGCGATTCGTGCCCGAGAGCGCGAGCCGCGAGCGGCGTAGCGCAAAATCGAGTGCGACGCCGACGACGAGCGCGGCGAAGAGCCAATCGAAGATCGGGCTGGCGATGCGTTCGACGATCCGCGAGCCGAGGAGCGCGCCGGGTATTCCGCCCGCGACGACGAGCAGGCCGACGCGCAGGTTGACACGGCGAGCGCGGAGGTTCGCAATCGTACTGCTCGCGCCGTTTGCGACGACCATCGCCAACGACATTCCCGCGGCGACCGCCGGATCGAAACCGAACGCGAGGCGCAGAATCGGCACCATTAAAAAACCGCCGCCCAAGCCGACCATCGAACCGAGCGCGCTCGCCGCCAGCGCTGCGAGAAAGAGGGCGAGCGCCTCGATCACGCCGAGGGTACTTCGGCGGGGGCCTCGCGCGTCGGCACGACGACGTCGAAGATGCGGAGCGGTTCGGTTTTTCCTTTGACGCTGACCGATTCGAGTTCGGTCGCGTCGACGAGTCCCTTGACCTCGTTGTAGGTCGTCTCGCTGATGATGATTTGGCCGCCCCTCGCAACGTTGTAGAGGCGCGCCGCGGTATTAACGTTATCGCCGATGACCGTGTAATTCATGCGCGAACTCGAGCCGAGGTTGCCCATCACCACCTCGCCGGTATTGATCCCCATGCCGACGGTGAAAACCTTGCGCCCCTGCGCCGACCATTTTGCGGCGAGTTCGGCGATGCGTTGCTGCTGCTCGATCGCGGCGAGAACGGCGTTCTTCGCGTCGTCGGGAGTTTGGTACGGAGCGGAGAAGACGGCCATCACGCAGTCGCCGATGAACTTGTCGACGTAACCGCCGTATTTAAAGATGATCTTGACCATCTCTTCGAAGTACTCGTTGAGCTGGTTGTAGATATCCTCGGGGCTCATCGTCTCCGACATTGCGGTGAAACCACGGATATCGCTGTAGAAGATCGTCGATTTCACGCGTTTGCCTTTGAGCGAGAGCGCGCCGGAGGGATCCTCGGATTCGAGAATCTCGGCGACGACCGCCGGGCTCACGTGCATGCCGAAGAGATTGG
>JAJZVP010000072.1 GCA_021845615.1 bacterium | reverse complement strand
CGCACCGAAGCGAGTGCGGTGCTCGAAGCGCCGGGAAAACTCGATTATCTCGCCTGCGTCGATGCGGAGAGTTTCGCGCCGCTCGCCACGCTGCGCGCGAATGCCTTCGCGATCGCCGCCGCACATTTCGGCCGGACGCGCTTGCTCGATAACCTGTGGTTTCCGCAATGAACGGCGCGCGCATCCTGTTGGTGGTGAGCGGTGGGATCGCGGCCTATAAGGCGGCGGCGCTCACGAGTACGCTGGTGCAGAAGGGCGCGACCGTCGACGTCATTCTCACCGCCGACGCCGAACGCTTTATCGCGCCGCTCACGTTCGCCGCGCTCACCGCGCGCCCGGTCTACAGCTCGCTCTGGGATGCTCCCGAGCGGATCCCGCATATACGGCTCGTGCGCGAAGCCGAACTCGCGATCGTCGTTCCCGCAACGGCGAATATTCTTGCGAAACTACGCGCCGGTATCGCCGACGATCTCGCCACCACCGCGCTGCTCGCCGCGCGCATCCCGGTCGTGCTCGCACCGGCGATGAACGCCGCGATGTACGAAAACGAAACGACCGCCGACAATATCGCGGCGTTGCAAGCGCGCGGTTACGAAATCGTCGAACCGGAGTCGGGCTTTCTCGCCGAGCGCGAGCACGGCGTCGGGCGGCTCGCGTCGGAGGAGCGTCTGCTCGAGGCGATCCAGAACGTGCGCGCGCGCCGCAGATCGCTCGTGGGAAAACGCGTGCTCGTTACCGCCGGGCCGACCCAGGAGCCCTTCGATCCGGTGCGCTTTATCGGCAACGCATCGACCGGCGCGACCGGAATCGCGCTCGCCGACGAAGCGGCGCGGCGCGGCGCGAACGTGACCTTGCTCTTGGGGCCGACGCTGCTCCCTCCGCCGCACGGCGTACGCACGGAGCGCTTCGCGACCGCGCGAGAGTTGCTCGAACTCGCCCTGCGCGAGAGCCGTGAATGCGATCTGACGATCGCCGCGGCCGCCGTTGCCGATTGGCGGCCGAGCGAGATCTCCGCCGAGAAGCGAAAGAAGAGCGACGAAACGCTGCACGTTGATTTGGAGCGGACTCCCGACGTTCTCGCCGCGATCGTCGCCGCCGGCGGCTCGCGTTGCGTCGTCGGTTTCGCCGCCGAGACCAACGACCACGAACTTCACGCGCGCGAAAAAATGGAGCGCAAAAAGCTCGATGCGATCGTGCTCAACGACGTCAGCGGCGGTGCGGGCTTCGGCTTGCAAGAGAATCGTTTGCTCCTGCTGCTGCGTTCGGGCGAACGCGTCGATCTCGGGCGCGCGAACAAGCGCGCGCTCGCCGGGCGTCTTCTCGACGCACTGGAACCATTGTTGAAAGGAAATTCGTAGTGCTGCTGGCGATCGACGTTGGGAATACCGAGACGAAGTTCGGCATCCTCGATGAAGATGGATCGGTGCTGCACATGTGGCGCGTGCGGACTTCGATCGATCGCACGCCCGACGAGCTCGGCGTCTTCATCACGCAACTCTTTGCAGTTGCGAAACTCGATCTGCGATCGATCGATCGGATCGTCGTCGCGAGCGTCGTGCCGAAACTCGATTTCGCGCTCGTCGGCGCCTGCAAACGTTTCTTCAGTCTCGCGCCGACGATGCTCGCGCCCGAGAAACAGCGGCTCATCCAGATCGAGAGCGAGCGCGCCGCCGAGGTCGGCGCCGATCTCGTCGCCGCAGCGATCGGTGGCGCGTCGCGCTACGGAACGCCGCTGATCATCGCATCGTACGGCACCGCGACCGTCTTTACCGCGATCTCGCGCGCGGGTGCATTTTTGGGTGCCGCGATCGCGCCGGGGATCAACGTCTCGATCGACGCGCTCGTCGGGCGGACGGCGAAACTGCCGCAGATCTCCCTCGAGCCGCCGCAGCGCGCGATCGGCCGCAACACGGTCGAAGCACTTCAGGCCGGTATCATGCTCGGCGTCGTTGGGGCGACCCGGCTCGTCGTCGAACGCTTCAGCGAAGAATTGGGTGGGCGAACGCGGGTGATTGCGACCGGCGGGCTCGCCGAGGTCGTCGCGCGCTCGTGCCCCGCGATCGATATCGTGGACCCGCACTTGAGCATGCTCGGGCTCTATCTCTTCGCCAACGCCATCCGCGAGGGCTAAGCAGGGCGCCCTTAACGCCCTTAACCCAACCTCGCGTTCAAATCTTAAATAACTTTACGTTTATTTAACGTTTTTGGGGTAGAGTGGCACATGCGCGAGGCTGGGGGCTCGCGCGTTGCTTCACTTCTACCATTCAGGAGAACTATTTTGCAGAAACGTTTCAGTGCACTCGGTTTATTGATGGCACTCTCATTGGCGGCGTGCGGCGGCGGAGGCACGACGCCTTCGTCGTTGCCTGCCGCTTCGTCGCGGGTGGCTCGCCCAACCACCGCCCGACACATCGCGCTGCCGAAGGCAAAAGCGCTGCGAAAAGCCCTCTCGACGTCGACGGGAAATGCCGTCGTCGACGGTGGGTTTGAGAGCGGCGGATTTTCGGTCTGGCAGCAATGCGGGAACGTGAACGCCGCGATCGTCACGAGCCCGGTTCACAGCGGCAGTTATAGCGAACTCAGCGGTTCGACATCCTCGCCCGAGGTCAACGGGTACGCTGGGGTCTGCCAGCAGGTGACGATTCCCAGCAACGGCGTGCTGACGCTCTGGGTGAACGAAGGTACCAACGATAGCCTCGCCTATGCCGACCAGGAAGCCGATCTCCTCGATTCCTCCGGCAACGTCGTCGACACGATCTTCAGCGAGGCGGCAACGACGCAAGGCTGGGTCGAGCGCAGCTACAACTTGAGCCAGTACGCCGGGCAGAGCTACTGGCTCTTTTTCGGTGTCTACGGCAACGGCTGGAATAGCGGCTACATCTACCAGTATGTCGACGATGTCAGCCTCACTGCAGGCGGCGTGACGCCGAGCCCGTCGCCGAGCCCCGTGCCGACGTCGACGCCGGTGCCGACCGCAGCGCCGACGCCGGTGCCGACCGCAGCGCCGACGCCGGTGCCGACTGCAACGCCGACGCCGGTGCCGACTGCAACGCCGACGCCGGTGCCGACTGCAACGCCGACGCCGGTCCCGACCGCAGCGCCGACGCCGGTCCCGACCGCAGCGCCGACGCCGGTGCCGACTGCAACGCCGAGCCCGAGTGCCTATGCGTGCGACGACGCACAGTTCCTGAATTACCAGGCTGAGTTCGGCGCGGGAACGATCTCGGGCGACCAACTCGTCGATATCTGCGGTCAAGTCACGCAAGTGTTACCTTCGAAGGTGACCGCGAGCGGCAATCATGGCTATTTCTACGTGCAGATCCCCAACGGCGGCACCATCGAGATCGTCTCCAATCTCGACGCGATGGCGCAGGCGCCGACGAACGATCCGCCGAGCTGGCCGTGGGTCGCCACCGGGAACTACGTCTACGTGCAAGGCCGCTACTACTACGACAATTCGAGTAGCCAAGGCATCGATTGGACCGAAGACGATACCGGATCGTGGCCTTACACCGGGTACGTCGCGGTCTGCGATTCGAGCGCGAACAACTGCGTGAAATACTGGTAAGGCAGCGTTTGGGCCATGCCTCGATACGGCACCGAAGGTGCCGTATCGAGGCAGCGCAGCTCTGTCATGCCGAGTAGGCACCGAAGGTGCCGTATCGAGGCAGCGCAGCTCTGTCATGCCGAGTAGGCACCGAAGGTGCCGTATCGAGGCAGCGCAGCTCTGTCATGCCGAGTAGGCACCGAAGGTGCCGTATCGAGGCAGCGCGGCGTATCGAGGGATTCTTCCACACGAGGGCCGGGTCACACCCGGCCCTCGTCTCTGTGCGCCCGCACACGTGCGTTCGTGCGAACGTGGCTGCGCGAACGAGGGCTCTGCGAGGGCTCGTGCGGAAAGACGCGGGATGTTGCGTTCGATTCGGCCCGCTCTCCGTGCTTTTGCCGCCGTGCTTGCATGCGCGGCGCTCGCCGCATGCGCGGGACGAATTGGCAACGGCAAGAGTGGACTCTGCGATAACGCGGGGTACCTTGCGGCGCGCAAGATCGTGCACGCGCGCACCGAGGTGACGATCTGCGGCACCGTGACGCGTGTCCGCGCGGCGCGGCGGACGCGCAGCGGCCTGCACCTGTGGTTCTACGTTCGCGTGGCGCCGCACGTGAATGCGCGCGTCATCGCCGACGAGAGCGTGCTCGGTCCGCTGCTGGTGCGCGTCGGCGACAAGGCCGAGGTGCAGGGGCGATTCTTCCGCGATCGCGACGGGTTCGACGGCATCGACTGGACGCACCGCGTGAGCGGAACGCACAGCTCGTGGAGTACCCCGGGCTTCGTCGTCATCAACGGCATCGAATACCGCTAGAGCGCCGGCGCCTCGCGCCGCGCCGAGGGCCTTGTGTTACGCCGAAGGCCTTTTGTCACGCCGAGTAGGGCGCTTCGCGCCCGTATCGAGGCGGCGGTGCGATCCCTCGATACGCCGCCGATCCCGTCCTGAGCGAGCGAAGCAAGTCGAAGGGCGGCTACTCGGGATGACATCGCGGCGGCTACTCGGGATAACATCGCGGGGGCTACTCGGGGTGACACCGCGGCGGCGCATTTCCCTCCGGGGGGAAAACCCGGTATAGTAGGCAGCGCTATGCCCCGCACCGTCGAGCCCCTCCATATCGGCTCCCATGCCATCTGGCCGCCGATCGTTCTCGCGCCCATGTCGGGCGTGACGAACAAGACGATGCGCGCGCTCTACAAGCCCTTCGGGCTCGGGCTCACCGTCACCGAGTTCGTCTCCTCGAACGCCCTGAAGTTCGGCAGCAAGCGAACGATGGAGATGATCGATCAGGCCGGAATCGAGAACCCCGTCTCGACGCAGCTCTGGGGGGACGACCCGGCGACGATGGCGGCGGCGGCGCGGGTGGTGGTGGAGTGCGGCGCCGATATCGTCGACATCAATTTCGGTTGTCCCGCCCCGAAGGTGACGAAAACCAACGGCGGCTCGGCCTGTCTGCGCGATCCGCAACGCTGCGAAGAGATCGTGCGCGCGGTCGTCGAAGCCGTCGAGGTTCCCGTGACCGTGAAAATGCGTTTGGGTTGGACCGAGAGCGACCTCGTCTACATCGAGGTGGCAAAACGTGCCGAAGCGGTTGGCGCGCGCGCGATTACGTTGCACGCGCGTACCGCGCGGCAATTCTATCGAGGGAGCGCCGATTGGGCGCACATCGCGCGTTTGAAAGAAGCGTTATCGATCCCGGTGATCGGCAACGGCGACCTCGCCGATCCGCACGTTGCGATGCAGCGCATGCGCGAGAGCGGCGTCGATGCGGTGATGCTCGGGCGCGCGACGCTCGGCAACCCGTGGCTCATCTCGCAGGTGCGCGACGCGATGGAAGGGCGCGAGCCGATGGCGACGCCGGCCGCCGCCGACCGCTTACGCTTTTGCATCGACCATTATCGCGCGATGCTCGCCGATCTCGGCGAACGCCGCGCCGTGCCGCAGATGCGCAAGCACGTCGCACTCTATCTCAAAGGCATCCCCGGTGCGGCGCAGCTGCGCGAACGAATCATGCGCATCGAGAGCAGCGATGAAGCGATCGCGACGATCGAAGCACGGATCGAGAGCCTGGAAGCCGAACCGGTGGCGGCATGACGACGATTCAAAACCAGGACGATCTCTACGGCGCACCGACGCCCGGCGCGCTCTCCGACGAAGTCTTCGAAAACTATCGTCGTTACGTCAATCCTCCGCTCGCTCGCGTGATGAAACTCTCGGGGTCGCCGATCGAAGTGCGCGCGGAGGGCTCCACGATCTGGGACCAAAACGGGAAAACCTATCTCGATTTTGCCGGCGGCTACGGCGTGTTCACGTTGGGACATCGCCATCCGCGCGTGCTCGCCGCGGTGCGCGAGCAGCTCGATCGTATCGCGCTCTCCGGAAAGACGATGTTCAACGTGCTGCTCGGCCGCGCGTCGAAGCGGCTCGCCGAACTCGCGCCGGGCGACTTAGAGATCTCGTTCTGGTGCAATAGCGGCACCGAAGCGGTCGAGGGCGCGATCAAACTCGCACGCGTCGCAACGGGGCGCAAAAAAATCGTCGCGACGCACGATGCTTACCATGGTAAAACCTTCGGCGCGCTCAGTGCGAGCGGCCGCGAAGCTTTTCAAACGCCCTTTCGCCCGTTGCTCGCCGACGTCGCCCACATTCCGTTCGGCGCGACCGATACACTCGATGCGGTGCTCGCCGACGCGGCGGCATTCATCGTCGAACCGGTCCAGGGCGAGGGCGGCGTGAACGTTCCGCCCGCCGGCTATCTTCGCGCCGTCCGCGAGGCCTGCGACCGCACCGGCGCGCTCTTTATCGCCGACGAAGTGCAGACGGGCTTCGGGCGTTGCGGCTATCGCTTCGGCTGCGACCGCGACGGCGTCGTGCCCGATCTGATGACGCTGGCGAAAGGCCTCTCGGGCGGGGTCGTCCCCGTCGGCGCCTATATCGCGCGCTCGCCGATCTGGATGCGCGCCTACGGCAAAGCGCCGCTCATTCACACCTCCACCTTCGGCGGTAGCGAGCTCGCCTGCGCCGCCGCGCTCGCGGCGATGGAGGTGCTCGAATCCGAACGGCTCGTCGAAAATGCGCGCGAACGCGGAGAGCAATTGCTCGCCGGCTGCGCCGAGATCGCCGCGGAGTTTCCGCAGGTCGTCGCGCGGGTGCGCGGCCTCGGCCTGCTCGTCGGGGTCGAACTCCGCTCCGAAGGCTACGGCGGGTGGATCATCCCCGAGATGCTCAAGCACGGGGTGACCGCCGCCTGGACGCTGAACCAGCAGCGCGTCATCCGGCTCGAGCCCCCCTTGGTCGTCAGCTCCGAGGAGATCGAACGCGCGCTCGGCGCCCTGCGCGCAGGGGTCGCGGCGGCGTTGGGCAACCTGGGCTCGTTAGAGTAACCCCGCCCCCCAATCGCCTCCGGAAAGAAAGCACGACAGCCTTCGATGCCCTACGTCGAGACTTCAATCGAGATTGCGGCGCCAGCACGCACGGTCTACGAACTGGCGAAAGACCAGGAACGCTTTCCGCAATTTATGCCCGACGTCGAGAGCGTCGTCATCGTCGAGCGGCGCCCGAACGGCGTCCTCGCCCGCTGGAAAACGCTCGTCGAGGGCGCGCCGATCGAGTGGATCGAGGAGGATCGCTTTCTCGACGACCTTTTGCGCATCGAATACGCATTGCTCGAAGGCGATCTCGACCGTTTCGAGGGAGCGTGGAGCTTCGTCGAACGCGAAGGAATCACGCGCGTGGTGCTCGGCGTGGACTACGATTTCGGCGTGCCGACGCTCGCGGAATTGATCGGGCCGACGTTGCATAAAAAGGTGAAGGAGAATAGCGAGATGATGCTCGCGGCACTGAAGGACGAGGCGGAGCGCGCGCGATGAACGTCGTGCAGGCGCCGAAATTCTGTTTCGTCGTGCACCCGCTCTCGCTGGAAGATGTCGCGCGCTACGAGCCCGGCGCGAAAGGCAAGGGCGAGGCGATCGTCAAGAAGATTCTCGAATGGATGCCGGCGTATGCGGCGGTGCACGTGACCGGCGTGCGCACTCCCGACGGGCGCGAAACCGAGGGCTGGTTCGTCGGAGCGCCGTTGCTCCCGCAGCAGATCCTCGATCTCCCGCGTGAAGATATCTACAAGCGCATCGTTCGCTCCATCGAAATCGGCGCCGAACTCGGCGCGAAGATCGCCGGGCTCGGTGCCTTTACCGGCGTCGTCGGCGACGGCGGCGTTACGGTGGCGGAACGGTCGCCGATTCCGGTGACGACGGGAAATTCGTTGACGATCGCCGCCGGGCTGCAATCGTTCTTCCGCGGCGCGCGCGAGATGGAAGTGGATCTCGCTTCGGCGACGGTCGCCGTGATCGGAGCGACCGGGTCGATCGGGTCGGCGTGCGCGCGCTTGATCGCACCGAAAGTGCGCGAAGTGATCTTGGTCGCGCGGAACGAGACCCGTCTGAAAGCCTACTACGAGCGCACCGCGCCCGAACTCCCGTGCATCGCTTCCTACACCACCGATATCGCTTCGGCGGTGCGCCGTTCGCAGCTGGTTCTCACCGCGACCTCGTCGACGCAAGATGTGATCGAACCCGAAGATCTCCAGCCCGGCGCGGTCGTCTGCGAGCTCTCGTTGCCGCACGACGTCAGCCGTCGCGTCGCGCTCGAACGCCCCGACGTTTTGGTGACGGAGGGCGGCAATATGGTCGTCCCCGGCGAGCCGCGGTTCGAACGCGTGCGCGAACCGGGCAGCGAATTCGATCTCAATTTGCCGCCGCGCACCGCGCTCGCGTGCATGAGCGAAACGATGGTCCTAGCGCTGGAGAATCGACTCGAAAATTACACCTTGGGGCGTGGGATCGAACTCGACCGCGTGATCGAAATCGAAGCGATGGCGCAACGGTGCGGGTTTACGCTCGCCGATATGCGCGCGTTCGATACCGCGATCACGCCGGAGAAAATCGCCGCGACTCGCGAGGCGGCGGCTCGTCGGCGCGCGGTCGCGACGCACTAAAGCAGGCTACGAATGATCGATGACGATACGGACGTTGCCTTTTCCGCTGTAGAGCCAGACGAACGGCGCCTTCGCGTCGCGCGCGTGTGCGGAGAGGGGATCGTTCGTGCTGCCGGCGGCCGCTCCGAGAACGATGTGACCGCGAAAATTCGCCGGGACGTGCAGGACGACGTTTCCATTGCCGGTTTCGAGGCGCACGGTGCTCGGCCGCCAATTGGGGGCGAGCGTCGCGCGAAGGTTGCCGCGTTCGGTCGCGAGATCGACGCCGGCGCGCGCGCCGGTGACGACGACCTCGCCCTCTCCGTTATCGACCGCAACGTTCGCGCCGGGATCGGCGACCGAAATCGCGCCGGTAAAGCCGTGAATCTGCATCGGCAACGCGGCGGGAACCGCAACGTCGATATGCGTCGGGTTGGCGCTGACGAACGGAATCACGGAGTTCCCGGAGGCGACGGTGTTGATCTCGAGCCAACTGCCGTGGCGGTAGCTCTCGATGCTCGGCGCGCGCGCCGAGGTGTAGTTGAGGCGGACGCGCACGCTTCCGGGGCGCGCTCGCTGCGAGCTAACGAAGAGCGGCAGCCCCGAGACCTCGATGCGCACGCGGCTCGCGCCGCGCAGCGGCAGGGTGCGAAGGACGACGGGGTCGGCGGCCGCGCCGAGCAGCGCGAGTGCGGCGACCGAGCCGAGCAACGTGCGGCGCAAATGCTCTCGTTTCATCGTATTTTTCAGTATACTCCGAATCGGTCGGCCGCGCGAGCGCGGCGGAAAGCAAGCATATGAAGCACGTCGTATCGGTCTCGCTCGGGGCGAGTTCGCGCGATCATCGCGCCGAAGTCGAATTGCTCGGCGAACGGTTCACGATCGAACGGATCGGCACCGACGGAAAACTCGATGTCGCGCTGGCAAAAATCGAAGAGATCGACGGCACGGTAGACGCCATCGGGCTCGGCGGAATCGACGTCTATCTGTACGCCGGGAGCAAACGCTTCGCGCTGCGCGACGGCCTGCGATTGCTCGCGGCGGCGAAGAAGACGCCCGCCGTCGACGGAAGCGGCCTGAAAAACACCTTGGAGCGCAGCGCCGTCGCCTTCTTGCAGAACGATCTCGGCATGTCGTTGCGCGGGAAAAAAGTGCTGATGGTGAGCGCGCTCGACCGCTTCGGCATGGCCCAGGCGCTCGTCGAAGCGGGGGCCGACGTCCTCTTCGGCGACTTCATTTTCGCGCTCGATCTCGACAAGCCGGTGCGCGGGCTGCGCGAATTCGAGGAACTCGCGGAAAAATATCTTCCCGACGCCTGTAAGCTTCCGTTTCAATTTTTCTATCCAACCGGAAAGAAACAAGAACAACCTCCGGAGCCGAAATACCCGCAGTACTATCACGACGCCGAAATCATCGCCGGAGATTTTCATTTCATGCGTCGCTTCATGCCGGAGCGGCTCGAAGGAAAGACGATTCTCACCAACACCGTTACCACGCAAAATATCGAAGAATTACGCGAACGCGGGGTGCGGCGATTGGTCACCACCACCCCGGATTTCGGCGGCCGATCCTTCGGCACGAACGTGTTGGAAGCGGCGCTTTTGGCACTCCTGGGAAAACGCTGGGAGGAGGTCGTCCCAAGCGATTACGAGGGTTTGATGGCCGCCCTGAAGCTTCGTCCGCGGGTCATAGAACTCGCGGGCAGGGGATGACCCCCTCCCCACGAAGCAGGCGCGCCAGCCCCCTTTCTCGGGGCCTTTCTCCTGTACCGAGGGCCTATCGTTGAACGACAAAGAAATCGTCCTTACCCGCGAGGGACTCGCAAAGCTC
>JAJZVP010000071.1 GCA_021845615.1 bacterium | reverse complement strand
ACGCTGCGGCGATGGGAAGCGCGGAGCGCACGAGATAGAGCGAGGCATAGAGGAGGCTGCCGATGATACCGACCTGCCCGAGCAACGAACGCCCCAATCCATCGAGGCTCGCCCGCAGGCCGTCGTACCCTTCCAGCACGACGCAGTCGCGCGCGTCGACGCAGGCGACGCGCGTCCCGCTGCGTTTCAGCGCCCTGGCGAGGGCGATATCCTCAACCAATGCGGGGATCGCCGCATGCCCGCCGCTGCGCGCGTAGGCATCGCGTTCGACGAGAAACCACTGACCGTTCCCCGCGGCGAAGCGCGGATCGAGCCCGCGCGCCGCACGCATCGGAAACGCTTCGAGCAAGAGCAGCCGCGGGAGCAACGCGAAGCCCGCCGTCCAGAGATCGCGCACGCGCGTGCGCGGGAATCCCGTCACCGCTCCGACCTCGAGCGATGCTCGCGCCGCGAGCGTCGCCCCGAGTGCGCCGGGAAGCGCTCGTACGTCGGCATCGGCGAAGAGCGCGAAGGGCGCTTCGATCGGTACCGCGGCGATTGCGGCGGCGATCGCACGTGCCTTCGGCGAACGCTGCGCCGGTGCGTCGCTGGGAACGGCAAGAACGACGACGCGCTCGTCCTCGCGCGCGATCGCCGCGAGGATCGCTGCGGTGTCGTCGCTCGACCCATCGTCGATCAGGACCGCACGCCGGAGCTCGGGCTGCGCGAGAAAACTCGCGACGCATTCGTAGGCACGATCGGCCTCATCGCGCATGGGAATGTAGAGGTCGATCGTTCCAGGCGCGCCGGGCTGCGGCACGAGCCGGTGGAAGAGCGGTACGTTCGCCAACGCCATCGCCGCGCCGCCGAAAGCGATCGCGAGTGCCGTTCCGAGGAGCCAGGAGAGCGCGGCGATCACGTCCGTCGTAATGGAGCGATGCACGCAGCGACGATCTCGTCGATCCCCGAACGCCCGCGCAGAATCGCTCGATAGCGTTCGTCGATGCGCCCCTCACGCAGATCGCTATCGATCGATGCGAGGAGCTCCACGACGGATTCCTCGCTCGTCGCCCGTGCCGCGCGCGGGTGAGGATCGATCGCTGCGCCGATCGCCGCGATCGCCGTCGGTCGTTGCTCGTCGAGAACGTAGTACCGCATCGCGACCGGCAGCACCGGCACCTCCGCAGCGCGAGCGGCATGGATGAATCCCGAGGTGAAGTGCGGCGCGCAGAGCGGCGGCCGGAGCACGCCGTCCGGAAAAATCCAGAGACCGGCGCCATCGCGCGCGCATCGCGCGCCGTAAGCGATCGCCTCGTATGCGGCACGCACGCTGCGCGCATCGACCGAGAACGCACCACCCATGCGAAAGAACGGAAAGCGTCGCAATTGTTCGTCGTCCATCATCAGGTTGAACGCTCGTTCCGGTGCGAAGGCGCGGTGAATGCTCGACGCGAGAAAACCATCCCACCAGGAATGATGATTTGCGGCGGCCACATAGCCGGCTTGCGGAAACACACCGTCGCAACGCACGAGAACGCGCGCGAAACTGCGACTCATCAGCCAACGAAGATAGGCGCCGAAGAACGCTTCGAAGCCCGCGACGCGATGCGCGCGCTGCCAGCTCACCGGCGCAGGAGACGCTCGGCGGAGAGTCGCCCCGAGATCACCACCATCGGCACCCCGGAGCCCGGCCGCGTTCCGCTCCCTGCAAAGACCAATCCGGGAAAACGTTTCTCGTGCATCGGCGGTCGGAACGGCCCCATTTGATCGAGCGTATGATCGGGGCCGAACGCCGCGCCGTGCATGAGCCCGAGTTCGCTCGCCCACTCCGCGGGACCGCGCACGCGCTCGACTTCGATAAACTCACGGAGCTCTCCGACCGCTCCTTCGAGTCGTTCGAAGAGTCGCCGCCGAAATGCGGTGAGATCGCTTTCGCGACGCGCCGTGAGGTTCGGCACCGGAGCGAGCACGAGCAGCGCGCTGCCCTCGCTCGGCGCCGCACTCGCATCGCGCGCGACCGGATTGTAGACGTAGAGCAGCGGATCGTCGGGAAGCATCCCGGCATCGAGCGTGCGATAGGCGCGCCACGGATCGTCGGGGAGAAAGACGGTATGATACGGGAGATCGACGCGACGCCGCACCCCAAGGTACAAGCAGAGCGCACTATGTCCGTACCGTGGCGAGCGAGCGCGCGGAGGCGGCGCACCGAGCAGCGCGAGCGCGGGCTCGCGATCGGCGGCGACGACGACGGCATCGGCCTCGAACCGCTCCGCGCCCGCGTACGCGCACCACGTTCCCGCGGCGTTCCGTTCGAGTCGATCGACGCGCCGTTCGTAGGAAAACGCGACGCCCAACGATTCCGCGGCGTTCGCGAACGCGTCGACGATGCTCGCCATTCCGCCCGGCGCGAACCAGACGCCCTCGATCGCTTCGACGACGGGAAGCAGCGCGTACATTGCCGGAGCGCGCAGCGGCGAGGTGCCGAGATAGAGCGACTGAAACGTCAGTGCCTCGACCAAACGCGAGCGACGAAACGAGCGCTCGGTAAAGCGGCGTAACGAGCCCGCGATCCACGGGCGCATGCGCCCGGGGCGCGCGAGCAATCCCGCAAAAGAGAGCAGCGTATGGTCGCGTTCGAGCACCTCTCGGCGCGCGTCGCGATAGGCTCCATGCACGCGTGCGAAATAATCGAGCGCGCGCGCGCTCACCCCGGGCTCGAAGCGCTCGAGCTCCGCGAGCAGGAGTGCGATATCGGAGTGCATGGCGAATCGCTCGCCGTCACGCCACCGTACTTCGTAGCCGGGTTCGAGACGCATCAACTCCAGCTCGGCAAAATGTCGCGCCCCCAGCGCTTCTTCCAGCACGTCGGTCATCACGACGAGCGTCGGGCCGAGATCGAAGCGATACCCGCCGCTACTCCATGCCTGCGCCCGCCCGCCGGGACGATCGGCGGCCTCCACCACACGCACCGAGATACCGGCGCGCGCGAGATGGAGCGCGGCACTCAGCCCCGCAAAACCCGCGCCGACGACCAAGGCGGACTTCATGCCGAGCGCTCCGAACCGCGCGCTATGCCGATTCTCGAAAGCCTCCACGTCGCAGCGGGCGTCCTGTGGCTCGGGAACTTCGTCGTCACCGGCATCTGGGCAACCCGCGCCTTTCGTTCCGGCGACGAGCGGCTTCGCCGCTTCGCCGTTCGCGAGATTCTCTTCACGGATATAATCTTTACCCTGATTTTCGGATCTGCGGTCATCACGAGCGGGCTCGCGTTGGCCGCGCGGCTCGGCATCGACCCGTGGCAGACCCTGTGGACGCGCGATGCGCTCGCGATCGCCATTGCGAGCGGCGTGCTCTGGCTCGCCGTCCTCGTACCGATCGAGATCCATATGGAGCGGCGCGCCCGCGCCGGAGAGAGCGCGGCCCTGACGCGTCCCTTCCTCGCGTGGAGCATCGTCGGCTGGACGGTCACCCTCGCCCTCTTCTCCATCATTTACTTCATGCTCGCAAAACCGGTGTAGGCGCGCACCCAGCAACGCGCCGCACGCGCGAGTTTTGCCGGAGTCGGCACGACCGCTCGCCCCGCTTCGGGATGAAATCCGCGGCGTTCCACCTCGTCGATGATGCCGCCGTAGATATCTGCAGTCGCTAACAGCGCCCAGCGCGAGCCGTCGTTCGGCACCCGCGCGGCGAGAACGCGCGCCTCCCGATAATCGTTCCGTGCGAGCTCCGCGAGCGCGCGCATCACCTCGCGTCGCCCGACGCGCTCGACTTCTCGCTCGGGGAGATAGATACGCCCGTTCCGCTCGTCCTCGGCGACATCGCGCAGGACGTTCGTGTATTGCATCGCGATTCCCAAGCGTTCGCCGCGTGCGAGCGAATCGTCGTCGCTCGCTCCGAGAATCGCCATCGAGCAACGCCCCACCGTTCCGGCGACCGCGCGCGCGTATCGCTCTAACTCCGCGTACGTCGCGATCGGCTGCGGATCTAAATCGCTCTCGCAGCCGGCGACGAGCGCGAGGATATCGTCGATCGCGATCGGGAAACGCGCGAGCGCTCGGGCGACCGCGGCTCCCCACGGTGCATCGCTCGCATCCTCCCCGCGAACGATCGCCGCAACGCTCGCACGTATCGCGGCGAAACCCGCACGGCGCTCTTCGGGCGTCGGTCCGGGTTCGTCGGCGAGGTCGTCGGCGCTGCGAAAGAGTCCGTAGAGCGCTTCCACCGCTTCGCGCTTCGCGCGCGGTAGGACGCGCGTGCTGAAATAAAAGCTCTTCGCATGCACGCGCATGACCTGCGCACACCAACGGGCGGAGCGAGCGAGATCCTCCGGTGCCTTCACGTGGGTTGGGGTTTGCCCGGAGTCATCCAAGCTCCTCGCAGAGACGTTCGACGCTCTGCAACGCACCGAGCGTCACGAGCGGCAAACCCGTCGCCGGGCGCGTCGAGGCACCGGCGAAATAACAATTCTCGAGCGTCGCGTGCCGGTTATCGGGACGCATCGGCCCAATTTGCAAGACGTCGTGCGAGAGCCCGAACGCCGAACCGCGATTGAGAAAGAGTTCGTTTTGAAACTCCAGTGGCGTTCGGGATCGCACCCAACGGATGCGCGACCGGAGCCCGGGCAAGCGCCGCTCCTCGACGATGCGCAACGCTCGCTCCACGATCGCCCCGCGATCGCCGGCCCAATCGACGACCCCATCGAGCGAGGGAGCCGGGACGAGCAGATAGAGCGCTTCTTTTCCTGGCGGTGCCATCGACGGATCGGTCGCACTCGGAGCGCAGAGATAGATCGCCGGGTCCTCGGGAATCCGGCCGCGCCGGAAAATATCGTCGCAGGTCGCGCGCAGATCGCTCGGCATCAAGAACTCATGGTGGAGCAGATCGTCGTACCGCTCTTCCAGCGCGGCGTAGACGAGCAACGCCGAGGGCGTATGGCGCATGCGCAGCGAGCGATGCTTCGGTTCGCCGAGGAGCCGATCGTAGGCGTAGGGAAGGTCGGCGTTGAGGAGCAGCGCATCGCATTCGATGCGTTCGCCGCCCGCGGTGCGCAGCGCGACGACGCGATTGCCGTGCCGTTCGACCCCCGCAATCTCCGTCTCGTATCGCAGGTGCGCACCGTTGCCGCGCGCGGCGCGATCGAGCGCGCGCGGGAGCGCGCCGATGCCGCCGAACGGAAAGAAAATGCCTTCGCCGAGTTCGGTAAAGAGCAAGAGCCGATAGAGCAACGGTGCATCGAAGGGCGACATCCCGAGGTACATCGATTGAAACGAAAAGGCTCCGGCGACGCGCGGATCGCCGAAGCTCCGCGACGCCTGCGCGCCGAGGCGCCGAAAGGCTCCGGTCGAAAAGAGCGCGGCGATCCGTTCGGATGAAAGAAAATGCGCGAACGACCGAATGCGCTCGCCGACGAAGAGACGCCGCGAGCGTTGGTAGGCATAGGCGGCATCCGCGAAATAGCGCAGAAACCCACGGCTCGAACCGGGAGCGAACGCTTCGAGCGAGCGCATGGTCTCGGAGAGGAGCGAGGAAATGACCAACTCGTTTCCGTCGGCGTAGTTGAGCCGATAATTCGGACGGAGGCGCAGCATCGGCACCTCACGATCGAAATCACCGCCCCAGCTCGCGAAAGCTTCGCGATAGACGTCGGGCATAAAGAGGAGCGTCGGGCCGAGATCGAAGGTGAATCCATCCCACGTCATCGCGGCGGCGCGCCCACCTGGGACGCTCTGCTTCTCGAAGAGGCTCACGCGATAGCCACGATGCGCGAGCAGGGCTGCCGCGGTCAACCCGGCGACGCCTGCCCCCACGATCGCGATATGCCTCGACGATGCTGCGCTCATCTCGCTGCGGGTAACCCGCACGGCGCGCGCGCGGTTGCCCGGCGCACGGGACGCTCGTCGCACGCGCGCGAAGAGAGCGAGGATGGCCAAAACCCGAGCGGTGTTCTTCTGTAGCGCGTGCGGATTTGAATCCGCGCGTTGGCTCGGGCGTTGCCCGCAATGCTCGGCATGGAACACCTTCGAGGAACGGCCGCGCGAGGCGGCGCGCCCGATTCGCTCGATGCGCGGGCCGAGCGTGGCACCGATTCCGCTGCGCGAGGTCGAGAGCGCGCATCACGTTCGTATCGCGACCGGCATGCCGGAGTTCGATGTCGTGCTCGGCGGCGGCATCGTTCCGGGAAGCGTGACGCTCGTCGGCGGCCCACCCGGCGCCGGCAAATCGACGCTCTTGCTCCAGATCGCCGCGCGCCTTCAACTCGCCGGCCCGGTGCTCTACGTTTGCGGCGAAGAGTCCGCCGCACAAGTGAAATTGCGCGCCGCGCGGTTGAAAATCGATTCGTCGTTGCTGCTCTTTCCCGAGACCGATCTCCACGCCGTTCTCGATGCCGCCGCGCGCATCGGACCGCGCGCGATGATCGTCGATTCGATTCAAACCGTTCGCCTGCCCGAGAGCGAGAGCTACGCCGGAAGCGTCGGCCAGGTGCGCGACTGCACCCAGGCGCTCGTGGAGTTCTCGAAGCGAACCGGCTGTGCGACCTTCATCGTCGGCCACGTCACCAAAGACGGCAGTATCGCCGGGCCGCGCCTGCTCGAACATCTCGTCGATACCGTGCTCTATTTCGAGGGTGAGGTTCAGGGCGATTATCGCATTCTCCGCGCCTATAAAAATCGTTTCGGTTCGATCGATGAAATCTGCGTCTTCTCCATGCACGACGACGGGCTCCACGATGTGGCGAACCCCTCCGAAATCTTTCTCGCCGGGCGCGATGCTCGGCCGAGCGGCAGCTGCGTCGTCGCCTCGATTCTCGGCTCGCGCCCGGTGCTCGTCGAAGTGCAAGCGCTCGTTGGCGAGAGCAGCTTCGGCACGCCGCGCCGCTTGGCGAACAATCTCGATCCGGCGCGCCTCGCGATGATTATCGCCGTTCTCGAACGACGCGCCGGCATGATGCTCGGATCGCACGATATCTACGCCTCGGTCGCCGGCGGGCTGCGCGTCAGCGAACCCGCGGCAGATCTCGGTATCGCCCTCGCGATTGCGTCCTCGCTGCGCGACCGCGCCGTCGGAGCGGATGTCGTCGCCTACGGCGAGCTCGGGCTCTCCGGCGAGGTGCGCGCCGTGAGCGCGGCCTCGAGGCGCGCGGCGGAGGCAAAGCGATTGGGATACGGCGTACACATCAGCGCGGAGCGCTTTCCCGATATCGGTTCGGCGATCGCCGAGGTGCTGGGTTAGCGCTCGTGCATCTCTTCGAACTCGTCCCCAATCTCTCCGAGGGGCGTAACGACGAAACGATACGCCTGGCCGTCGAAGCGGTCGAAGCGACGGGCGCGCGCGTTCTCGACCGTAGTTCCGACGCGGCGCACCACCGCAGCGTTCTCACGATCGTGGGAGAGGCCGAATGCCTGCTCCGAGCGGCGCTCGCGCTCGCACGCGTCGCCCGCGAACGCATCGACCTGCGTTCGCACCACGGCCTCCATCCGCGCATCGGCGCACTCGACGTGCTGCCCTTCATTCCCCTCGGCGACGCACCGATGGCCGAGGCGGTCGATCTCGCTCGCAGCGCCGCACGCGAAATTTGGCGACGCGAGGGAATTCCGAGCTTCCTGTACGGCGAAGCCGCACTGATTCCCGAGCGACGATTGCTCGCCAACGCCCGGCGCGACGGCTTCGAGGGGCTCGCGGCTCGCTTCGCGCGGAACGACCGCCCCGATTTCGGCGATATCCCCGCTCACGAAAGTGCCGGCGCGATCGCGGTCGGCGCGCGCGAGATTCTCGTCGCTTGGAATATCGAGCTCGAGAGCGAGGATATCGCAGCGGGGAGAGCGATCGCCGCCGAGCTGCGCGAACGCGGCGGCGGCCTTCCCGGCATTCGCGCGCTCGCCTTTCGGCTCGACGACGGACGCGTGCAACTCTCGTTCAATATCACGCAGTATCGCGCGACCTCGCCGATGCAGCTGCGACGCAGCGCCGAAGCGGCCGCTGCAAAGCGTGGCATAACGTTAGGAAGAAGCGAGCTAATCGGTCTCATTCCGCGCGACGCACTCGACGATGCGGTCGCAGACTACCTCGCACTCGATGAGAGCGTCTCCACGGATTCCTCAACGCCGCGCTCGTAAGCGGGCCTCTTTTCCTCCGGCCGAGGCGCCACCGTTATGCGCTCGCGATGCTCGATACGCGCGCGCGCACTTCCTCGGGCGTAAGCCCGGAGACGACGATGGTTTTTAGCCGTCCTCGGTGACCGCGCGCGATCGCTAATCGCGACGGCGCGACGCCCAATGCCTCCGCAAGCGCGTCGAGCGCGCCCTCGTTCGCCGCGCCCTCGATCGCCCGCGCCGCGACCGCAACGACCAGCCGCTCGCCATCGCGCGAAACGCCCGGCCGCTTCGATCCCGGCTTGACCTTGATCTCCAGCATCGTGTCGCCTCGCGATTGCGTCATTGCCATTTCCCGCTTCGCTCCGGACGGACGACGAACCCGCAATGCCGAATGCATCCCCCCGTGAAATCATCGCTTCAACGCATCCTCTGCCTCGCCGGCGCCTGCGCGCTCCTTCTGGTCGGCATCGCCCGCGCCGCAACGACGCTCTCGCCGTACGATCGCGGCCCCGGCGACGCAGGAATATCGAGCATGCATCTCCGCAACGGCTTACGCGTGGTCGTCGTCGTCGACCGCGCCGCGCCGGTCGTGCAAACTAGCGTCTGGTACGATTTCGGTTCGCTCTACGAAACGCCGGGAAAGACCGGTCTCGCGCACGCGCTCGAACACATGATGTTTCGCGGTTCGGAGCATATCTCGGCAGCCGGGATCGACGATATCTCGGCGCGGCTCGGCGCGCAGATGAACGCACAGACGGACTACGATTACACGGAGTTTTATTTCGTCGTTCCCGCCGATAAGGTTGCCGTGCCTCTCGCACTCGAAGCCGATCGCATGGCGCACCTGAACCTGAAACCCGCACAATGGGCGATCGAACGGCGCGCCGTCATTAACGAAATTCGCGGCGACTTAAGCTCGCCGTTCTATAGTCTGCTCTCGCGCGTTCGCGCGGCGGCCTTTCCGGGCTCGCCGATGGGAAGGACCGCACTCGGCTCGCTCGCCGACGTCGAAGCGGCGAACGTCGGCGATCTGCGCACGTACTATCACGAATGGTACGCACCGAATAACGCGACATTGGTGATCGCTGGCGATATCTCCGCAAAGCGCGGCTTTGCGCTCGCCGAGAAATACTTCGGCGCGATTCCACGCCGCACGCTTCCGCCGCACCCAAAGACGACCGGCATCCCCGCGACGGGAAAACAGATTCGAGCGAATTTCCCCTTTCCGTTTCAAGTGCTCGATTTTGCCTACGTCGTTCCCGGCGACCGCGACCCCGGCGAGCCGGAGATCAGCACGCTCGCGACGCTCATCGGCGACGCGCGCTCGCCCTTCTATCGCTCGCTGGTGCAAAGCAACGTCGCACTGCAGGTTCAGGCTCAAGCCGATACTCAGCTGCACCAAGGCCTGCTCGACGTACTCGTGGTGCTCAACCCCGGGCACTCTCCCGCCGAGGCGACCGCGATCTACAATGCCACGATGGCGACGATGCTGAGCAACGGATTCCCCCCGAGCCTCGTGCGCACCGCAAAACGCATCACGATCGCGCAGCGCGTCGAAGCCGGCGACTCCATCGTCGGCATCGGCGATCTCGCCGGCTATACCTACGGAGTCGTCGGCGAGAAAATCGGCGCGGAGGACGCGCGCCTCGCCGCAATCACTCCGGCCTCGTTGCTCTCGGTCGCACGCCGCTACCTCCACTCCCCCAACGTCGTAGGTCGCCTGAGCCCGAGCGACACGCCCGGCGGCTCGGGCACGGCGACGAGCACCACCGCGAGCGACAATTTCTCGACGCGAGCACCGCAAGGAACGATTCGGGAACCGGCGTGGATCGCGCGAGCCATTCGCAAGCCGTCGACGGCGCGCAGCGTTCTCAAACCGGTACGGTTCCGTTTGGCGAACGGCATCCGCATCGTCGCACAATACAAACCCGACCGGCCGACCTTCGTTCTGCGTGGGTCGATCGCGTCGGTACCGAGCCTCGAGCCCGACGCGCTCGTCGGTATCGCGAGCCTCGCATCGGATCTCGCAAACTTCGGAAGCGTCACGCGCCCCTTCGCGCGACGTACCGAAACGATCGAAGATATGGGCGCGAGCGTCAACTTCGGCAGCGCGTTCGGCGCGCGCGGACGCATCGAGGATTTCGCACATCTCGTCACGATTCTCGCCGACGGCGAGCGCCATCCCTCGTTCGTGCAGCCGTGGCTCGATCAAGAGCGCGGGCAACTCGCCAACAGCGTCGGCACGCGTTCGCATATCGCGAGCGTGCTCGCCGACGAAGCGTACGATAAGATGCTGCTTCCATCGGGCGATCCAGCGCTGCGCATCCCGACGCGTACCTCGATCTCATCGATCCGCCAATCCGACCTGCTCGCCTACGTTCGCGCAGCATGGCGCCCCGATCTCACATCGATCGCCGTCGTCGGAGATCTCTCGCCAAGCGTCGTCGAGCGAACGCTGCAAGCCGCCTTCGGATCGTGGAAGAACCATGGGCCTCGCCCGAAAACGACGCTCGCGCCCCTTCCGCTCG
>JAJZVP010000070.1 GCA_021845615.1 bacterium | reverse complement strand
GATGCTCGTGGAGGTAGCGCGCAGTGAGCGATCGCCCCAATGGCGGAGGCTTTGTCGTCGGTTTGTTGATCGGTGCCGCAATCGGCGCGGCCGCCGCACTTTTGCTTGCCGACGAAGAGACGCGCGATGCGGTTATCGGTAAGGCGCGCGAGGCGAGCAATCAGGCCGTCGATGCGACCGGCGATCTTCGCGATCGCGTCGGGGAAGCGACTGCGGCGTGGCAGAGCAATGCCGCCGATCTCTACGAACGCGGCCGTACGATATTGGAGCAGGCGCGGACGTCGGGAAACGACCGTTCCGACGGCGGCCCTGCAGAGCGACGGGCGGACGGGGCGTAGTGGCGCGCGTGGACATTCAAATGCAAGTTCGCTCGGTGAACGGCTCCATCGCGGTCGTCTCGCTCGACGGAGAGATCGACGTCTACACCTCACCGAAGGTCAAGGATTTTATCGGGAAGCTCATCGACAAGGGCACCTATACCTTCGCGATCGACATGCAAAACGTGCGTTATATCGATTCGACGGGGCTCGGCGTCCTCATCGGCGGCCTCAAGCGCGTTCGCGAGCATGGCGGGGCGGTGACGCTCGTTTCGACCAATCCGCAAACGCGAAAAATATTCGACATCACCGGATTGATTAAAGTGTTCGATATCTACGATACCGTCGACGAAGCCGTCAACGCATTGAAATGATGCAAGCGCGCGAAGTTGGTGCCGAGATTCCCGAGATCGAGGTTCGGATTCCCTCTCGCGCGGAATGGGTCGCACTCGCTCGCCTCGCGGTGGCGACTGTTGCCGCCCGCATGCATTTCAACGTCGACGAGATCGCCGACCTAAAACTCGCCGTCGCCGAAGCGTGCACCAACGCCATCCAACACGCGCGCGAAAGCGACGAAATCGTCATTACGTGTCGCATCTACCACGACGGCCTGCAGATCACCGTGCGGGATTTCGGAATCGGAACCGAGGCCGAACGCATCCGTTCGCGCGATCTCGGCGAGCCGCGAGTCGGCGGTTTGGGCGTCTATCTCATCCGCGCGTTGATGGACGAGGTGGAGTACCGCGTCGAACGCGATAGCGGCACCGTGCTGACGATGTTTAAGCGGTTTGGCGATAGCAGCCGATAAATTCGCATCGAGCGATCGATGAGCGATGAAGAATCGGCGGAGGCGCTCCTCGAGCGTTTTCTGGCGTTAAAACGAGCCGGCGACGATGAAGAGATCGCGCGCGAACGCTCCGCCGTGCGGACGCAGCTCGTCGAACGGCACCTCGGGCTCGTTCGCTACCTCGCGAAGCGTTTTACCGATCGCGGCGAGCCTTACGACGATCTCTTGCAGATCGCGACGCTCGGGCTCATCAACGCGATCGATCGCTACCAACCCGATTTTGGAGCGCAATTCGCGACCTTCGCAACGCCGACGATCCTCGGCGAGCTGAAACGCTATTTTCGCGACAAACGGTGGGCGGTCCACGTGCCGCGTCGCCTGAAAGACCTCGCGCTCTCGATCGCCGGGGCGACCGATCGGCTCACTGCCGATCTGGGGCGGACGCCGACCCCGGCGGAGATCGCGGCGCAGCTCGGCGTGGAGGTCGAAGCGATTCTCGAGGCGATGGAGGCGGGGGGTGCGCTCTCGCCGCTCTCGCTCGACGCCGGTTTCGAGAGTGAGGAGGGGGCGCGACGGCTCGCCCCCAGCATCGGGGTGCCCGACGGGGACCTCGAACTCGTCCCCGAGCGGGCGGAGATCGCCGGGGCGCTCGAACGGCTTCCCGGGCGCGAGCGGATCGTGCTGCGCCTCCGCTTCTTCGAGGGACAGACGCAGCGCGAGGTCGGCGAACGGCTCGGCACCTCGCAGATGCAGATCTCGCGGATCGAGCAACGGGCGCTGGCTCGCCTGCGCACGCTGTTGGCACCACCGTCGTAGCGCGAGCGGCGGCACTCTGCTACCATACGGGGTGCTTATGCCGATGACGAGCCAAGAACTCCGCCAAGCGTGGATCGATTTCTTTGTTGCCCGAGAGCACAAACACGTTCCTTCGGCGAGTTTGATCCCCGACGAGATGTCCACGACGCTCTTTACGATTGCGGGGATGGAGCAGTTCGTTCCGGCATTTCTCGGCGAACGCCCGGCCCCCGCGCCGCGCGTGGTGACCGTGCAGCGGTGCCTGCGCGTCGCCGGCGCCAAGAGCGATATCGAGAACGTCGGCCGCACCGGGCGGCACGGTACGTTTCTCGAAATGCTCGGAAACTTTAGTTTCGGCGATTACTACAAAGCGCAAGCGATCGCATGGGCGTGGGAGTTCGTCACGCGCGTCATGCGTCTCGATCCCTCGCGGCTCTACGTGACGGTGCATACCGAGGACGACGAAGCGGCGCGTATTTGGGAGCGTGAGATCGGCCTCGACCCCACGCGCATCTCGCGCTTCGACGACGATAATTTCTGGACGATGGGACCGACCGGCCCGTGCGGCCCGTCGACCGAAATTTTTTACGATATCGGCGAAACCCATGCGAGCGGCCCCGAGGATACCGGGCCGAACCTCGGCAATCGTTTCGTGGAGATCTGGAACGTCGTCTTCCAGCAGTTCAATCGCGCCGCGGACGGCACGCTCTCGGAGTTGCCGCGCAAATCGATCGATACCGGCGCGGGGCTCGAGCGGATGCTCGCGGTCGTCAACGGCAAGGCCTCGATGTACGAGACCGATCTCTTCCTCGATCTCGTCGCCGCACAACCGCAACCGCAATCGGGATCGCTCCCGCCCGCCGAGCGGCGCGTTCGACAGAACATCATCGCCGATCACGCGCGCGCGGTGACCTTCCTCATCAACGACGGCATCTATCCCTCCAATAGCGACCGCGGGTACGTGCTGCGGTTTTTGATTCGTCGCGCGATTCGTCAGGGGCGACTGCTGGGCTATCCCGACGGGTTTCTCGCGGCGCTCGTTCCCGCCGTCGTCGAATCGCTCGCGAGCGGCTACCCCGAACTCCGCGAGAACACGGCACGGATCGTCGGCGCGCTCGAGCGCGAAGAGCGCGCATTCAATCGGACGCTCGAGCGCGGGCTCGCCGTTCTCGACCGTATGATCGAGGAAGCGAACGAGAATTGCACGCGCCTCATCTCGGGCGAAGACGCATTCACGCTGCACGACACGCACGGCTTTCCAATCGAACTCAGCCGAGAGATCGCCGCCGAGCGCGGCGTCGCCATCGATACCGCCGCTTTCGAGAGCGAGATGAAGGCGCAGCGCGAACGCGCGCGCAACGACGCCGCCGCCAAACGCGCGGTCGTCACGCTCGCGGAATTACCGGCGGTCGAAACGACCTTCACCGGATACGACGGGCTCGAAGGCGCCGGAAGCATCGTCGCGATGCTCGATGCCGACCAAAAACCGACGCAGGAGCTCGGTGGAGGATCGCGCGGTCGGATCGTTCTCGATTCCACTTCGTTCTACGCCGAACGCGGCGGGCAGATCGGCGATCGCGGCGTGCTGCTCGGCCCCGATGCCGCCTTCGAAGTCGAAGACACGCAATTTCTGGGCGAAGCGGTCGTCCATATCGGTATCGTGCGTAGCGGCACGTTTCGCGTCGGCGAGCGCGTGACGACGGCGGTGCACGATTGGTGGCGTCGCGAGATTCGCCGCCATCATACCTCGGCGCATCTCTTACAACGCGCGCTGCGAGACGTTCTCGGCGACGACGTCGCCCAGGCGGGCTCCTGGGTCGGCATCGATCGCATGCGCTTCGATTTTCGTTGGGCCGCAGGCGCGCTCTCTCCCGAGCAGCGCCGCGAGGTCGCCCACCGCGTCAATCGGATGATTCGCGACGACTCGCCGTTGCAGACCCGAGAACTTCCGCTCGACGAAGCGAAGCAGACCGGTGCGATCTGGATGTTCGGCGAGAAATACGGCGAGCGCGTGCGCGTCGTACGAGCGGGACCGTCGGTCGAATTTTGCGGCGGAACGCACGCTCGTTCCACCGGCGAGCTCGGTCTCTTCGTGCTGCTCAACGAATCCTCGATCGGTAGCGGCGTGCGCCGTATCGAGAGCTGCGTCTCCGATGCAGCCGAGCAATTCGTTACCAAGCAACAGGAACTCGTCGGGTCGATCTCCGGCGCGTTGGCGACCAATCCCGAGGAGCTCGGCGATCGCGTGACGCGCTTGCAGCGGGAGGTACGCGATCTTCAGGGCTCGCTCGCGCAGATCAAGGCGCGACTCGCCGGTGCCGATGCCGCGCGCTATTGCGACGCCGCCGAGGGCGAAGGCGCTCGGCGCTTCGTCGGCGCGATCGTGCCGGAGGCCGATGCCGAAGCGTTGCGTCATTTGAGCGCGGCGATTCGCTCGCGGATGCCGCATGGAACAATCGCGTTGATCGGTACCGACGGCGAGAGCGCGAGCATTTTGGTGAGCGCCGACGACGATGCGGTCGCCGCCGGCGTTCATAGCGGAAACCTCGTCAAGCTCGCGGCGCCCGCGCTCGGCGGGAAGGGCGGCGGGCAGGCCGCCCACGCACAGGGCGGCGGCAAAAACGTTGCGGGTGCGCCAGCGGCGCTCGCCGCAATGCGAGCCGCCGTGCTCGCAGCGACGTGATCGGTCGCCGCGCACGCCTCGCCGTCGCTTGCGCCGGCGTTCTGCTGCTCGCGCTCGCGGCCGCGCCGAAGCGCCAGGATTCGCAGGTGGTACTCGACGAGTACGCGCGCGCGATGGGTTCGCTCGCGCTACCGACCGCGTCGATCTGTAACTATTCCATCTCGCAAGCCGGCCCGGTGCAGATCGAACAGCAGCATCTCCTCTATCGCCAAGGCGATCTCGTACGCGACAGCCTGCTCTCTTCGCAGGGTATTCCCGTCCGCGCGAAATCGATCGTCATCGCGCATCGCGCCGATCGCTATTCGATCGATCGCCTCGCGCCGACGTTGCACGACTACGAAGTGCTCTTTCTCTCGGCGCGAAAAGTCGGCGTGAATTTTGAATATCGCTATCAGGCGACCGCGCTCGCACCGAGCGCGCGCTTTTCGATCACCGGTTTCACCATCACCAGCGGGCGTTTTCTCCCGAGCGCGATCGCTTTCACGTCGTCGTCGGACGGCGTTCGCGGGCACGGTGCCGTGCTCTACCACGGCGTCGGGCATTATTGGGTTCCCTACGAAGCGTACGTAACCGCGAGCGTGCGCGGAAAGCCGGCGAACGAGCGTATCGTGTGGAGCAACTGCCGCTTCCCGCGCTCGCTCCCCGAAACGACGTTCCGCGTGCCGCAGCCGCTGCCGAGTGCAACGCTCCCTCCCATCTAAGCGCTTCGCGGTTCCGCCGAGCCTCCTCGCGGGATTCGCAGCGTTTCTCATTGCGTGGATCGTCTCGCACGGACGATCGACGCCGTACAACAACTACGTCTTACTCGCCGAGGCGTTCTTGCACGGGCGGCTCGCGATCGATTGGCCCGGCGCCTATATCGACGCACTCGCCTATCATGGGGCGCATTATGTGATCGAGGCACCGCTTCCGGCGATCTTGCTCCTGCCCTTCGTCGCGATTTTTGGAACCGCAGCGAACCAAACGTTGCTCGCCTGCGCGCTCGGCGGGCTCGCGATCGGTGCGCTTTGGCGCATCGGCGAATGCTACGGCCTCGACGCGCGAGCGAATGCGTGGGTCGCGCTCTTTACGTTTGCGGGTACCGACCTGTTGTGGGCGTCGATGCTCGGCGACGTATGGTTCATCGCCAACGTCAGTGCCTTCGCGTTCGCGCTGCTGCTCTGGCTCGAACTTCGCACCGCGAAGCGCGGATGGGTGGCCGCACTCTATCTCGCCGCTGCCGTCGAGTCGCGCTTCAGCCTCGTCGTTATCGCGCCGCTCGTTCTCGCGATGTTGCTCGCGCCCGACGAGGCGGTGCCGCGCCTCCATCCGGCGTGGCGCTCCCGCCTGTTCGGGTTTCTCGCCGTCGCGATTCCGGTCGTCGCACTCTGGGTCGCCTACAATCTCGGCCGCTGGGGAACGTGGGACGATATCGGCTACTCGATGTGGTTCCATCAAGATCCCGCCGGGAGCCCGTACGGATCGCCGTTCGCGTTGCGGTATCTCCCCTATCAATTACAATCGTTTTTCTTGCAGATGCCGACCGTTCTCTCCGGTTTTCCCTACCTGCGCCCCGAGATGACCGGCGTCGCGCTGACGTGGACCTCGCCCGCATTAGTGCTCGTTGCGTGGGCGCGCAAACCGTGGCGCGATACGGTCGTGCTTTGGCTGATGCTGCTGGCAACCTGGCTACCGAATCTCGTGTACTACGTCAACGGGTTCGCGCAATTCGGCATGCGTCACGCGCTCGATTTCGAACCCTTCGCGGCGGTCCTTTTGCTGCTCGCATTCCGTCGCGGAGTGCCGCGCTGGGGTTATGCGTTGATGCTCTACTCGGCGCTCGTCGGGCTCTGGGGCTGCTGGTACTGGAACGCGTTCATTCGCCCGGGAAATTAGGCGGCGCGGAGGCGCGCGCCGCGCTCTCGCGCAGGGCGCGGTATGCCGCGGGGAGCGCGCGTTCCTCGAGAATCGGTTCGCCGCAGAGCGTACCGATGCAGAGCACGGCATTGGGAGCGGCAACGTCGGTCGAAAGATCGGCGTAGACCCCGAGTTCGGGAGCGCCTAAGCGGAGTGCCGCGCGGCGCCACTCGCGCGTCGCGGCGAGCGGGCCGCGTATGGCGAGCCGCGCTCGCATGCGCGTTGCGAGGGCGGCGGCGCGCGCATAGCTTGCGGCAAAGAGCCCGGCATTGCGATAGGTCGTGGCGAAGGTCGCGAGGATAGAACGCGCGCGCTCGGCGTCGGCCGGGCGTTCGGCGATCTCGGCGATTCGCAGCAACGATCGCGCGAGCGAGGAATTCTCCGCGAGCGGACGGTCGCGCAACGCGAGCCGTCCGAGATCCTCGCTTCCCGCGATGCGGTCCGCAGCGGCTCCTCCGTCGGGAGCGAAGGCGGCGAGCGTCGCTCGAGCGAGCCGATCCGCGCGCTCGAAAAAGCGCGGCTCGCCGAGCGCTTCGTAGGCGTCGAGCGACGCGGCGATCGTCGCACACTGATCGGCGAGAATTCCGCTGACGCGCGGCGCCTTGCCGGCGCGCCAGACGCGGAGCATGAGGCCGTCGGTATCGAGCATCCGTTCTTCGAGCGTGTCGAGCACGCGCGCGGCGATGCCCGCGAGTTCGTCGTCCTCCTCGAGTAGCGAGACCTGGGCGAAGGCACCGGCGAGCGCCGCGCTCCATGCCGTGTACGAGGTGGGATCGACGAACGGCGGTTCGCGCAGCGCGCGCTCCGCCGCGCCGAGGGCGAAATACGATTCGTCGGCATCCTGGCTACCGAGAAAGACGCCGCGCGTCTCGTCGAAAAGCGTCGCACGAACGTACGCAACGCTCTGTTGCAGCGCGGAATGAAGCGCGGCGTCCTGCTCGTACGCGAGGAGGCGCGCGAGAATGCGGAGCAGCGAGCCGTGATCTTCGGCCATCTTCTCGAAGTGAGGAACCGACCAATCCGCGGTCGTCGAATAGCGAAAGAAGCCGCCTTCAATGCGGTCGTAGGTGCCGCCGCCCGCCATCGCACGCAGGGTACGCGCGAGCATCGCGAGCGATTCGTGCCGCCCCGCGAGGCCGTCGTCGAGCAGAAACTCCAGCAGATCGCACTGCGGGAATTTCGGTGCGTCGCCGAAGCCGCCGTTGCGTGCGTCGTAACTCGAACGCGCCCGTTCGAAAACGAAGTTTGCAACCTCGGTGTCGATCGTCGCCGGCGGCGGCGTTCCATCGTCCTCGCCCCCGCGCTCCATCATCGCGCTTTCGACGCGATCGCGATGCTCCGCATAATAGTGCGCAATGCGCTCGAGCGCCTGACGCATCGCGGGGGGCGGTAGGTAGGTCGCGCCGGTGAGAATCGTTCCGTCGGGAGCGAGGAACGCCGTCGTCGGCCAGCCGCCCATATTGTAGCGGGCGTTGATATCCGGGCGCTCGTCGTTATCGACGCGAATCGGCACGAAGTCGCGCGCGATCGCAGCGATGACGTCGGGATCGGAGTAACTCGTCTCGTCCATCACGTGGCACCAGTGGCACCACACCGCGGAGAGCGAGAGCAAGATCGGGCGATCGCTGGAACGAGCGAGGGCGAACGCCTCGGGGCCCCATGGGTGCCAGGGAATCTCTGCGGCGCGATTCGGGCGCGGCGAGAAGCGAAACGTATCAGACATCGGAGAAGCCTCGCAGAAACGATGTAGCGTAGAAGACGATAACCAGCGTCAGTATCGCGACGAGCGGTACGGTCGGCAGGTGGAGGAAGAACGCCGCGCCGATCGACAACGCGAAGAGCAGGCCGAGCGCGGCGTAACGGCGATGCGCGCGCGGAGTCATCGCGTAGACTTCCTCGGCGTAGGGGTGTCCTTCGTTGCGTCGCGATGCCGCGAATGCGGCGACGGCGAGCGCGATTCCCGCGAGGATGGCGATGCTATCGATGGGAGGCACGATCGGTCACCGCGCCTAACGCAGAGCCGTTGTGGCTGAATCGAACGAAGATGGAAAACGCGAACTGCGACGCCGCGCGCGGATCGCGAGCGTCCTCGGTTTGGTCGCCATCGTCGTCGCTTGCATCGCGTTCGCCGCGCTCATCACGATTCTGCGGGCGCGTTAATCGCGGGTCGCCCGACGCGCAGCCCTAGCGCGAGCGCGATTGTGGCGAAGACGAGCGACTCGATTCCGGCGAACGGGCTTCCCCAACGCGTTAGCATGCCGGTCGAAATCGGCGGTGCGATGACGCCGGCGACGGAATCGAGCGAAGAACTGACGCCTAGGACCGTTCCTTGTTCTCGTTCCGATGCGAGCGCGCTGATGAGCGCGGTGATGCCGGTATTGGCGAATCCGACGCCGACGGTGAGGCTCGCGTAGGCGAGCGCGAGCGTGACGAGATTGTGAACGAAGGGCAAGAGCGCGAGGGCGGCGACGAGTAAGGCGAGGCCGATGCTCGACATTCGCCGGTCGCCGAAACGTTCCGACGCGCGGCCGATCAATACCGCGTTAACGAAGACGGTAAACGCGGCGTACACGGCGAAGGCGATATCGGTTTGAAAGAGCGTGAAGCCGAGCTGCCCTTGGAGATAGAGCGCGATGACGCTGTAGTATCCGTAGAGCGCGAGCGAGAGCGCGAGTTTCTGGCGCAGGATGCGCGCGAGATGCGGGTTGCGCAACGTGGCGAAGACGTCGCGAAATCCGACGCGCGCTTCGCGATCGTCGGCCTTCGGCCTCGATTCGGGAAGCGTGAAATACGTGGCCATCAACGTGATGAATTGCAGGCCCGCAGCGGCGAGGAATGGCGCCGGAAAACCGAAACGCGCGAATAACAGGCCGCCGCCGACGGGGCCGAAGATCATCGCTCCCGCGAACGTAGCGCCGATATAGCCGAACGCGCGCGCGCGTTCGTTGGGGGCGACGAGATCCGCGACGTAGGCTTGGGTGATGCTGATATTTCCGCCGGAGAGCCCTTCGATGACGCGCGCGACGAAGACGATCGCGAGATTCGGTGCGAACGCCAACATCGCCCAACCGATCGTCGCACCGATTTGGCTAACGATCAGTACGTGCTTGCGCCCGATCCGATCGGAGGCGTTGCCCCAGAGCGGCGCGGCGATGAGCTGGCAGAGCGAGAACGTCGTGAAGAGCAAGCCGGCGACGACGGGTGCCGCCCCGAAGTGGGTGACGAAATAGGGGAGCATCGGAAGCAGCATGCTGAATCCGAGAATATCGATAAACGTGATGCCGAGAATCGGCGCGAGTTTTCGAATCATAGAGCTCTGCGGCTAGGGACACCGAAAGAGCCGCGAAGGCTGCGCGCCCGCCGGCCCGGGCTCGCACGGAGGGCGGCGCTGCCGAGACGCGAATCAAGGCGAGCCGTGCCCAGGTGGCGGAATTGGTAGACGCGCTGGTTTCAGGTATCAGTGGTGGCAACACCGTGGGGGTTCGAGTCCCTTCCTGGGCACCAAGCGGCATCGTGGCGTCGCGCTCTCTTCGAGCGAGGCGCTTTTTCAATACGAGCACGCTTCGCGTCCTTGTTCAAAAATAAACCAGCTGGTAGACTAGTTATATGAAAACCGTTGGGGTATTTGAGGGCAAGACGCGATTCTCGGCACTGATCGCCGATTCGCTCAACGGCGAGACGACGATCATTACGAAAAATGGCCGCCCGGTTGCGGAGATCGGACCGGTGAAAAGCGCGATCGCCGAACGCGGCAAGAGGGCAGCTCAACGCTTGGAGGCCCTGCGGTCGAGACTTGCGGCGGACGGGAAACTCAAGGATCTCGATATCCGGTCGCTCATCGACGAGGGCCGGTCATGATCGTCGTCGACGCGAGCATGGCGCTGCGCTGGGTCCTCGCCGATGAGATCGGCGAGGAAGCGGTTGCGGCGCGTACGTACGTCAGCGAACGCGGCGGTTTCGTTCCGGGGAACTTTCAAACCGAAGTCGTCAACGGTTTGCTGCAGGCCGAGCGGCGAAAGCGCATCTCCGCAAGTGATGCGTCGGCGGCGATCACCGATATTATGGAGCTCCCCCTGACGGTGGAACTTCCCAATCCGCACGTTATCGTATCGAGCGCCCGCGAGTATGGCCTTACCGGCTATGACGCTGCGTACCTTGCCCTCGCGCTGCAATCCGGGTTTTCAATTGCAACTGCGGACGAACTCCTACGCAAGGCCGCGCGTGCGGAGAAGGTGCT
>JAJZVP010000069.1 GCA_021845615.1 bacterium | reverse complement strand
TACGGCGCTCTCCTGCCCGGTTTTCCCGGGCGCCGATGGCTGCGCGGTCGTTGCAAACGCACCAACCAGCCCGATAGGACCGCTGGGAGCGCCGCCGGTGGGGATGGATCGCACCGACGGCTACCAGTTGGCTGCCGACGTTACGATTCAAGGCGTACGCGCCTACGATCCCACGACCGCGCAATGGACGAGCCCCGACGCCTACGCCGGCACCACTACCGATCCCGGTTCGCAGAAACCGTTCATGTGGAATGGGAATAATCCGGTGGCGTACGGAGATCCGAGCGGGTTCTGCGTCCCGGAGTGTATTCCCGAGATCATTGAGGCGACTATGTCTGCGGCCGAAGTCGTCGAAGTCACGGAAACTCTTGCCGACGCATCTGAACTCACCAAAGAAGCAGAGGCTGCAGCGGCGTTTGCAAAGAGCTCCGAAAACACAAGCCCCGGTCTGAGAACTGCAGCCGACAATTTATTTCGAAGCGGCGACAAACTACCTGGAGGAACGGCGAATGCAATTCGCACGGAGCTGATAACGCGCCGCCCACTTTCAGAGAACGGGACATTCCATTTCGAGAAGGGCGCCGGACGCCTTAATCAACTTACAAAGCTGCTAAAGGGGAACGACCTCTCCCCAGCCGAACGAGGCGCTGCGCAGGCCCTCTACAATGACCTGAAAAACGCATTCGACGGCATGGATCCGAACCAATTTCTGAAAAACAATTATCCTCCGACCGCGCCGGAGCCCCAACCCAATGCCCCGCCTCGACACAGCAAAGACTGACGAAGTTGTAATCATATGTTATTACGTGACGAAGTTCTGACTATTCTCCGAGAACAGTTCCCGTGCGCCTCCGATATCATTCGGGAGCAAACCACTGATGATGGAACGGTTCTCTTCTATCCGGTACTTGGAGACATCGTAAATGATATTGTATGTAAATCGCGTTCAAGCGCGCTTTCCGACCGCTCGGAGCTCCGAAAGATATTCGATTTGGCGGAGCGGGCGCTAACGGAAGGCGAGGAAGATATTCAAAGCCTCTTTAAAATTGAAATGCTGGAAAATTTTGCCGGCGGGATGTACTCGGACGTTCCCGTTAGAGATCTCATGGGACCGGCAAGCCGGGCGTTTCATGACAACACGCTCCTCTCCATGGCGCGCTACTCAAAGTTTCGCCCATTGTGGGATGCTTTTTTCGCATGGTATAACGAATTGCCACTCGACTCGATAAACGGTGAGCGCAACACCGACATCATGGACGCGTGGAAGCACTACCTGATGACCCACAACTGGGGAAAGCCCATGGGTGGCTGATCTGCCCCCATGGAGACGCGGGAAGCCATAGCTCCGCGGGTTTCGTGGAAACCTACCGCTTACTTTGGAATGGCCTCGCTTTCGTGGACACTTGCCGCTTAGCATCGAGATTGTTGCCCAGAAGCGGGGCGGAGGAGTCACCCTCGCTCAGCTCCCGGCTTCGCCGCTGACGCGAAACACGTACTTGACGATAAACCGGTGGAGCGTCGTTCCCGCCGCCGGCGTGCCGTAGTTGAGGTAGAGGTCGCCGTGGGCGAAGCTCCGATGGTAGGCGAACGCGATGTTCGTGCCGGTTTGGGTCGCAAAGCCGCCATAACCGTTGATCGATCGTAGCGAGGCGGTGAGGTTCGACCGGCGCGTGAGGTTCGCGCCGATCGTCACCCGGCGCAACCATTGCGAGTTCGGCGTCCCCAGCAGAAGATCGCGCTCGAAGGTCCCGTCGTATTCGAGCGAGAGCGTGAGCAGTCGCCCGAGCGGTCGTGAGGTGACGAGCGAGTATTGGTGCAGGTACGCAGTTCCGAAGGTTCCCCATGAAATCGTTCCATCGGTCGGCGTGCTCGATCCGTCGAGGTATCCCACCGGCAACACCATCGCGTTATATTGCTGCGTATCGCCACCGGCATAGCACGGAAAGCCGCCGAAGCCCGTCGTTCCGATAATCGCTCCACTGCAACCCGGGCCGGCGAAGACGTCGTAGGATCGCAGCTCGCTGATATTTGGCCCGAGCCCGTTCACCGAGAGCCCAAACTTCGTCGTGACGTTGAGCCCGAGGCCGAAATCGGCCTGATGCACCGCGCCCGACGCATCGAGATACCGGTCGGCATTGAGAAAGAGGCCTAAGTGCCGTAACCCCTTCGTCGGCCCGCTGAGAAACGTGAACGCGTTGAATCCGCGAACGTCGGCATCGTTGAGGAACCCGTCGATGGGATCGTAGGTCGGCGAGATATCTTGGTATCCCACGTTCACTTCATAGTTCGGCCTATGCACGTCGAGAAACGCATTGCTCGCATGCGCGATGCCGTTCGGGAGCCAGGTTCCGCGCTCGAACGAGTGGTCGACCGCCCACACGAACCCGGTGCGCGGATTGCGCCCGCCGGTCCCCATCTGCACCGTTGCGTCGCTGCCGGCGATACTGTGATGCGCGAGCACGCCGTTCGCCCACCAGAGAAAGCTGCGATCGGGAAGCGCGTGTTTGATCCCGAAGGCCGTGTCGTCGATGGTATCGCCGGTAAGTTGGTTGTATCCGCGGAACGAGAGGACGCCGAGTTGCTGGAGCCCGTAGGTTCCCTCCACTTTCGCGCCGCGATCGAACGCGCCGATCCCCGGCGAATAGAACGTCTCGATGTTGCTCCCGCCTGCGTCATTATTGATAAACGAGGCACCCTGGGAGAAGAACGGGCGATACTCGTTGAGATTGCGGCGAAATTCTTGCGGGGAGATCGTCTGTTGGTCGACCTCGACGTTGGAGAAGTCCGGGGCCAACGTGCCGACAAAATGCATCGTCGGCGCGATAGGAATGCTCACGTCGATCCCCGCCGTGCGCACGCCCTGTGGCGCGAACGATCCATCGGTCTGCTCGAACTGGTTCCGGTCGCTCCCGACGCTCTCGAGCGTATAGAGGCTAATGCGCGGCTTCGGCAGCGCCGCAGTGCGCCGGTGCGCGAAATGCAGCGGCCCCCATGTCGGCCAGAAGCGCGCGTCGGTGAAATCCGGCCACGGGCCGAATTGGCCGTCGTTCATCAAGCCGTTGTACGCCCAGGTAAAGCGGCGGCTCGTCGCCGCGATCGAGCGCACGATATCGATCCGCCAGCTCTGCCGAGCGTTGCCCGAGAGCCCGAGCGCGGAGAGCGGAATCCGCATCCGAGCGCTCCAAGAACCCTTCCCGATCCTCGCACTCGCCTGCCAGTGCGGGCGGTAGCGCGCGTTCTCCGATGCCTGCTGGTAGCGCACCCCCGCCGGCGTCACTTCAAAGAAGTAGACGCGCGAGCCGTCGCCGCTCGGGTCGATCCCGATGCCGACGAAATCGTCGGTCCCAAAGCCGACGTCGTCGGTCCGTTGCGTCGCCGTTATCGGAACGCCGCGCTGCTCGACCTGAAAGCGAACGTAGAGGTTCCGCTCGTCGTAAAGCAGGCTGGTCCTCACCGCAAGTCCTACACCCGCGCGCGCACGCGTGACGATATCGGTAAAGCGGCTCCCCGGTAAGGTGCCCGTCCTCCACGCCGCTGCATTCGGCGCCAAGGTCGTCCCATGGAACGCGGTTGCGGGAATGTGCGTACGAACGTCGATCGCCGCCCCCGCAGAGAGCGGAAGAAGCGCAAACGGCAGCACGAGCAACGCACAGAGTCCACGAAGCATGACGCCTACTGTACGGGACGGCGCGCCCTCACGCCATCAGTTTTCGCTCAAAAATCGCAGGCGCTCGCTTGGCGCCCCAAGCCGGAGCCCGCGTTCAGGGTTTGAGCGTTGAATGACTCGAGCCGTGCAGCGTCTAAATTCAACGACGCTACCGAAGCGAGCCACTTTTAAGGAGGATCAAAAGTGAAGCGTTTTCCATTACTCCTCGCTGCGGCCGTCGCGGCGATCCTGTTAATCGCGCGTCCGGCGCTCGCGGTCAACCTGCACAACGGTGCGATCGTCGTTCGTAACAACACGCACGATGAGATTAACATTTTTCTCGAGCACGCCTGGTACACGGGGCATCCGATTGAGCGCGCCAAAATTCCCCCGGGCCATACGTTCGTTACCGATGCCTGCTGCTTCGCTGCCGGTTCACCCTACCAGTTGCGCGTATATCGCCGCGCCGGGGCTCCGATGGGCGGGAACTTGCACGACTTCGCGTTCCATCCGCATCTGTGCAACTCCAAGGGCATCCCCTACGGCTATGCGGTCCTCGTCGTCGAAGACAACAACACGATCAGGGAGGTCGATCAGCGCACCTGCTTCGAGAACCTGCATTAGCGCGACTCCTCGCTGAGGAATTGCGTGTAGCTCTCGTAACGCGAAGCGGCGATCTCGCCGCGTGTGACGGCTGCGCGAATCGCGCAGTCGGGTTCGTTGCGGTGCGAGCAGTCCGTGAAGCGGCAGCGCCCGGCCGCGACGAACTCGGGAAACGCAGGCGCCAACTCGCTCGGCGTCACCGCCCCTAAGCCGAAATCGGCGACGCCCGGGGAATCGATGAGAAACCCCGGGTCGAGCCGTACCAGTCGCGCGGCGGTCGTGGTTTGGCGCCCCAAGCCGAAGCGCGAGAGATCGCCGATCTCGTTCTCGCCGCCCATCCAGCGGAAGATGCTCGATTTCCCAACCCCCGAGACGCCGACGAGTAGCGACCGGCTGCCATCGAGCGCACCGCGAAAGGCGTCGATGCCGCCGCCATGCTTGGCGTCGATCGACAGACAGCGATAGCCCAGCGAACTGTAGAGCGCCGGCAACGCCGACGGGCTCTCGGCGAGATCGGCTTTGGTGAACACGACGAGCGCCGCAATCTCCTCGAAATGCGCGTACACCAGCAACTGGTCGAGCACGATCGTTCGCGGCGGCGGGGCGGCGAGCGAGGTAACCGTTACCAGCAACTCGACGTTCGCGGCGAGCGCTTTTTCCCGCCCGCCAACGGTGCGCCGGGCGAGCAACCGATCCCGGGGCTCGATCGCATCGATCACCACGACGGCATCGTCGAGCGGGCTGACGCGCACGCGATCCCCGGGCACCGGCATCGAACGCGCGCCGCTACTGCGGCGAATCTGAGCCAGCCGAATTCCAGGCTCTCCCTCCAGTGCCACCCACGCCGAATTACGGCCGACCGAAACCACCAGGGCCCCGCGACTTTCGCTCACGCGCAAGAGAAGGCGGTTCGCGCGGCTAACCGATAGAGAGCCGTGAATCGCCCCTCCGCCTCGCAACCCGCTCCATCGCTCATCGCTTGGAAGATTCAACCCAGCGACTCGGGCGCCTTGTCGGCATTTTTGCAGGCGCTGCAACGCACCGCGTTTCCGCCCGAAGCGTCCTTCGCCGTGCTCGCCGACGGCGCGAGCCTCACGTGGGATCCCCTCAGAACGCGCAGTGCTGCGATACGCAATGCCGTGCTGGAAGCGGCGCGTACGTGCGGAACGAACATTCGCGGCACGTTGCTCGCCCCGCTCGACGATGCCGCGCGCGCGGCGATCGCGAGCGAAGCGCTCGTCGAACCGCGGCTCGGCGTAGCATCGATCCTCGAAGCCGCCATCGAGCGATCGTGGACGTACTAACCTCCATTTTTTCGGGCGTTGGCATTACCGACGTCTTCGACGTGCTCGCAACGAGCGTGCTGTTCTATTACCTCATCCTCTTAATCCGCGGGACGCGCGCGGTGCAAATCCTCACCGGCGTCCTCGTCCTCGTTGGATTGCTCGGCATCGCCCGGTTGCTGCACCTCTATCTGCTCGGTGCGATCCTGCAATTAATCGTCGTCGGCGCCGCCGTCACGTTGCCGATCGTCTTCCAACCCGAGCTCCGGCGTGCGCTCGAACAGCTCGGTCGCGGCGGCCTCTTTCGCTTGAGCGAGAGCGATCTCGACGACGAAGAACGCCAACGCGGCGACGACCCGGTCATCGCCATCATCGCTCGCGCCGCATTCGTACTGGCGCGCAATCGCATCGGCGCGCTCATCGTTCTCGAACAGCAGAGCGGCCTACGCGAGATCGCCGAGACCGGCACCCGCATGGACGCTCGCGTCAGCGTCGAGCTGCTGCTCGCGATTTTTATGTCGCGTTCGCCGCTCCACGACGGCGCGACGATCGTGCGCGACGGCCTCATCGAATCCGCCGGGTGTTTTCTGCCGCTCGCCGAGCCGCGTTTCGGTGAGGAGCGCTACGGCACGCGCCATCGCGCCGCGCTCGGCATCACCGAGCAGACCGACGCGGTGGTGATCGTCGTTTCCGAGGAGCGCGGTAGCGTGCGCATCGCGCGTGACGGTAAACTCTCGCGCGCCGTCGACGACGAAGAACGTCTCCGCCGCTTCTTGCTCGCCGTCACGCGCCCGGTTCGCGATCCCGCGGCCGCCCGCGCCGATTTCGTCATGCAGATGCGAGCCCGTATCGGCGCGGTGCGCGGCATCGCCAAAAAACGTTTGAAACGGGAAGAAGAAGATGAAAATCCTCCGACACAACTTCCCGCTTAAACTGCTCTCGTTTCTCATCGCGGTCACCGGGTGGGCGTTTTTTCGCTATACCAACAATCCGTTGCTCGCATCGCAGTACGACCAGCAGCTCTCGGTACCGATCGTCGCGATCAATCTCCCTCCCGACGAAGTCGCCGAATACTCCGATAAAAACGCGGTCGTCACGATTCGCGCCAATCGCGATGCGGCGCCGATCAAACCCGATCAAGTGAAAGCGGTGCTCAATCTCGCCGGGCTCTCCAGTGGGGTGCAGAACGTGCCGATCACGCTGGTCGCCCCGAATATTGCGGTGCAGAGCTTGAGCCCCGCTTCGGTAACGCTGCGCATCGAACGGATCGAGCGCCGCCTAGCGAGCCCGCTCATTCACTACGTCGGCTCGCCGCACAACGGCGTCGTGGTCTCGAAAATTCTCGCCGACCCACCATCGGTGACGCTGCAAGGGACGAGCGGCGTGCTCGCACAGGTTGCCGGCGTTCGCGTCGATGTGCCGCTACCGCAGAGTCCCGGAACCACCGACAGCATGCGGCGTGTCATTCCCGTCGACGTAATCGGGCGCCGGGTTTCCGGCGTCTCGGTGACCCCCGATCTCATTCTCATTCGCGTGACGGCGGTAGCCGGGGAAGGCCCACAACGATAATGCGTTACTTCGGTACCGACGGAATTCGCGGCGTCGCGAACGACGAACTCACGCCGGAGCTGGCGATGCGCGTCGGGCGCGCGGCGGCGCATGCGTTGGTCGCGCGCTCGGAAGCCGCGTTGCCGATCGTCGTCGGGCGCGATACGCGGCTCTCCGGGCCGATGCTCGAAGCCGCGCTCATGGCGGGTATCGCTTCGATCGGTCGGCACGCCATCTCGGTCGGCGTGCTCCCCACTCCCGCGATCGCCTGTATCGTGCGCGCGACCGGCGCCGCCGCCGGTGCGATGATCTCGGCATCGCACAATCCGATCGCCGACAATGGCATCAAATTCTTCGGCGCCGACGGTTTTAAATTATCCGACGTTCTTGAAGCCGAGATCGAAGCGGCGATGGATCGCGACGATTTCGAACGCCCGACGGGTGTGGGCATCGGGCAGATCACGACCGCACAAATCCTCGGCAAACATTACTACGCGATGTTGGAGGGGCTCGGCGCCGATCTGCGCGGCATCGAAGTGGTGGTCGACGCAGCGTATGGAGCCGCCTACGCCGTCGCACCCTACGCCTTACGCAAGGCCGGCGCGACCGTGCACGAATTACATTGCGAGCACGACGGCGCGCGCATTAACGTGCATTGCGGCGCGACCCATCTCGAACCGCTGCGCGAGGCGGTGCGCGCGCTGCACGAGCAAGGAAAGCGTCACGTCGTCGGCGTGGCCTTCGACGGCGACGCCGATCGCGCGCTCTTCATCGACGAACGCGGGGCCACGGTCACCGGCGACCACATTCTCTACGCGCTCGCCCTCGCCGCGCGCGCGCAGCACGAAGCGCGCGCCGATCGCGTCGTCGGCACGGTGATGAGTAATATCGGGCTCGAACGCGCGCTCACCGCTCAAGGGATCGCGCTCGACCGCGCCGCGGTCGGCGACCGGTACGTGTTGGCGCGCATGCGCGAGAGCGGCGTCTTTCTCGGCGCCGAGCAATCCGGCCACGTCATCGACCTACGCAGCAATACCACCGGCGATGGAACGATGACCGCATTTGCGATTCTCGGCGAGATGGCGCGCTCGCAGCAGCGCCTCGCCGATCTCGTCGGCGCGGTGATCGAGGCGCCGCAGGTGCTTCAGAACGTGCGCGTCCGCTCCAAGGCGAGCGCCCAGCACCAGGAGGTGCTCCAGGCGATCGACCGCGTCGAGCGTTCGCTCGCCGGGCGCGGCCGGATCCTCGTCCGCCCCTCCGGGACCGAGCCGCTCGTCCGGGTGATGGTGGAGGGGGACGACCACGACGAGATCCTCCGGGCCGCCTCCGAGGTTTCGGCAGCAATCGCCGAGGTCGAGAAGGAGATCGACCGGGCGCGGCCAACGACCCACGCCGGATAGCTCGCAGGGGCTGTCCCCAACCTACATCACTGAGTCCGGGCAACGCCCGGAGCGGGGGAGCACTAGGGTGGGGTGAATGGGCCGGTCGGCCCTAGGGTGACTTTCACACCCGAACCCGTCAACTAACCTCGCAAGTGTCACGAAAGAGGACGAACCGATTTGAAGCAGGCATTTTTTGCCGGAATCGTGGCAGCGATTGCTTTTGCGCTGCCGCTTGCAGCGAGCGCAGCTCCCACGAGCGCGAACGCCAGCCCCGACGTCACCGCGTGGACGTCCCATCTGCTCGCCGTTCAGGCGCAGGTCAAACCCAAACACGAAGGGCTTCTCGAGCGCTTCGCCGGGAGCGTGCTCTCGCGCACCTCGAAGATCGCCCAAGGACTCACCCATAGCGCGCTGCGCTTTCTCGGCGTTCCCTACGTGTTCGGCGGGACGACCTCGGCCGGGTTCGATTGCTCGGGATACGTCCAGCACGTCTTCGCGATGGTCGGCATTCATCTGCCGCGTACCGCAGACGCGCAGTACTACGCCGGCAAGCCCGTCCACGGCCATCTCGTTCCGGGCGATCTCGTGTTCTTTCAAACCTACGCGCCGGGCCCGTCGCACGTCGGGATCTATCTCGGGCATGGGAAGTTCGTGAGCGCGAGCGACCACGGCGTGATGGTGAGCAGCCTCTCCGAACCCTACTGGGCCTCGCGCTATCTCGGCGCGAAGACCTACATCGCATCGAAATAGAACCGCAGTCTCAGCAGCCCGCCGACGAGCAGCGTCTCGTGGCTTTAGCCTATCTCGCGTGGCCGATTGCGCTCCTCGATCGCATCGCGCCGCGCGAGGCTGCGTCGTCATGGTATCGCGGGCAGATGCACCAGGCGCGCTGGTTCGGTGGGGCCGCACTCGCGATAGCCGCCGCCGCGATCCTCTGGCCTTTTCTTCTGAGCGCCGTCGTCCCCAACACGACGGCGATTATTGCGTTCTACGCGATCGCCCTCGCGATCGACCTCGTGCTCTTGGTCGTATGGTTGATCGCCGCGCTCCGGTATAGTCGTCGGGCGGCGCACGGGGAGTGGTTTGAGATCCCGTGGCTGCGCCGGAGCAGAGGGAGGAGCGGGCCGCCCCTGTAACTCTCCCGCGCGCGCGTTACGATGGGGTGTAGCCAAGCGGTAAGGCAGCGGACTTTGACTCCGCCATGCGTTGGTTCGAATCCAGCCACCCCAGATTTGCTAGAGGCAGCGGTTCTACCGCTGCCTTACCGCAGTGGAGCCGCGAAGCGGCGAAACGGAAGTTCAGACGAACGGGCCCCGCTGTGCGATAGCACGGCGGGAACAGGCAGCGGACTTTGACTCCGCCATGCGTTGGTTCGAATCCAGCCACCCCAGATTTGCTCGTACGTGTCAGCCCGAGTAGGCCCCTTCGGCTCGCTTCGCTCGCTCAGGACAGCTTCGGGCCGTTTCGAGCGCCCGCAGTGGAGCGGCGATACGGCGGAACGGAATTTCAAAGGAACGGTACGTTCAAACGTCAGAACGGATTAAAACGTGATCTCGTCTTCGATTTCGTTACCCGCTTCGGGCTTGGTAAGCGATTTGTAATCCAGCAAATTCCAACCAACTTGAGGCAACCACCCATTCCGATCGTCAGTTGGCTCGCTCAATAGGAAGCGTCCGTTGGGCTTTTCGCGATTTTGGTTTTTTTTGACGTACTCAAACAGCCTGTCACCCAACGCATTTGCGGCGGTACTGGATACGATCAGATAAACGTTATCAAACACGTGTGCCCACTCGAAAACGTCGTCGCGTGCGTTGAGAAAGTACTTGGCCTCATCCGCCGTCATAAATTCGTCATCGAAGGCCAAAACGTACGTCCACTTGCTCATTCGTTCGACCCCGAGCCGGTTGAGGATGAGCCGCCCGGTTTCACGGCGGTGTCGTCGCTTTTATCAACCGGGGTTTTCAGGGCTAGGAGCACTTCCTTCGATGACCCCGTTACTTCCAGTAGCCCTGGATCGCGCACAACGCCTCGATTAGTTTCGATGATTGATAACGATCGATCACGCAGTCGAAAGTCTTCGGACTGTAAGCGGTCCGGTTGCACGAACATGAAATAGAAATGCGTGATTGCAAACATCAGTGGGAACACTACGGCTAGGCACACGTCAACGTTAAGAGCGACACCGCTTAGATATCGGGCGACTATGAGGGCCGGTAGGCTGAATGCGACGCATAAAATCAAGAGCGGCTGCGTAATGCTACGTATGGCCGAACCAGCTAGCCGCTCTCTCATCTCGGTCGGTATTGTATTGAACATATCCACAATCACCCCGGACACAACGCGCCCGTCCAGAAGTACGTAGCCCTTTTTCGACGAATTCGCGAACCTGCCTGGGCAGTCATCCTACCGAACACTATCAAATCGAGGCAGACCGTCGGCTGAGCCTCTGAGGACAAAAGCCTCCGGTCCTTAGGGACATCTAGGCGAACGAACCGAACAAAACGACGGTGCCCCGACCGTGCAGACGTGCCGTTTTGCTGCATGGAACGACTAGCACACGCCTATGTAACCAGGCAGGACGTGAAAGTCGTGATCGAGGGCTCGATTTGCGCGCCTCGATACGGTTGCTTCGCAACCTACTCGGCGTGACACTGGCCTACTCGGCGTGACAAGGCTTGTCGCGCAACCCGAAACGCGACGTTTACGCGTACGCATCCGCGAGCAGTTCGACGACGTGCCGA
>JAJZVP010000068.1 GCA_021845615.1 bacterium | reverse complement strand
GCGGCGCGAACCGCTTCGATATCGTTATAGGGAAGGACGATCGTATCGGCGGCGGTCCCTGCGGTTACACCGGGGGAATTGGGAACCCCAAGCGTGAGCGCGCTCGATCCCGCGGCGATGAGAAACGTGTCGGCAGCGCCATGGTAGCAGCCGGCGAATTTAACGATCTTCGAGCGCCCGGTGACGCCGCGCGCGAGACGCACCGCGCTCATCGTCGCTTCGGTGCCGCTCGACGTAAAACGAATGCGTTCGATGGAAGGAACCATCGAAGCGATGGTTTCGGCGAGATCGCTCTCGGCTTCGGTCGGCGTGCCGAACGAGCTGCCGCGCGTCGCAGCCTGCGAGATCGCTTTGACGACGGCGGGATGCGCGTGCCCGAGCAAGAGCGGCCCCCACGAGAGGACGTAATCGATATATTGGTTGCCGTCGAGATCGAAAACATGCGCGCCCGCTCCGCGTTGCATGAAGATCGGGTTTCCACCGACGGATTTGAAAGCGCGAACCGATGAATTGACGCCACCGGCGATCGTATTGCGCGCGCGCGCGAATGCCGATATCGAACGTTCGTAACTCATCGTGAAGGGTACCGTTCCTGCAATTGCGACCAGTCTGCTTCGGTGTTGACGTTGAGAAAAAGCGCCTCTGGAAACTCGACGTACGCGACGCGCATGCTTTCGAGTAACGCTCGAGGGCCCTCATTCGCGTTCGATGCCGCCGCGGCCCGCAACGCGGCGCGCCGATCGTAGAGCGCGCAGAGCGGTTCGATCCCGCCGAGGTGCTTCGGTACGACCGCTTCGATGCCGGGCGCGCGCTCGGCGAGGAGCCGCTCGGGTACGTCGCGCGTGAGGAGCGGCAGGTCGGCGGCGAGGGCGAGAACCCAGGGGCTCTCGATCGCGCCGAAGGCGTCGAGCAGCGCGGGCAGCGGGCCGCCACCGGGATGGCGATCGGCGAGAAAGGGCACGCCGTAGCTCATCGAGATCGCGCGCCGCTCTTCGCGCCCGAGAACGACGAGGGGGCCGAGCGAGCGCCCGAACGCAACGGCTCGTTCCATGAGGGTGCCGCCGCCGAGCGGGCGTTCGAGTTTATCGGGTAACCGTCGCGCTTCACCGCCCGAGAGCAACGCGACCGTGAAATCAGCGGCCTCGACCATGGCGACGCGCGTAGTCGGCGGCAAAATAGGTGATGATGATATCGGCGCCCGCGCGCGTGAACGACGCCATCAGTTCGTCGATGGTGCGCTCGCGCTCGAGCCAACCGCGTTCGAAAGCCGCCTCCATCATCGCGTACTCCCCGCTCACGTTGTAAACCGCGATCGGCGTATCGAAGCGGTCGCGCGCGCTGCGGACGATATCGAGATACGCGAGTGCCGGCTTGACCATGACGATGTCGGCGCCTTCTTCGATATCGAGCGCGATCTCGCGCATCGCCTCGCGCGCGTTCGGCGGATCCATTTGGTACCCGCGACGATCGCCGAATTGCGGCGTCGAACCGGCGGCTTCGCGAAATGGCCCGTAGAACGCGGACGAATACTTCGCGCTATAGGCCATGATGCCGACCTGCGTGAAGCCGGCTTCGTCGAGCGAGCGACGGATCGCCCCGACGCGTCCGTCCATCATATCCGAAGGAGCGACGATATCGACGCCCGCGCGCGCGTACGAACGCGCGACGGTCGCGAGCAGCGCGACGGTTTCGTCGTTGCGTACGTCGCCGTTCTCGTCGAGCAATCCGCAATGCCCGTGATCGGTGTATTCGCAGTTGCAGAGATCGGCGATCGTCAGCATTTCGGGGATCGCGGCTTTGATCGCGGCGATCGCGCGCTGCACGATCCCATCGTCGGCGGCGTTGCGCGACGCGACGGCATCTTTGTGCGCGGGGATGCCGAACAGTAGCACCGCGTTCACGCCCAATGCGTGGAGACGTTTCGATTCTTCGACGCACCGCGCGAGCGTGTGACGAACGACGCCCGGCATCGAGGATATCGGGCCGGCATCGGCGTCGCGCTCGACGACGAAGAGCGGAGCGACCAGCGCGTCGACCGGCGTCCGGTGTTCGCGGACGAGGCCGCGCAGGGCGGGAGTGCGGCGAAGGCGCCGCGGGCGATGAAGCATACCGTTAGGGTGAGGCGAGCAGGCTCACAATGCAAGCGGTAAAGGCGTCGATCTCCGGAATCGGTGCGACCCCATCGGGCGGGAGCCCGGCGCGCTCGATCGCGCTCGCGGATTCGGGGCCCATCGCGGCGACGAGCGGGCGTACGCCCCGTTCGCTCCACAGGACGAGCCAGGGCGCGGCGACCGCTGCGGCGCCGCTCGAAGGGATCGCGAGCAGATCGACCGGCGCCTCGCCGGGCTCCTCGCCCGCGCGGAGCTCGCTCACGGTGGCTCCGAGCGAGCGAAGGTGGAGGGCGATGCGGCTCGTGCGCTCGATGGTGCGCGGCAGAACGATATGTCGCCCGGCGAGCGGGCCGCTCCGCGGTAAGAGGCGCGCCGCCCCGCGCGCGAGCAACTCGCTGGCGAGGGCGCAGCCGAGCTCGTCGGCTCCCCGGAGATCGCTGCAGCGGGCGCGTCGCTCGGAGGCAACGGCGGGGGAGCTCCCCTCGATGGAGCCGACCAGGCCGCGGAGGACGAGCTCCTCGCCTTCGTAGGCGCCGTGGATTCCGACCGGTGCCGTGCATCCCGCGCCGAGTTCGCGGAGTGCGGCGCGTTCCGCGACGACCGCGCGTTCGGTTGCGTCGTCGTTGAGGGCGGCACGGAGCGCCCCCGCGAGCGGCGCGTCGAGCAGCGTCTCGACGGCGAGTGCGCCCTGACCGGCGGCCGGGAGCAGCCGATCGATCGGGAACGGGATGGTATGCGTCGCGCGCAGGCTCAAGCGCCGTAGCCCCGCCGCGGCGAGCACGATCGCGTCGTACTCCCCGTCGCGGAGTTTGCGCAATCGCGTGTCGATGTTGCCGCGAATCTCGACGTAGGCGAGATCGCCGCGCAGCGCGCGTAACTGCGCGTGCCGTCGCGGGCTCGAGGTACCGACGCGCGCGCCGGCGGGAAGTTCTTCGAACGTCGGATAGCGCTCGCTGCAATAGACGTCGCGCGGATCTTCGCGCGCGGAGATCGCCGCGAGTTGCATGCCCGCCGGGAGCGCGCTCGGCAGATCTTTCGCCGAGTGTACCGCATAGTCGGCGCGCCCTTCCGCGAGCGCGCGTTCGAGCTCTTTCACGAAGATCGCCTGCACGCCCATCGTCGCGAGCGCGCTGCTGCGGTCGCGATCGCCGACGGTCGAGAGCGCGAGCATCGTCGTCGCGATGCCGCTGCGGGCGAGGCGCGCGGCGACGTGGCGCGATTGCCACAACGCCAACGCGCTGCCGCGCGTCGCGCAGACCGCGCTCCCGGTCTCGGGAGCGGTGCCGTCGGCGAGGACCGTTGCGGCGGTCGCCTCGACCGCATCTTCGATGCGGTTGCGATCCATCGCGGCGAGCTCGTCGAGCGGCAGATCGGAGAGCGCGCGCATGACTACCGCGCGTTGCGAGGGCGAGAGCGTTTCGCGAACGTAGCTTCGCGCGATGGCGAGCGTCCGCGCCGCAGCGTCGTAGCGCGCATCGAAATGCAGCGCGATCTCGCGAGCGATGCGTTTCGAGAATGCGGGCGTACTCACCCCCGAATCGATGCTGAAGGTGAGCTCGCCGACGCGAACGACGGCGGGCATCGTGGCGTCGCCGCGCGTCGGTTCGGTGGCGTCGATGGTAAGGATGCCCCGCTCGCGCGCGGCGCGCATCGCTTCCTCGTTGACCGCGGGGTTATCGGTCGCGGCGACGCAAAGGAACGCGCCGTCGAGATCCTCCTTGCGGAAGGCGCGGCGCTCGCAGCGTACCTCGGGCTCGGCGCGCGCGGCGAGAAGGCGCTCCATCGCCTCCCCAATCGTTGGAGCGACCACGAAGAGCCTGGCGCCCGCTTCGACAAAAGTGCGAGCTTTTCGGGCGGCGACCGCGCCGGCACCGAGTACCACGACGAGTCGCCCCGCGAGGCGAAGGGAGAGCGGAAGCGACATGATGCGGCATGGATTCCGCACCGCCGTGCGAAACTCTGCTCGGCGCATGCAACGTCCCACTCGCGCTGCGCTTCTCGGCGCGCTCGCCTCGGCGCTCCTGGTGCTGCCGGGGCTCGGAGCGGGCACCCTTTGGGATAACAGCGAGACGATCTACGGCGAAGTCGCGCGCGAAATTCTCCTCACGCACGATTGGGTGGTCCTCCACTACAACGGGCTGCCGTGGTTCGTGCAACCGCCGCTCTATTTCTGGCTCGCGGCGATCTGCGCGAAGATCTTCGGCCTCACGTCGTTTGCGATGCGTCTCCCCGCCGCGCTCGCCACGATCGCCATGGGTGCGATGACGGGATATGCGGTGGCGCGCCAAGTCGGATCGCGCGTCGGCGTCTTCGCGGCGGCGATCCTGTCGAGTTCGCTGATGCAGGCGATCATCGGGCGCCTCGCCATCATGGACGCGCTGCTCGATTGTGCCGTCGCGATGACCGTCTTTTGGTGGTTTCGCGGATTGCAGACCGGCAAACGACGGTATTATATCTTCGGCGCGGTCGCCGCGGGCTTCGGCTTCTTAGCGAAGGGACCCGTCGCGCCGGTCGTCGCGCTGCTGGTCGTGCTCCCCTACGCACTTTGGAACCGACGGGTCGAGCGAACGGACTGGCCGACTCCGGCGACGTGGTTGTGGGGAACGCTCGCCTTCGTCCTTCCCGTCGCACCGTGGTTCGGAGCGCTGATCGCGCGTACCGGCGTCTCCTCCGTCGTCACGCTGATCGGGCATTATACGATCGGTCGATATACCGGCGTGATCGAAAATCAGTCCGGGCCGGTTTGGTATTATCTCCCCGTGCTGATCGTTGGGTTTTTCCCTTGGATCGCGCTGCTTCCGAGTGCGGTCGTCGACGGCGTCGGGCGGTTGCGGCTGGGAGAGAACGACGAACGCGCGCGGGTCTTGCGCTTGGCGTTTTGCTGGGCGGTGATGCCGCTGCTCTTTTTCTCGTTCGCGCGCACGAAGTTACCGAATTACATCGCGTTGGAGTTTCCGGCGATTGCGGTGATCTGTGCGATCTACCTCGACGGGCTGCTCGCGCGCTCGCGCGTTCGCGCCGCGCTCGTCGCGACGATGGCGGTGCCGTTAGTGATCGGATTGCTGGCGATTGCGGTGGCGATCTTCGCGCGGGACAACCATTTGGGCGAGCCCTTGGCGGTGTTGCGCCCGGCGTTGACGGCGATGGGCGCGACGATCGCGTTGGGCGGCATCGCGATGGCCGCGATGTTGATGCGGCGCGCGAGCGCTCCCTACGCGCCGTTCGCGCTGGCGCTGGCGATGGCGGTCGCGATCGACGTGTTGGGCTTGGTCGCGCTTCCGCGCGCCGAACTCTTCAAGCCGGTGCCGCACCTCGCGCGCATCGTCGATGCGCTTCGCCGGCCTGGCGACGTCGTCGTCGACGGCGGTATCGTCGGCGGCGGATCGCTCCTATTTTACACGCGCCCGCCGGTCGCGCTGCTCGCGCTCTTTAATTCCGACGTCGGCGCGGGCACGCCGAGCCTTCGCGACGTCGTCTGCTCGGCGCCTCGCGCGTTCGTTTTCTTTACCGGCACCTCGGTCGCGTCGCAACCGAGTTTCGGCCGCGCGACGCGGGTGATCGCGCGCAGCGGCAACGTCGCGGTGATGCGCTATAGCGGGCCGCCCTGCCGGCCGCAATGATCGCGGCCTTTCACCAGTGCGACGTTTTCACCGATCGCCTTTTCGGTGGTAATCCGCTCGCCGTCGTGCCCGCTGCCGACGGTCTCGATACTGCAACGATGCAGGCGTTCGCGCGAGAGATGAACTGCTCGGAGAGCGCCTTCGTCCTGCCACCGCGCGATCCGCGCGCCGCGTTTCGCGTGCGGATCTTTACTCCCGGGCGCGAGTTGCCGTTCGCCGGGCACCCGACGATCGGAACGGCGTTTACGTTGCACCGCCTGGGGATGCTCGACGCGAATGCGTTCTCATTCGAGATGGAAGCCGGCCTCATTCCAGTGCGGCGGGAAGGGAATCGTTTTTGGTTGACGCCGCCGGTGCCGACGCTCGGCGACGCGCTCGGCGAACCTGCGGCGCTCGCGCGCGCGCTGGGGATCGACGCTGCAGCGGTGAGCGAACGCGCGCGCATCGTCGGATCGTTTTTGTGCGTTCGCCTGCGGAGCCTCGAAGCATTGGCGAACGTCGATCCCGATCGCGCCGCACTGCGCGGCATCCTCGACCGACGCATCGCCGACGGCAACCTGCTTCCATTCTTTTTCGATTCCGGCCGCGCTTGGGTACGAATGTTTGCCGATATCGCCGAAGGAATCGGCGAGGATCCGGCAACGGGGAGTGCGGTTGCGCCGATGCTTCACGCTCTCGCCGCCTCCGGGGCGCTCGCGCTGCAGATGCAGGGCGTCGAGATCGAACAAGGGAGATGGATCGATCGGAGGAGCACGCTTCATGCGCGCCTATCGTGGACGGGCTCGGATATCTCGAGCATCGAGGTCGGCGGCGATTGCGTGCACGCCTTCTCCAGTGAGATCGCGCTTTAAGGACGTGCGGTAAAACGCAGGTGAACGCTCCAGTCTTCGATCGCGTCGCTCCCGGGAGTGGCGTCGCGGACGTTGCGTACGGTGAAGTTCCACGCCGTCGTCATGCCTATGCGCGTGGGTAGGCGTGGTGCGGCGACGTGACCGGCGGGGAATCTCCCGGCGAATCCGATGCCGCACGGGATCGTCGACGAGCTGCCGCCGCCGAGAAGTTCACCCGGCGCGATCGACGTGCTGAGAAATTCATGCTGCGCGGTGCGCGTTAGAAAGATCGATCCCTGGATCGGCGTCGTTGCGTCGCCGTAGGTGCCCGTGCAGGGCGGGTCGCTCTCGCTCACGGTGAAGGTCGCCGGTGCCTCGAACTGGAGGATGCCGCGATCGATCGAGGCGCGTGCGTTGCGAATGCGCTGAACGTACGCGCCTCGTTCGCCGGTGTCGGCGTCGCGTACGCGCACCGCGATCGTGCCGTTCATGATGATGCCGAACGCGGCCGCGACGAGCAGATGCATGTCTACGGCGTAACGACCGGATGGAGCAATCGATAGACCGGAGGATAGCCCGGATCGTTGTTGGCGGTGTATCGCAGGAGCAACTTCACCAGCGGGTCGCTTTTCGTTGGTTTGGGAACGTTGACGATCGCGTAATACACCGTCATCCCCTGGCCCGGAAAGAGGTTGCTCGAATTTAACGGCGCACCCGTTTTCGAGAACGGGATCTCGTTGCTCGTTGCGCTGGTGCCGTCTTTGTAAAATGCGGTGATATCGAGTCCGGGGACTCCGGCCTCGCCGCTCTGCGTGTTTTTCACCGGGACTTCGAAGACGAGATAGCCGTTCGGGGCCGATGCGGTGGCGACGTAGGAGACGATCGCTCGAGCGAACGGATCGCTCGCCGCGACCCAGCGAATCGCGTGGATGCGATAGTTGAAGCCCGTGATATGGAACTGTTGATTCATCCGGAGCATATCGCCCTTGAGTTGGGCACGCCCCGGGACGGTCGGTGCGGCGATCGCAGTCGAGAATGAGAGGGCGAGGAGCGCCGCGATGGCAAGCATGCGTTTCATCGGTCCTTCCTCCCACGCCCCCTCTATCGTTTCCTCTAGCAAGGCAAGCGTATCCCCCAATTTCGACCTCGAGGCAAAAAAAGAGCGCCCCCCTTCGGGGGCGCTCCGGAACGCGGGGAGAGCGAGAACGTTAGGGCTTGTACGACGCCACATCGGCCTCGGTGACCGCCGAAGCTTTGTTGGGCCCGAGGCCGCCGCGAATATAGCTGATCACCGCAGCGATATCCTTATTCGAGAGCGTCCCCTTCCAGGCGGGCATCTGGCCGTTGAAGGCGGCGCCGTTCACCGTGATCGCGCCGTTCTTGCCATCGAGCAGCACGCCGATGACCGCATGCGGGTCCCCGGTGACGAACGGATTGCCGGCGAGCGGCGGAATCGCCCCGGGCTGCCCCATGCCGTTGGCGGCGTGGCAACCGGCGCAGTTGCCGGCGTAGACGGTGGCGCCCGCTGCGATCAGCGGGTTCGCCGCCGCGGGTGCCGCAGCGCTCGATGCGCCGGCTGCCGCCGGTGCGGCGGCTGCCGGAGCGAGAGCCGTGGAGTTCGCCATCGCGAGCACTTGCGCTTCGGTCGGCGAGGGCGGTGCTGCGGCCTGTTTCGCTTGAATCGAGACTTGGCTGTAGATCGAGAGGCCCACGATCGCGACGAGCGCGACGATGGTGCTGACGATAATGCCGCCGCGCGCGGAGAGCGAACGCGTCGTGCTCCGGTCGAGCCACGGAATCGCGATGACGATCAGCAAGAAGAGCGTCGGGACGACGATCGTTGCGAGCAGATCGAGCGAGGGCGGGACGACGTTGAGCAAGCCGAAGAGCGCGAGGAAGTACCACGCCGGATACGGGATGAACGCGGTGTTCGTCGGGTCGGCTTTCGCATCGAGGAAGGGCGGCGAGATGAACGCGAGCGCGACGATAATCGCGAAAACGATGAACGAAGCGAAACCGTCCATGAACATCTGGTCGGGCCAGAAGCGGCCGTTCTTCAATTTGCGCGGATCTTCGGCGATGGGGCCGGCGGGGCCGTTCCAGCGGAAGATCGCGAGGTGAGCGCCGACGAGCAGCACCATCACGGCGGGCATCAGCCACACGTGAATGCCGAAGAAGCGATTGATCGTTTCGGTGCCCATCGCGCCGCCGCCCTGAGCGATCTGTTGAATCAACGGGCCGGCGATCGGTGCGGTGCCGGTAATGTTCAACGCGACCTGCGAGGCGAAGTAGGCGTTCATATCCCACGGCAGCAGGTACCCGGTGAGCCCGAGCACCAGCGTGACGAGTAACAGGATGACGCCGACGACCCACTGCAGCTCGCGCGGCGACTTGTAGGCGCCCCAGACGAGAACTTGCAACAAGTGCAAGAAGACGAGCGCGATCATCGCCGATGCGCCCCAATAGTGAATCGCGAGGATCAGATGCGGCCAGAAATGCGTGTAGATCCAGGCCGTCGATTCCCAGGCCGTGTTTGCCGAGGGTGCGTAGAAAAACGTTAAGAAAATACCGGTGACGATCTGGAGGATCATCGCGAAGACCGTCGCGCTCCCGAAGACGTACCAGTAGCTCGCTCCGCCGGGGATATCTTCGACGAGGAAATCTTTCGTCATCGAGATGAAGCCGGTACGAGATTCAATCCAGTTCAGCATATCGCTCTTCCTTGTCAGTGCCGTGCGGTTACGCGAGGTAGGAGATGACGATGCGATCGGGCGTCGTCGAGCGGTAGTGAATCCACATGACGTCGGCTTTGCCGTTCTGATCGCGCAGCGGCAACGGGTCGAGGCCGCGCGGCGCGGGGCCAGCCTCGTGCGTGCCGTCGAAATTGAATTGCGAGCCGTGGCACGGGCAGAGGAATTTGTTCGCCGTGGCGTTCCAGTTGAAACGACAGCCGAGGTGCGGACAGATCGGCGACATGATCACGAAGTTCATCGTAATGACTTCGTAGGGAACGCCGGCGGGCGAACCTTTCTTGAAAAGGTTCGGGCGCTTCGCTTCAAATTTTGCAGGATCGACTTTGATGCCCCAGACGTACTCCGGCGAGTCTTGCTCGGGGAGGTAATTATCTTTGCCTTTGAGGGTGAAGTCGAGTTTGACCGGCGTCGAGGTCGCGCTGTCGAGCAGTGCGTACTCTTTCGCGTCGAGCGGAGACCAGATGCCCTTCGAGTTTGCATCGGGAATCAGCGAGCCGACGATCGGGATCGCCAGCGAAAGGCCGATGACTCCGCCGATCGCCAAGGTGGCGTTCGCCATAAAGCGGCGGCGCGTGATCTCTTCGGGGGTTCCGGGGTCGTCGTAGGCGCTGGGCGCACCACGGTGGACGCCCGATGAGGCGTCTCCAGCTTTCGACACGATGCTCTCCTGCAAATTTATCAAAGAGGGTGATATGGGCGGATTCTACCCGCGCGGAACCTGGCCTCCCTACGACTAGCGGCGCCTTCGGCGGATTCGCTAGACCTTATAGCTGTGGAGGCCGCTGATCCAGATATTGACGCCGAGGTAACAGAAAATAATCGAGACGAAGCCGAGAACGCTCACCCAACTCGTCCGGAGCCCGCGCCAGTGGTTGCGGGTGTGGAGATGCATGTAGGCGGCGTAGATGATCCAGGAAAAGAGCGCTGCGGTCTCCTTCGGATCCCACTGCCAATAGGCGCCCCACGCCTCCTTCGCCCACATCGCGCCGGTGATGATACCGAGCGTGAGCAAGGGGAGACCTACCGCCACGGAGCGATAGACGAGCACGTCGAGCTGCGGAAGGGTCGGCAAGGAAGCGAGCCACCCCGAGATGCCGTCGTTCGGCCCGGCGATCGTCGCGGTGCCTGCTGCCGCTCCCGCGCCGCCGGGTTCGACCGAGGCGGAGAGCATCATCGCGGCGCCCTGACGGCGTTCGACGTAATAGCGAACCAGATAGAGCGCCGAGATCACGAAGGAGACGAGAAAGGCCGCATACGAGGTCACGACGATCGGCACGTGGACCTTCGCCCAGTACGATTGTAACGACGGCACCGGAGGCATCACGCCCTCGTTCCACGTGACGCCGTAGGTGAGAAACATCGCCGCGAGCGCGAGGACGAAGCCACCCGCGAACCAGAGCCGGTAGCGGAATGCGAAGACCACAAAAATCGCGACCGACATCGCCGAGAAGAGCGAGAGCGAACCGTACAGGTTCAGCAACGGCCAGATGTGCGATATCTCGTATCGCGCGACCAACTGCGCGAATTGCGCGACCGCGCCGAGGATCGCGAGCGTCGCGCCGAGGTTTCGCAGAAACGGCACGCGCGATAGGAAGAAGCCGAAGAGCGCGAGCGCGCCGACGATATACGAAGCGATCGCGATGACGAGCAGCACCTCGTCGATGGGCATATTGTGGAACATGTCAGCCTCCTGATTGCAGCGAGGTTCGTAAACGCTCGACGAGCGTTCCGAACTCCTCCGCGAAGATATCGTAACCCTTCACCGTCGTGGCGGCCAGGCCAACCGTCGCACCCTCGCCGTGCGGATCGACCCGTACGTAAAAGCGGGCCGGCAAAAAATAGAACGAGATGACGAGCCCGACGAGGAGCACGAACGCGCCGATGCCGACCAATGCGACCCCGGGATCGTAGCGATATTGGATGCCGGTGAACATGAGGTAGCGCTCCGGGCGCACGCTCCAACCGTCGCCGACGTCGACGGTGCGATGCATGAGCACGAGCGC
>JAJZVP010000067.1 GCA_021845615.1 bacterium | reverse complement strand
CGCTCTCCCGCGCGATGATGCGGGCGCTGATCGACGCGCTCGACGGCGTCGCCGCCGATCCGAGCCTCCGCGCCGTCATCCTCCGCGGCGAAGGCCCGGCCTTTAGCGCCGGACACGACCTTCGCGAAATCGCCGAGGCGCGCGGCGCCGAAATGGACGAAATTTTCGATCTCTGCGTCGAACTGATGGAGACGTTGCAGCGTATCGAAGCGCCGACGATCGCCGAGGTCGACGGCATCGCCACCGCGGCGGGCTGTCAACTCGTCGCGAGCTGCGATCTCGCGGTCGCATCCGAGCGTTCGGTCTTCGCAACCCCGGGCGTGAAGATCGGCCTTTTCTGCAGCACGCCGATGGTCGCGCTGACGCGCGCGATCGGACGCAAGGCGGCGATGGAGATGCTGCTCTTGGGAGAGCCGATCGACGCCGCACGCGCGCTCGCGTGGGGACTCGTGAATCGCGTCGTCGCCGCCGAGAGCGTCCATAGCGAGGCGCTCGCGCTCGCCGAGCGCATCGCGCGCTCCGCGCGTGCGACGGTAGCGACGGGGAAAGCCGCATTTTACGAGCAGATCGCCCTTCCGCAGCACGAAGCGTACGCCTACACCAAAGCGGTGATGGTGCGCAACGCGCGCGCGGCCGACGCCGTGGAGGGCATCGGCGCCTTCCTGGAAAAACGCGCGCCGCACTGGCAATCGTAGCGGGCATTCCGCCCGCCGCAGACGAAGGCAACGCCCGTGCAACTCATTCAGAAAAACACGCGTTTTGCCGCTGCGATCCTCGCCGTCGCTCTCCTTGCGTGCTGCCTCGTCGCCGCCCTCCGCGTCCGTACCGAGATCCACGCGCGTCGCGTCGAAATCGCGATGGATTATAGCGATTTCGCACAGCTGGCGCGCTCGTTCGATTACCGAGCGGACGCTTTTTTGATAGCGCTTCGCCGCGCCGGGCTCACCTCACTCGCCGTCAGCGAGCAGTTGGGATCGAATCTCGGCAACGATGGTTCGACGACGGTGACGACCGGCGCGCAGATTCTCAACGGCGCCCGCCTCGCACCGATCGATGACCCTCTGCTCGCACGGCTCGCGCGCGAAAAGAAGATCGATAGCCGCGCGGTCTATCTCACCATCGGGCGCAAGAGCACCTACGAGCGTCTCCGCCTCCAGCTACCGCTGCATTTCATGCCGAAGTCGATTCGCATCCTTCGCGCGCGGCGCCCGTGGTTGATCGAATTGCACACGCAGATCGACTACTTCAACGGCATCGGGCTGGGCATCCCCACTTCGGAGATTTTGCTCGCGAAGCGGTTGGGGCTTCTGCTGATCCCGCGCTTGCAGAACGACGAACGCTTCAAGGCGCCGCAGATGAACGCCGAACTCAACGGCATTCTCGCGCTCGATCCGAAAGTCTCGACCGTCATCTTTTTCGGATTGAAGAATCAGGTCTTCGGCTATCCGGACCACGAGAAGGATGCCGCCGAACTCTTCCGCGCGCATCGCTTTAATTTCGGCACGATCGAAGTCTACGATCCCAGCCAACTGCAGAAGGGCAACAACGCGCTCGCCGAACTCATTCCCGGGCGGACGGTTCGCGTGCAAACGGTGCAAAAGACCGAACTCGACCGCCTGAGCGTGTCGGCGCTGATCGATCGCTTCATGCTCGGCGTGCGCGAGCGCAACGTTCGCGTGATCTACCTGCACCCGTATCCGCACCGCGATAAACAGCTCAGTATCGAGGCGACCAACGTCGAGATCGTCCACCGCCTAGCAAATGCGATCGCGGCGGACGGCATGCGGCTCGGCACCGCGACGCCGATTCCGCTCTACGCCGGCACGAATCGGCTGCTCGTCGGCATCGTCGCGCTCGCGGTTCCTTCGATCTTCGTGATGCTCCTCGGCGCGTTCGGCCTCTATCGCCCCAGCTACGCGGCGATCGCCTATCTCGCGACGATTTTGCTGTACGCGGGGGGCATCGCGACGCACCGCGCGGATCTCGCGCGCTCGCTGCTCGCTCTCTGCGGCGGCCTGCTCTTCGTCGTCGCGGCGATGCTCGTCTACGCGCCCGCGTGCGCCGAATCGCCGAGCGCGAAATTTTGGGTTCAGTGGTGGCGCTCGTTGCGCTGGTCGCTCGTCGTTATCGGCACCGTGCTGCTCGGCGCGCTCGTCGTCGTCGGGTTGCTGAGCACGCCGCTCGCGATGGAAGAAATCGAGCCATTCCGCGGCGTGAAGCTCATGCTCGCACTTCCGCCGTTGATCGCGCTCTCGCTCTACGTCTTCGACGCGCGCTTCCAAGCGAAAGTTGGACGCGCCGTCGACGTCTTGCTCGCGCCGGTGCGCGCCTATCACCTCATCGTCGTCGCCGCGCTGCTCGGTGCGGGAGCCGTGCTCTTGATGCGCAGCGGAAATACGAGCGATATCGGCGCCTCGCACCTCGAACTCGTCATCCGTCAGGATCTCAGCACCTGGCTCTCCGTGCGCCCGCGCTTCAAGCAGTTCCTCATCGGCATCCCCGCAGCGATGTTGCTCCCCGCGCTCGCCGTCGCGCACCGTCGCGCGATCGGTTGGCTCTGCGCGCTCGGCGTCGGCGTGGGGCTCGGCGACGCCGTCGATACCTTCTCGCACCTGCACACGCCGTTGCTCGTCGCCGTCTTCCGCATCGGCAACGATTTCCTCGTCGGCGCGATCGTCGGTGCGATCGGGATCGCGCTCTACCGTTTGGTCGCGCGGCGGCTGCCGGCGTAGCGTGCGCGTGTTGCTGAGCGGGTATTACGGGTTCGGCAATATCGGCGACGAAGCGTTGCTGCGCGTCATCGTCGGCCGAATTCGCTCGCGCATGCCCGGGGTCGAGATCGAAGCGCTCTCTGCAAATCCCGAAGCGACGAGCGCGCAGTACGGCATCGCGGCCACGCAACGGCGCGACGCCGGCGCGGTGCGCGCGGCGATCGGTCGTTGCGATTGCCTCGTCTCCGGCGGCGGCGGGCTCTTGCAGAACGTTACGAGTACGCGCAGCCTGCTCTATTATGCGGGCCTGCTTCGCGCCGCACATCGCCGCAAAAAGAAAACGATGATCTTCGCGCAATCGATCGGGCCGCTCGACGGCTTGGGACGCTTGCTGGTGCGCGCGCTCTGCGCGGGCGTCGACCGCGCGAGCGTGCGCGACGCGCGTTCCGCCCGATTGCTGAAATCGATCCTTCCGGCAACGCGCGTCGAACTCGGCGCCGACCCAGTCTTTCTGCTCGATCTCGCTCCCGACGAACGCGACGTACGCGAGGAAGGGCTCGACCCGGTCGCCGCACCCTACGTCGTCGTGAGCGTGCGCAAGCACCAGGCCTTGCGCGCGGGGATTCCCGCAATCGCGCGCGCCGTCGACCTGCTCGCACGCGAACACGGCTTGCGCGGCGTCTTTCTTCCGATCGGCGGGGCGGAGGATGCCGACGTCGCGACGCGCGTCATTCGCGCCTGCGAGAGCGCGCCGATGCTTCTCCCGGAACGTTCGATCGAGCGGAGCGCGGCGATCGTCGCTTCGGCTCGCGTCGCGATCGGCATGCGCCTGCACGCACTGATCTTCGCCGCCCGCTTCGCGGTGCCGTTTCTCGCCATTCCCTACGATCCGAAGGTCTCCGCGCTCTGCGAAGATCTCGCGTACCCGCTCGCGCCGCTCTGGGTTCCCGGCGGGGAGGTGCCCGAGAACGCCGCGATCGACGGCGCCGTGGAGCGACTGATGTCGGAGCACGCGGCGCTTCGCGAGCACCTGCAAGGCTCCGTCGCGGCGCTCCGGAGCGCTGCCGAACGCAATTTCGAGATCCTACAAGATTTACTCGTGGAGTAAGAGCCGACGGTTCCGAGGGCGAATGAGAGCCCTCCCATGAACGACGCTTCGCGCGCGGATTATCGCGCCACCCTCAACCTCCCCGTTACCGATTTTCCCATGAAGGCGGAACTTCCCAAGCGCGAGCCGGGGCGCGTCGCATGGTGGAACGAGCAACGCATCTACCAACGCGCCTTGGAGCGCAACGCCGGCGCGAAGCCGTGGGTCCTGCACGACGGCCCGCCGTACGCGAACGGCGAGCTGCACATGGGGCACTTCCTCAACATGGTGCTCAAGGATATGTTCGTGAAGATCGCGCTGTTGGAAGGGCGCGCGGCGCGCTTCGTTCCGGGCTGGGACATGCACGGGCTCCCCATCGAACTCGAGACGCTCAAACATCTCGGCGTCAAAGATTTTCACGAGATCGATCCGTTGGAACTGCGCGCGAAGTGCAAGGAGCGCGCGCTCTATTGGCTCGACCGGCAGCGCTCGACGCGCGAGCGCATGGGCGTCTTCGCCGAATTCGATCGCCCCTACCGCACCGTCGATGCCTCGTTCGAAGCGACGATCGTCGAAGCGTTGGCGACGCTCGCCGAACGCGAGCAACTCTATCGTGGGCTGCGCGCGACGCTCTGGTGCATTCACGACGAGACCGCACTCGCCGAGGCCGAGATCGAATACGAAAGCAAAGTCTCGCCCTCGATCTACGTGCGTTTCCGCGCCGACGAGGCGGGGCGCGCCGATCTGCTCTCCCGTTTCGGCTACACCGATAGCGAGTGCGCGCCGCTTTCGTTTTTGATCTGGACGACGACGCCCTGGACGCTCCCCGCGAACGTCGCGATCGCGCTGCGCGCCGACGCAACCTACGGCGTCTATCGCGTCGGGGACGAACTGCTCGTCGTCGCCGAGGCGCTCGCGGAGCAGGCGCTCGGCGATGCGTTCGCCGGCGCGCGCCTCCTCGCGTCGGCTCCCGGAAACGCGCTCGACGGCGCGCGCGTACGCCACCCGTTCGCGGAGCGCGATTCGACGATCGTGCTCGCCGAATACGTCGATCTCGAAACCGGAACCGGCGCGGTCCATACCGCTCCGGGGCACGGTGCCGACGATTTCGCAACCGGCGTGAAATACGATTTGCCGATCCTCAACCCGGTCGACGCGTCGGGGCATTTCACCGCCGAGGCCGCTCCCTATACCGGGCTGCAGGTCTTCGAAGCGAACGATCGCATCGTCGCCGACCTTCGCGAGAGCGGCGCGCTCTGGCGCTTCGAAAGCTACACGCATAGCTACCCGCATTGCTGGCGCTGCCACAATCCGGTCATTTTCCGCGCGACCGCGCAGTGGTTTATTGCGATGGATCAGAATCGTCTGCGCGCGCGCGCGGTCGAAGCCGCGCAGGGCGTCGCCTACGAACCCGAATGGGGGCGAGCGCGTCTCGTGCAGATGCTCGAAAATCACCCCGAATGGTGCATCTCGCGGCAGCGGACGTGGGGCACGCCGATTCCGGCGCTCGTCTGTAAGGGCTGCAACGAATCGTTGCTCGATCCGCGCGTCGCGCGAATTGCGGCGGCGCGTTTTCGCGAAGTCGGCGCCGATGCGTGGTGGTCCGAACCCGTCGAGCGCTTTTTGCCGGAGGGATTCCGTTGCGCTCGCTGCGGCTCGGCCGCGTTCGAAAAAGAACGCAACATCGTGGATATTTGGTTCGAATCCGGCGTGACCCACCTCGCGGTCCTCGGGCACGACGCGAGCCTTCCTTGGCCGAGCGATCTCGTCTTGGAGGGCGGCGACCAGTATCGCGGCTGGTTCCGTAGTTCGATCGTTACCGCCGTCGCGCTCGAAGGGCGCGCGCCGTATCGTTGCGTGGTGAAGAACGGTTGGGTGAACGACGAGCAGGGGCGCCCGATGAGCAAATCGCGCGGCACGGGCATCGATGCGCGCGACGCGATGGCGACCTTCGGCGCCGACGTCCTTCGGCTCTGGGCGGCATCGGTGGAATTCGTCGACGACGTTCGCTTCGGCCCCAACGTCGTCGAACAGGTCGCGCGCGTGTACCGCAACATTCGCAACCGCATCCGTTTCGTGCTTGGAAACATCGCCGACCTCACCCCCGAAGCGATGCTCGAGCCCGAGGCGATGCTGCCACTCGATCGGCTCGCCTGTCGCGTCACCGACGCCTTCGTTACCGACGTGCGCGCGCGTTACGCCACCTTCGGCATTCACGATGCCTATCTGGCGATCGTCGCCTTCGAGAGCGAGATGTCCGGGCTCGCATTCGATGCCTGGAAGGACCCGCTCTACTCCGGTCGCCGCGATGGCGTTCGGCGGCGCAGCGCGCAGTCGGCACTCTTCTATCTCTTGCGCGGCTTTCTCATCGCGCTCGCGCCGCTGCTGCCGTTTACCGCCGAAGAGGCGTGGCAATCCTTGCCGGCGGCGTTGCGTGGGGATCGCGAGAGCGTCTTCGCGCTGCGTTTTTCCGACGAACACCGCGTCTCGAGTGCCGCCGACCTCGCGCTCTGGGAACGTTTGCGTTCGCTGCGCGCGCAGGTCGCCGCTTCAACCTCGCCGCGCGATTTCGAGATTGCGGTCGATCTCTACGCCGGCGGCGAGTCGTTCGACGCGCTCTCCGCGCTCGACGACACGTTGCGCGAAGCGCTCATCGTCTCGGAGGTGCGGTTGCATCGCGATCCCGCCGCGCGGGAGCCCCGCATGACGATCGGGCGTGCCGACGGGGCGAAGTGTTCGCGCTGCTGGAAGTTCCGGGATCTGCGCGAGGGCGACGCGCGCGGAGCGATCTGCGACGACTGCGAACGGGCGGTTAGCGCGCTCGCGTAAACCCTGCGAAGAGCGCATCGCGCCAGGCATCCCACGTGCCGCGTTCGATCGCGCTCCGCGCTTCGGCCATCAACGCGTGCAACAACGCGACGTTGTGGTACGAGAGTAACTGCGGGCCGAGCATCTCGCCGGCACGGAAGAGATGGCAGAGGTAGGCGCGCGTGTAGGTGGCGCAGACGGCACACGCGCACGCCGGATCGATCGGCGTGAAATCGCGCACGTATGCGACGTTGCGAATATTGAACTCACCGGTGCGCGTCATCGCACGCGCGTTCCGCCCGCAACGCGTCGGATAGACGCAATCGAACATATCGATGCCGCAGTCGACCGCAACGGCGATATCGGCGACGGTGCCGATCCCCATGATGTAGCGCGGTTTTTCGACCGGCAAGAGATCGGCGGTGAAACGCGCCATGCGTTCCATCTCTTCTCGCGTCTCGCCGACCGAGAGCCCGCCGATCGCATAGCCCGGGAGATCGAGCGCGACGAGTTCGCGCGCGCTCCGCTCGCGCAATCGCTCGTCGAGCCCGCCCTGCACGATCGCGAAGAGCTGCGTGCGCTCCGAGCGCCGTGCGGCGGCGCCGCGTTGCGCCCAAGAGGTCGTCATCGTCACGGCGGCCGCGAGCTCTTCATCGCTAGCGGGAAGCTTCACGCAGACGTCGAGTTGCATCGCAATATCGACGCCGATCGCTTCCTGAAATTCGACCGTATCCTCGGGCGTGAAACGATGCATGCTGCCGTCGAGATGCGATTTGAAGGTGACGCCGTCGGGATCGAGCGTTCGTCGATCCTGCAGCGAGAAGACTTGGAAGCCGCCCGAATCGGTGAGAATCGGGGCCTCCCACGCCATGAATCGGTGCATCCCTCCCGCGGCGACGATCGTGTCGCGCCCGGGGCGCAACCGCAGATGATAGGCGTTCGCTAAAACGATCTGCGTGCCGGCTTCGCGCAACTCGCGCGGCGCGAGCCCCTTGACGGTCGCCGCGGTGCCGACCGGCATGAAGGCCGGCGTGTCGACGCTGCCGTGCGCGAGCGCGAGCCGTCCGCGCCGCGCGCGCCCGGAGCGAGCGAGGAGTTCGAACGCGCTCACCGTTCGTGCGCGGCGAGGACCGCACGGACGCGAGCGTACGCCGGGGGCGGCGCGCTCTCGAAGCCGAGTTCGACGCGCGTGCGCGGATGCGTGAATGCGAGCCGCCACGCGTGCAACGCCTGCCCGGGCAACGGCGAGCCGGGAACGCTGCGCCCGTAGACCGGATCGTTATAGATCGGGTGATGCATCGCCGCACAATGGACGCGAATCTGGTGCGTGCGCCCGGTTTCGAGACGAAAGCGCAGTTCGGTGTGGCGCGCGAATCGTTCGACGACTTCGTAATGCGTCACCGCGCGGCGCCCCTCGCGCGTCACGATGTATTTGAGTCGATTGTGCGGTTCGCGCCCGATCGGCCCGTCGAGCGTTCCGCGATCGAATTCCGGAATACCGTGTACCAAGCCGAGATACTCGCGCGATATTTTTCGCGCCTTCATGGCGATACCGAGCCCGGAGAGCGCCTCGGGGGTTTTGGCAACGACGAGCAGGCCCGAGGTATCGCGATCGAGGCGGTGGACCAAACCGGGGCGTAGCGCGTCGCCCGGCAACGTGCCGAGATAGCCGAGCAACGCGTTGACGAGCGTGCCGCTGCGCGTGCCGTGCGCGGGATGCGTGACCATTCCGGCGGGCTTGTCGACGACGAGCAGATCTTCATCTTCGTACACGATCGCGAGATCGATGCGTTCGGGCTTTGCAACGAGCGGTTCGGGATCGGCGAGTTGGTACTCGAGCACGTCGCCTTCGACGAGCGGGCGGCTCGCACGCGCGACCTCGCCGTTCACCAGTACGTTGCCGAGACGGATCGCCTCGGCGACCCGCGAACGCGGCGCGGCGGCATGCCGCGCGACGGTTACGTCGAGGCGAAGGCCCGCCTCTTCAGGTGCGACGACGTGACGCAAGGAGACTCGATAGCAGGAGCAGCACGACGCCGACGGTCACGCAAGAATCTCCGACGTTGAAAATATTCGGCCAGATGCGGTAGAAATCGATGAAATCGACGACGTAGCCGAAGTGAATGCGATCGACGATGTTGCCGATCGCCCCGCCGACGATCAACCCGAATGCCAGTCGAACGAGGCGCGACTGCATCGCCGCATCGCGAAAGCTGATCCAGAACAGCACGAGCACGACCACCGCCATTCCGATGAGCAACGCGGCGTTGCTGCCGAAGAGGCCGAAGGCGCCGTGATAGTTGCGCTCGTAGGTCCAACGCAAGAGGTGCGGAATCGCGACCATGCTTTCGTTGGGTAGCAGGGTGCGTTGCACGACGTGCTTCGTGTATTGGTCGAGTGCGAAAGCGAGCAGCGCGATCGCCGAGATGGCGAGCGCGGCGGCGCTAGATTTTTGGTGCTGGGACAAACTGATAAAATACTCCGGCGATAGTGAGGAAAGCGTCGTTGACTAAGACGAGCCCGACGAGGACCAAGAAGGCGCCCGCCGTGAATTCGATCGCGGGGATAAAGCGCTTGATGCGATCGAGGAGCGGAAGGACCAACCCGATCGCGACCGCGGTCGCGAAGAACGGCACCGCGAGCCCCGCGGAGTAGACCACGAGGAGCCACGCCGCTTGGAGAGTCTGCTGCTGCGACGCAAGCGCGAGAATGCCTGCGAGAATCGGCCCGATACAGGGCGACCAGCCCGCCGCGAAGGCGACGCCGACGATGAACGAGGTCAGGTGCGAGCGCGGGCGACTCCCGGCAACGTGCGCGCGCGTATCCATCATGAGCAGCGGAATGCGGAGCAGCCCCATCATGTGCAGCCCGAGCACCACCACTACCGCCCCGCCGATCTCGGCGACGAGCACGCGGTTCTCGGCGAGTGCCCCGCCGAGCGCGCTCGCCGAGATCCCCAAGAGGGTGAAGACGAGGGTGAAGCCGAGGATGAACGCGAGCGCGTGCGTCATCGCTCGGGCGCGCAGTGCAGGGGAGGCCTCCTTGCCACGGAGCTCCTCGAGACTCGCCCCGGTCAAAAAGGAAAGATAGGCCGGCACCAGCGGGAGGACGCATGGCGAGACGAAGGAAACGAAGCCCGCGAGGAACGCGAGGCCGACGCTGATATGCGCAGTCGTGTTCACGTACGCCCCTATTGTACGACGGCGGCTCGCGCGGGCCTGTAGAGGCACCGCCGCAGAAGGACTACATGCAACACTGGTTTGTTTATCCGAACATTTCGCCGATTGCGTTTCGGCTCGGCCCGATCGCGGTGCATTGGTATGGCCTCGCGTATCTCGCGGGTTTCATCGCCGTCTATTTCTGGATGGCGCGCCCGGCGGGCAGGCGGCGCCTCGGATTGACCCCCAACGAGATTCAAGATTTTCTCGTTTACGCACTGATCGGCGTGCTCGTCGGCGGGCGCGCGCTCTTCGATATCGCCGATATGATTACGTGCCATCAAGATATCTCGCGCGTACAATCCTGTCACACCGTCGCGCAGTATTTCTCGCACCCGGTGCTCTTCATCGCGGTTTGGCAGGGCGGTATGGCGTTCCACGGCGGCCTGATCGGCGTCGTCATCGCGATCTTCTTGTTCCTCCGCAAACACCCGCATCTCAAATTTCTCGTGCTCGGCGATGAAGTGGTGATGATGCTCCCGATCGGCATCACGATCACGCGCGCGGTCAATTTCATCAACGACGAACTCTGGGGACGCATCTGCCGCCCCGACCATCCGTGGTGCATGGTTCCCGGCGACACGCTGCTCTGGGGCAACCAGTACCGCCACCCGTCGCAGATCTACGAAGGAATTCTCGATCTCGCGACGCTACCGATTCTGCTGCTGCTCTATCGGCGCAAACCCGCCGACGGCGTCGTCGGCTGGACGTGGTTCATGCTCTACGGCATCGTGCGCAGCGTCGCCGAACTCTGGCGTTCGCCGGGAATCCTCTTCCTCGGCCTCACCGGCGGACAGCTCCTCGCCGTACCGATGATCTTCATCGGCGCCGCGGGGATCTGGTGGTCGGTGAAGCGCGGCGAACGGACCGAGGAGAGCCTCCCCACGCGTGTTTCCTGAGCGCCTCGCGGCCTTCCGCAGCGAGCTCGAAGACGAGCTCGCTGCCTGCGGGCGCCCGCCGGGGAGCGTCGCCATTCTCGGCGTCAGCAAAAAACAATCGCTCGCGACGATCCGCGAGGCCTACGCCGCCGGGCTGCGCGCCTTCGGCGAGAACTATCTCCAAGAGGCGACGGAGAAATTCGCCCCCCTCCGCGCCGAGGGGCTCCCGTTCGCGCTCCATTTCATCGGGCACGTCCAGCGCAACAAGGCCGCGAAGATTGCTGCGCTCGCCGACTGCGTGCAGTCGGTCGACCGCGAGGAGGCGGCGAGCGCCCTCGAGCGCGGAGCGGAGCGGGCGGAGCGCCTGCTCCCGGTGCTGATCCAGCTCAACATCTCGCCGAGCGAGCGCTTCGGTTGCCTCCCGGCGGAGGCCCCGCGCCTCGCCGAGCGGATCCGCGCGTGCTCGCACCTGCGCCTCGACGGCGTGATGGCGGTCGCCCCCATCACCGGCGATCGCGCCGAGATTTCCGCGGCTTTCGAGCTGGCCGCAAAGACGTTGCCGCTCGTAGGTGGAACAACTCTCTCGATCGGCATGTCGGGCGATTGGCGCGAGGCGGTTCGCGCGGGCTCGACGATGCTGCGGATCGGGAGCACGCTCTTCGGCGCGCGACCGAGTACGTAAAGGAGGTGACGGGATGAGCGTCTTTCAAAAAATCGGTTCGTTCTTCTC
>JAJZVP010000066.1 GCA_021845615.1 bacterium | reverse complement strand
GAGCGAGGCGCGGCTTCGAGCAATCGCGGCATCGTTCCGATAACGACGGTCGATACGTCGTGCGCTTCGAGAATGTTGGCGACCAGACCGGCCGTCTTGTGACACATCGGTCATATCGGAACGATGAGCGCCGCGTTCGCGCCGTCGGCGCGGAGCCGAGCGAGCATTTGCGGTATCGTCGATTCGATAAAGGTCGGCCAGTCGAGGAGATATCCGCTCCAACTCAGGATGTGTTGGGTGAGCGTGAGGCCGAGTTTTCGCGCGGTGTCGCGAGGGAGCACGCACTCCAGGTCGCGGCGCGCGAAGCGTCGGTCGTAATGCTCGTGTGCGAAGTCGATATGTTCGGTGGGCAGGTCGGTATCGAAGGCGCGATAGCTTGCGTCACCGATTATCGAGCCCGATGCGAACGGGGCCTGCGTTTTCGTATCGTACGCTCCCGACGACGAGATCAGCGCGACGCGAAGATCGTCCTTCGGCCGAGCGAACGCGCGGCGATCGATCTCCGGGAGTGGGAAGGCGGGCATCACCGCCGGAAAATCCGGCGGATCGTTCGCGAGCGCTCGAAGCGCCGACGGCAACCACTCCGCCCAGCGCTCGCGGTATTCGTTACGGATCATCGGTCGTTTATCTCCCTAAGAGAAAGCGCGCTTGTGGTTTGAGGCGTTCCGGCGTCCATTCCGGTGAGAACGTGACGCTGACGCTGAGATCGGTGACCTCGGGAAGCGCGCGGATCGTGCGCTCCACGTCGGCGACGATCGTTTCGTGCATCGGGCAACCCGGCGTGGTCATCGTCATCAGAATCGTCACCGCGCCTTTGTGGTCGGCTTCGATTTCATAGATCAGCCCTAACGAAACGATATCGATCCCGAGTTCGGGGTCGTCGACGGTGGCGAGCGCCGACTCGACGCTCCGCCGAAGCTCTTCATTCATTCTCGGTACACTTTCAGCAGATAGCCTCCGCCGATCTCGGGATCGCAGCTGTAGGCAAAGCCGCGATCGTGGAGTTCGGCGAAGAGAAAGATCGGTTCGCGGTCCATATTTGCGACGAGTATCGCGTCGCGGCCGAAATCCTCGATCGTCTCGAGGATGCGCATCATCGGTTCGGGCGGGGCGAGCCCACGGTTGTCGAGACGTACGACGCGTTTCTGGTTATCCACGCGCGCCCTCCGATGCAAAGAGATAGCGTGCGGCGAGCCGCGCGATCGCAACGACCGCCGCGATGCCCCCGAGCGCGTAGATATCGTAGCCCACGCGCGCGAACGACGATTCGGCGAACGTGCACGCAGCGGCGACGAGTGCGCCGACCGTCATCAGCCCGAACGCCGCGTGGGCGAGCGGGAGATCGACGGCGTTTCCAAGAGCGGGGAGCCGCGCGGCCGGCATGCGCGCCTTGGCGCTCTGCCAGGTGAGAAAGCCGACGATTTTGTACGAGTAGCCGAGAATCGTCATCGATACCCAACCGAGGATCGCGAGAACGATCGCGGCGGGAAACGCGCGCGGCTCCCACGTTCCGGCGAGCGCCGCCGCCGCGGCGAGCACTCCCAACGCCCATGCGGCCTCGCCGTAGCGAAGGCTGATATCGAGACGCGCGCGCAGTCGCGAGGAGAGCGTTTTGAGGTGAGCGATGGCGATCGCGACGCACGCCGCAATTGCGGCGAGAAAGCCGATGCGCGCGCCGATGGGAAATCCTCCGATCGAGGCGGCGGCGACGAGGATGCCGAGCGCGACGATCCACGCCGCCCCCCACGATCCATACGCGTTGGCGTGCGCGACCGCGAACATCGGAACGAAACGATAGGAGATCGTCACGATGAGAATGCTCGCGAACCCGCCGATGGCGAGCAACGCGTGCACCGGGGCGAGCGCCGAGAGGGGAAGTGCCCAGAGATTGCCGAGCGCTCCGGCCATCGCCGCTCCAATTCCCGCCGCTGCGAGAAAGGCCGCGAGCGCGTACGTAACCAAGGCGCGCGTGCGCCGTTCGTCGCGTCCGCGCACGAGGCGCAGTATCGTCCATCCCACCCAGAGGATCGCGCTGCCTCCGAGAACCACTGCCGCGGCGCCGAAACTCGGCAGTCCGTAAAAACCGGCGATGAGCAAAATAAAGCCGACCGTGAAAGCCGATGCGAGGGCGAAAACGATTCCCGCCCGCGCGTTCGGCGCGTGCGTGAGGACGGGGAGCAGTTGGTTCAGGGCCGCAATCGCAGCGATGACGACGAAGGCCGCGAACGCATGGAGCGCTCCGAGCGTCGGGCCCCCGATCGCCACCAGCACGCAGCCGGTGGCAAAGAATGCAAGCGCGAATGCGAGGGCGACTTCACTGCCGAGCGGGTCGTTGCGCGACGAGGGGTCGCCGATCACGTCGATCGCGTGAAGAGAATCCGCCATTCCTCGGGGCCGACCTCATCGGCGGTATAGGAGTATCCCATTTTTTTCATGACGCCGAAGAGCGGAATCGGCTCGAAAGAGTTCACCAGGAGGAAGGCATCCTCGGGGCCGAGCGCCTCAACGGCATCCATGATTGCTTGAAACGGCTCCTCGCCGCGTTCGTGAAAGGGACGGACGTCGAGTTCGATCGTACGGGTTGCCATGTCGTCATTCTAGCGCGTCGATTCCCCCGGGGGATTGACCGGGGTTATAGACGGCGCCGGGGCTTCGAGGGCGCCCCGGGGGAGCGCCCTCCGCTTCCCCCCCGCAGCTGCCGAAGAAGCCGTAACGGCGCGCCCGCGCAGGCGGTACCCTATGGAGGCTATGCCTGAGAAACAGAGAGATATCGTTCTGGTCGGCGCCGGTATTATGAGCGCCACCTTCGCCGCTATGCTCAAAGAGCTGCGCCCCGATATGCAGGTGGAGATCTTCGAAGCCCTCGATTCGGCGGCACAAGAGAGCACCGATGCCTGGAATAATGCCGGTACCGGGCACGCCGCCCTCTGCGAACTCAACTACACGCCGCAGAACGCCGACGGCAGCGTCGGCATCGCGCGGGCGCTCGCCGTCAACACGCAGTACGATCTCTCGCGGCAATTCTGGGCCTACATGGTGCGCAAGGGTGCGCTCGGGCAACCGGAGTCCTTCATCCACGACGTGCCGCACATCAGTTTCGTCTGGGGGGACGACAACGTTGCCTTCCTGCGCAAGCGCTTTGAGGCGATGAGCGCGCACCACTGTTTCCGCGGCATGGAATATAGCGAAGATCACGCTGAATTGGCGCGCTGGATGCCGCTGGTTATGGAGGGGCGTTCCCCTTCGCAGCACGTTGCGGCGACGCGCATGGCGATCGGCACCGACGTCGACTACGGCGCGCTGACCCGCGGACTGCTCGCGCACGTGCAAAGCCTTCCCGGCGTGAACGTCTCCTACGCTCATCGCGTGACCGATCTGAAGCGCAGTTCCGACGGTGCGTGGAACGTGACCGTCCGCGATGCGAAGAACGGCAGCACCCGTACCGTGCCGACGAAGACGGTATTTCTGGGCGCCGGCGGCGGCGCGCTTTCGTTACTGCAGCACTCCGGCATTCGCGAAGGAAAAGGCTTCGGCGGCTTCCCCGTCAGCGGTATTTTCTTGCGCTGCGACGACGATGCGGTCGTCGATCGCCACTTGGGGAAAGTCTACGGAAAAGCATCCGTCGGCGCTCCGCCGATGTCGGTGCCGCATCTCGATACGCGGTTCATCGACGGCAAACGTTCGCTGCTCTTCGGGCCCTATGCGGGCTTTTCGACGAAGTTTCTCAAGCATGGTTCCTACGGCGATCTCTTCGGCTCGCTGAAAAGCGATAATCTCCAGTCGATGCTCGCGGTAGGGCGCGACAACTTCGACCTGACGAAATATTTAATCGGCGAAGTGCTCAAATCGAAGGCGAGCAAATACGCGTCGCTGCGGGAATATTTCCCCGAGGCCGATCCGAAGGATTGGGATTTCATCGTCGCCGGGCAGCGCGTCCAGGTGATCATGCCCGATCCGAAACTCGGTGGGAAACTGCAGTTCGGCACCGAGATCGTCTCCGACGGCGACGGTTCGATCGCCGCGGTGCTCGGAGCCTCCCCGGGCGCATCGGTCGCCGTTGCGGTGATGCTCGACGTCATTAATCGGCTCTACAAGGGTTCGCTCGGCGAGTGGAAATCGAAACTCACCGAGATGATTCCCTCATACGGCCGTTCGATTGCCGACGATGCCGCGCTCTGCGAGAGCGTACGCAAGGACACGGCGCAAGCGCTGCACCTCGCGACGATCTAGTCGCGAGGCGCGCGCTCGGCTACTGTCCCTGCCCGAGCGAGTAGCCGGCGACGCCGTCGAAGGTGTAGAGCCCCTCGCACTTGATCGTTTCGAGCCCGAGCGCTTCGATCGCGGCCATCAGGCGCGCGACCGCGCCGCCGTCGATCGGCGTCTCGCTCTGAAAGCGGCAGCGCCAGTGATCGACGCAGCGCGTCGACGAGCTCGCGCGCGGCCACACCTGCGTGCCGCGATTGGTGATCATCGTCAAGCGCATCGGCTCGGCCTCGATCGCGAGCAGGCGCTCTGCAAGTTCGGCGGGCGCACCGTCGTTCCAATCGATGAACATGTCGACGCCGACGCGGCGCTTTTCAACGGTGCCGGCTGAGGCCGCTTCGCGTTTCTCCTCCGGCACGATGCAGCGGCCGATCTCGGGCGAGGAGAGCCGCGAAGGCACGCGCCCGAGCCGCTCGATGACGGCTTGTGCGAATTCGCTCGTCCCGACGCAACGGACGCTCTGCGCTCCGAAGATATCGCGCGTATGAATGCCGTCTTCGATCGTGCAGAGCCACGCATCCTGAATGCGCTTTGCGATCGCGCCCTGGCCGATGTGTCCGAGCAGCATGATCGCGGCATTGAGCAGGCCCGAGGGATTGGCGATGCCTTGCCCCGCAATATCGGGCGCCGAACCGTGAATCGCCTCGAACATCGCGATATCGTCGCCGACGTTCGCCGACCCGGCCATGCCGACCGATCCGCAGAGTTCGGCGGCGACGTCGGAGAGAATATCGCCGTAGAGATTCGGTAGGACGATGACGTCGAAGCGCTCCGGGTTGGTCGCGAGACGAGCGGCACCGATATCGACGATGAAATGTTCGTTTTCGATATCGGGATACTCGGCGGCGATTTCGGTGAAGACTCGGTGGAAGAGTCCGTCGGTCACCTTCATAATGTTGTCTTTGGTAAAGCAGGTGACGCGCTTGCGCTGGTGGGCGCGAGCGTATTCGAATGCGTAGCGAACGATTCGTTCCGTGCCGCTGCGCGTGATCAGTTTGAGACACTGCGTCACGTCGTCGGTCTGCCGGTGCTCGATCCCACCGTAGACGTCCTCTTCGTTCTCGCGAATCACGACGAGATCCATCTCGGGATGGAGCGTCGGCACGAAGGGTGCCATCGCGCGTGCCGGGCGGACGTTGGCGTAGAGCCCGAACATTTTGCGGATCGTGACGTTGAGGCTCTTATACCCGCCGCCTTGCGGCGTGGTGATCGGCGCCTTGAGCAGCAGCCGCGTCGATCCGAGCGTCTCGAGGGCCTCGTCGCCGATACCGCTCGACAGGCCCGAACGATAGACGCGCTCGCCGATCTCGATCGGGCGCGGCTCGATCTTCGCCCCGGCCGCGTTGAGGATCGCGAGGGTGGCATCCATAATCTCGGGGCCGATTCCATCGCCGTGGGCGATGGCGACCGGGACGGAGACGGCGGCTTCGGGAAGGGTATCGGCTGCAATCACAGGGCGGACTCCTTTGTGAACTCAAATGCATGAAATACTGTTCATGTATGGTATAACAGGTAACCCGGCGGCGGTCAATATCTACTGCGGCAGCGGAGGAGAAAAAAATGGAGGCTCGTTCTCGGTGGACCTTTTTAAGCAACCACGCGCACGTTACGGTTGCTCTCGCCCAGAACCCCGAACTGCGGCTCCGCGACCTCGCCGAACAGGTTGGGGTGACCGAGCGCGCCGTCGCGCAGATTCTCGTTGATCTCGAAGCCGCCGGCGTGATCTCGCGCGGTCGTGACGGGCGCCGCAACGTCTATACGGTGCACCGCGGAGTTCCGCTCCGCCATCCGCTCGAGTGCCACCGCGTCGTCGGCGATATTCTCGGCGCCGTTCTCGGCGAGTTGTAAGCAGGCTCACCGCGCGCACGCGCGCGTCCTGGTAGGGTCGGAGGGCATTCTGCATTCCCTCCTTTCCCAAACTCGGAGAACAGACTCATGAAAACATCCCGACTCGTCGCGGCCGCATCGGCTGCCGCAGTGCTGCTGGCGGGGCTTCCCGCACTCGCTTCGATGATGGCCGCACCATCGATTGCGATACTTTCACCGGCCGCAGGTGCGACCGTGCGCGGATCGTCGATTCCGCTCCGCGTCGCCGTTCGCAACTATCGCCTCGAATGTACGAACATCGGCAAAACCAATGCGCCGATGGGAGAGGGGCACTACCATGTGATGATCGACGGCATGGATATGGCCCATCTCGTCGGGCCATTCTGCTCGCCCTCGGTCGCCGTATCGGGGCGCGGACTCGCACCGGGGCGGCACACGATCACCGTCGCGCTCGCGACCGACGCGCACGCGTTGGCGAGTATGCCGACGAGCGTCACGTTTACCTACGAACCCGTCGGCACGAAGCCGCTTCCATCTCCGAGCCGCTCCGGCCGCCCCTCGGTCGCCATTCTCTCGCCGCGCAACGGCGCGAGTGTTGGCAAACGCTTCACGCTCGTGCTCGGCGTCCACGATTTTCACCTTTCCTGCGGCCTCGAAGGGAAACGCGATATCGCCGGGTGGGGACACGTGCACGTCATGGTGCAACAGAGCGGCGAAACGAGCGCCGTACCGTCGACGCCGTTGCTGGCGATGATGAAAACCCCGATGGGCATGAAGGCCGGTGCGATGATGATGAAGCAGAGCGGCATGTCGCAGAGTGCGTTGACCTCGATGCTCGGCATGTCGATGCCGGGAATGGTGGGGATGCCCTGTACGACGCGCATTCCGATCGATCTCTCCAGCTGGCACGGCGGCCCGGCGACGATTCTCGTCTTGCTAGCGAATGACGATCACATGCCCACGATGAACGCCGCGCCGGCGGTCCTGCACGTGAATCTCCGCTGAGTTCACGCGTGGCGATGCTCGCTCACGAACGGGTCGTGCTCTACGTGGGCACGGCCTGTCCGTTCTCCGATCTCGCCGTCGAACGCGTCCGACGGGTGCTCCGGGAGTATCCCGAACTCGACGTCGCGGTGCGCGCGAAGGAGCGTGCGCACGAGGACGGCGTTTCCCTCGTCGCGACGCCGACCCTCGTGCTCTCCGACGGTCGGCGCATCACCGGAACGCCGAGCGAGGAGCGGCTGCGCCGGGTCTTTTCCTCGCTCCTCGGGAAAGAGTTGCCCGTGGCCAACAAGGTCTGGTACATCGAACGCAATCGGCTCTTTCACGGCGTTCCGCGCGATGAGATCGAGCGTTTCGCGCACCTCTTTCACGAGCGCGATTACGGCGCGAAAGAGATCGTCTTCTCAGAAGGCGACCTCGGTGATGCAATCTATCTCCTCAAAAGCGGGCACGTGCGGCTCTTCCGCTCCACCGAGGATGGAAAGGAGCTGACGCTGGCGATCCTCGGTCCCGGCGATGTCTTCGGCGAGCTCGCGCTTTTCGATGAGAGCCGACGGCAGACGTTTGCCGAAGCGCTCGATGCGACGCATATTTGTGCCGCCTCGGTCGACGATTTTACGCGCCTGATGGGGCACCGCCCCGCACTCACCATGATGGTCGCCGGTGAGATGGCGCGACGACGCCGGGAGATCGAAACGCGAATCGCCGGCTTGGCCTACGGCTCGGTGCGCGCTCGTTTGCAACACGCACTGCGCCATCTCGCACGCGAGCATGGCGAAGCGCTCGGAAACGGAGAAGTGCGCATCGCCGTGCGGCTCTCGCACCAAGAGCTCGCTCAGCTCATCGGCACGTCGCGCGAAACCTGTACGCTCGAGCTAGGAAAATTGCAACTCGCCGGGCACCTCCGCGTCGACGACGACCGCAATTTCGTCGTGCGCCTCGAACGGTTGGAACCCGGCGTTTTCGAACGGGTGCTCGGCCGCGTCGCCGGGCGCGGACTGCAATAAAAGGCTTCGACCATACGTCGTGCGATAATGCGATAAAAGGAGAAGGTATGAAGTGGAGATTCGAACCCGGACACAGCGCGGCGGAGTTCCGCGCCCGGCATATGATGGTGACCTGGGTACGCGGCTCGTTCAAAAACGTCGAAGGCGAGATCGATTTCGATCCGCAGTGCCCGGAGAAACTCTCGGTCGCGGCGAGGATCGACGCGCGAGCCTGCTGGACCGGCGAGCCGACGCGCGACGACCATTTACGCAGCGCGGATTTTTTGCACTGCGAGGCGTACCCGAGCATTCGATTTACATCGACGGCGGTTGCGAAAATCGGCCCGAGCGATTATGAAGTCACCGGGAACCTGGCCATCCGCGACGTGACGCGCCCGGTACTTCTCGCCGTTCGGTATTTGGGAACCTGGCAGACGCCGTGGTGGGAAGACGGCGTCGATAAAGGCCCGAAGGAACGCGCCGGTTTTACCGGCACCACGAGCATCGACCGCTACGATTTCGGCGTCGGCTGGAACGGTGCACTCGCGAACGGCGGAGTCGTCGTCGGGCGTCGTGTCGAGATCGTTCTCGATGTCGAAGGGATTCGCGTCGACGAGTAAATCGGAGCGCGCACTGCGGCGGCCGCGACCGACCGCGCGCGGGGCGGGCTTGGGGGACCGAACAGCGAAGCCGTGCACGAGCGCACGTGGGAGAGTACGGGTCTGGTGGCTCGCACGGTCTTCAAAACCGCTGAGGCCGGTTCACGCCGGCTGGTAGGTTCGATTCCTACACCCTCCCGCCATATAGCGGATCCCTCGCGCCGCGCCGACGATCGCTCCTTCACCACTGGCTTCGCCATTGAATTACCGGACGCGCGCGACCGATAGGACGAGAGAAGATGACGAGTCGCTTGCTGCCTGAGGATCGTCGCGATTCGCCCGAACGGGCGGCCTTGCTTGAGTTCGCAATCGATCAGGCAAACGACGGGATCGCGATTATGGAATTTACCGAGAATCCGGCGGTTCCGGTGCGCATCGTGTACGCCAACGAAGCGGTCCAACGGTTGAGCGGCTACTCGCTTGAAGAGCTCTCCCAACCAAGCAATCCATTTTTCCAGATCCAGCCGCATAATCGCGCGCTCTACGAGGCGCTCTTTCCGAAGGTGCGGGCGGGGGCATCGGTGCGTTTCGAGGTGGAGCTGGGGGCGAAGGGGCGTTCCTGTTGGATGGAGATTCGCTGGTCGCCGTTACGCTACTCCGGCGACGGCGTCACCCATTACGTCGCCGTGCTGCGCGATATCTCGGAGCGTCGTCGAGCCGTCGCCGAGCGCGACGTGCTCTACCGTGCCATCGAGGAATCCGCCGACTACGTCGCGCTCTTCGATGCGCGCGCGCCCTCGCAGGGCGGGCCGCGCCTGATCTATGCCAACGGCGCGTTGCGGAGCGTTCTCGGATACGAAGCCGACGAGCTGGTCGGCATCTCGGGTGGGCGCCTGATCGCTCGCGATAACGATCCCCGCGTGCTCGCGACGATCGACGAATTGCTCGAAACCTCTCAGTCGGTCGAAAAGGAGGTTCGTCTGCGACGCCGCGATGGGAGTTCGTTCTGGGTAGAGCTCGGCGTCCATCCCATTCGCGCGAGCGAATTGAACGAACACTGGCTCGCAGTCGCGCGCGATATCACGGATCGGCGGCGCACCACTCGGGATCGAGGGCTCGTTACGCGGGCGATCGACGTGCTGCCCATCCCCGTCGAAATTTTCGCCGTCGAGGCGCAAGAAGCGAACTCCATCTTTCGGAATCGCGCTGCCGAGCGGGCTCCGTCGCTCGCAGCGCAGGAGCACGTCGAGCGCGCGCGCTCTACTGCCGCCGAGCAACGGTCGGAATGCGACGCCGCCGTAGTTCCGCTTCTCGACCATAACGGCGTCGTCGACGCCATCGTCGTCTTTCAATCGCCGCCGTAAAGGGGCGTCTTTGGTACCAGGCATTTGCTCGAATCGAGCGGTACCATAAATAAAAATGTATATCTCGCTCTTCGATATCTTCAAAGTCGGTTTGGGCCCCTCGAGCTCGCACACGGTTGGCCCGATGCGCGCGGCGGCGCGCTTCGCGGCGGCGCTGCGCGCGTCGGGAGGGCTCGGTCGAACGGAGCGCATTCTCGTCGATCTTTACGGCTCGCTCGCGCTCACCGGGCGCGGGCATGCGACCGATCGAGCGCTGCTGCTCGGGCTGGAAGGGCATCGCCCCGACGAGATCGATCCCGAGTTCGCTCAACGGCGCGTCGATGAGATTCGCGCGGAGCGGCGCCTCCTCGTCGACGGAACGCAACCGATCGCGTTCGAGGATGCTCGCGATATCGCGTGGCGCATGGACGAACTCCTCGAACGCCACTCCAACGGCATGCGTTTTAGGGCGTTCGATGCGAATGGCTCCGCGTTGCTCGCACGCACGTATTTCTCCATCGGCGGCGGTTTCGTCGAGTGCGCGGAAGAGAGCGCCGCGCCGGGCGATGCCGCGCTCCCGAGCGTCCCCTTCCCGTTCTCGTCGGCGGCCGAATTACTCGCGATCGCCCGCGAGCGCGGGGCGGCAATCTGGGAGATCGTGCGCGCGAACGAATCTGCGATGCGCCCATCCGAGGACGTCGATCGCTACATCGACCGCATCCTTTCGGTCATGCATGCGAGCGTCGAACGCGGCTTGCGTACCGAGGGCATTCTCCCCGGCGGGCTCAACGTGCGTCGCCGAGCGAAACGCATTCACGAACGGTTGCTCGCAAAACGCGAACGCGGAACGCTCGATGCCGTCGATGAAGTCGATGCGGCGGCGATGGCCGTCAACGAAGAGAATGCCGCCGGCGGCCGCGTCGTTACCGCACCGACCAACGGCGCCGCCGGCGTCATTCCGGCGGTACTGGAATACTACGAGCGGCATATCGAAGGCAGCTCGCGCGAGGGGAAGGCGCGATTCTTGCTTACCGCGAGTGCGATCGGCGCGCTCTACAAAATGAATGCGTCGATCTCCGGCGCGGAGGTTGGCTGCCAGGGTGAGGTCGGCGTCGCCTGTTCGATGGCCGCAGGCGGCTTGGTCGCCGCGAGTAACGGCAGCAACGATGAAATCGAGCACGCCGCCGAGATCGGCATGGAGCATAGCCTCGGCATGACCTGCGATCCCATCGGTGGGCTCGTGCAGATCCCGTGCATCGAACGCAACGCCGTCGGCGCGGTGCGGGCGATTCATGCGGCGCGAATGGCGATGGCCGAGGAGGGGGATCACCGCGTCTCGCTCGATTCGGTTATCGACGTGATGTATCGCACCGGGATCGACATGCAGAGCAAATACAAGGAAACGTCGCTCGGCGGCCTCGCAGTGGGAATCATCCAGTGTTAAGGGGAAGCGTCGTCGCATTATGCCGTTGACGCGGGGGCGCTTGCTCAAAACC
>JAJZVP010000065.1 GCA_021845615.1 bacterium | reverse complement strand
CCCACCGCTTCTTCTTGCACATGGTGCAGGGAACGCCGGCCTACGGTATTTTTGCATTGGAGGAGAGCACCGTCATCGGCCGCAGCGAATCCTCGGATATCTTCCTGCTCGATCCGGGCATCTCGCGAGTGCACGCGCGCATCGATATTCGCGACGGTGAGGCGACGATCGTCGATTGCGAGTCGACGAACGGCACCTACATCAACGACGAACGCGTCGAACGCCGCGTTCTCTGCGACGGCGACGAAATTACGGTCGGCAACACGCGGATGCGCGTGGAGATACGTGACTGAACTCCACGCCGCATGGGTGCGTCTCGACACGCTCGGCATTACGGCGGCGCTCGGCGCGGTTGCCGCCATCGGTTTCTTGCGTCGCGCCGACGCTCGCGAGCCGATCGGCGACCTCACTCCGATAGCGGTGCGAATGTACGTTTACGAAGGCACGCAGCGGCGCGAACTGCGCGTGTTGACGCCCGCGCTCGTCGGGCGCGCCGGCTCCTGTCACGTGCAACTCCAAGACGGCGACGTCAGCCGCCGCCACGCTCGCCTCGAGGCCGAGGAAGGGGTGCTCTATTTGCGCGACCTTCGCAGTGCGAACGGCACCTTCCTCAACGGCGAGACCTTCGAAGGGGCGATCGAACTGCGCGTCGGCGACGAAATCGATTGCGGAGCGACGCGGCTGGAGATCGTGGAGATCGGCGAATGAGCGTGTTGACCGGTTCGCCCTGGCTCGTCGCGCTCGCCGCGTTGCTCGCAACGGTTTGGGCGCTTCGCCACGCTCGCGGCAGCCGACGCGATTGGTTCTTCCCATGCGCGACGATCGTGCTCGTGCTCTTCGGCGAAGTGCTGCTCGCTCGTCTCTCTCCGGCGCTCGCGCGCAAGCAATTGATATGGATCTGTATCGCCTTCGGTATCGCAACTTTGCTCCAGCCCTATCTCGCCCGTTTTCGGCGGATCGCTACGGTGAAGTATACATGGATCGTGCTCTCGCTGGGACTCGTTGCCGCAACGGCGATCTTCGGCGAACGAGTCAACGGCGCAAAATTGTGGATTCGCATCGGGTCGCTCCACGTAGAACCCGTCGAAATCATCAAGCTGCTTCTGGTGTTCTTTCTGGCGGCGTACCTCGCCGAGATGGGCGACGCCATTGCGAAGGCGCGTTGGTGGTCGTTGCGAGCGAATGCGAAATATCTCGGCCCGCTCTTCTTAGGCTGGGGTGCCTCGATCGGTCTCCTCGTCGTGCAACGCGATCTCGGGATGGGCGCGTTGCTGCTCTGCACGTTGCTGACGACGCTCTACGCGGCGACGCGGCGTACCGATCTCGCGCTCGGGGCCGCGGCGATCTTCGCGTTGGTCGCCTTTTGGGCGGCCATGCATTTCCCGTACGTGCACGAACGCATCGCGGTCTGGCTGCACCCCTTCGCCGACCCGTACGGCGCTGGATATCAGGCGGCGCAGAGTTATTTCTCCATCGCCGCCGGCGGACTGCTGGGAACCGGACTGGGGCTCGGGCACCCCGGGTTCATCCCCGACGTCAGTACGGATTACATCGTTGCCGCGATCGCCGAAGAGTTCGGGTGGTTGGGGATCGTCGCGATTCTCGCACTCTATCTCGCCGTGGTGCGGCGCGCGGTGAGCGTCGCACGCGAGCAGCCCGACGCATTTGCAAGTTTACTCGCGGTAGGGTTAGCCGCGACGCTGGGCTTTCAAGTCGCGATTATCGTCGCCGGCGTTGCGGGGCTGGTTCCCTTAACCGGAATTACGCTTCCGTTTATTTCTTACGGTGGTAGTTCGCTCGTCGCCAACGTGTTGTTGATTTCGCTGATTCAGGAGATCGCAACGCGGCGCCCTGCCGAGGAACGCGCGTGAACGCACGATCGATTTTTTGGATGCTCCTTGCGGCCTTCGCGTTCTGGGCCTTCGCATACGGCGCGTTGCATCCCCCGAAACCCCCGCCGATTCCGCAACCGACGGCGCTGCCACGCCTCGCTCCCTCGGGTCCGGCGCGTCGCGATCTCTTTAGCAACGATCCCGTGATTGCGGGACGAACGCCACGCCGCGGATTCATTCCGGGGCCGGCGCGCTTGGTCGCGATGGTCGGTCTCTGCGGTGCGTCGCTCGCCGGCGAACGCGCGGTGCTCGACGCTCCCTTTCCGATCGGCGTCATTCTCGATCCGCGCGCGCGCGACGCGCGCCGCGTGGCCGCCTTCGCGCACGCGCGCGGAGAGGAGCTCTTCATTCAGGTCGATCGCGCTCCGAACGCTTCAGAACTCAAACGCTGGCGACGCGCATTCGGCGGTTTTCTCGGCTTCGCGACGCGACATCCCGACCGCGCGATCGCGACGCTCGCGGGAAGCACCTTCGTTCTCTTCGACGAGCGCGGCGCGAGCGATCCCAGAGCGTTCGCGCGTGCGGAGATTCGCACGATCCGTCGCGACGTACGCATCGACGATCGCGATTCGGTGCCGTACATCACCTACATGCTCGAACAGGCGACCGCGCTCGCGCGACGTCGCGGCATCGTGGTGCTGCTCATGCGTCCGCGGGCGAACGATCTCACCGCGATCGAGAGACTCTTGCGCCGGCGCCACGACGTGCAATTCGTTCAACCCGCGACCGCCGAACGTGTCTAGCCCCCCGCGCGCTATCGCCGCGGCGCTCGCGCTCGCCATTCTCTCGTCCGGCTGCGCGCGACGCGCGCCGTCGAACGCTCCCGATACCGGCGGGCTCGTATCGGCATACGACGGCGGCGCGATCTATCGTCAGCAATGTTCGACCTGTCACGGCGCGCGCGGCGAAGGAGTCGCGGGCGTCGCCCCGGGCTTGCGTATCGGCGCCGCACTCGATACGCGCGCGGCGCTCGTTGCCGTCGCGCGAGGGCGCCGCGCGCGCGGTGCGGCGATGCCGGGGTGGTGCGAGGTGTTGAGCGACCGGGAGATCGCCGACGTCGTTGCCTACCTTCGGGTCACGTGGGGAGCTCGGCCGCAACCGCCGCGACTCGCCGAGGTCGCTATGGCGTGCGGTCGCCCGACGCGGCGAGGAGCGCGCTGACCGCCGCGCGCACCGCTTCGAACGCGCGCCGCCGCTCCGGTGCGGCATTGGCGGGCGGAGCGAAGAGATTCATCGTTGCATTCGCTTCGAAGAGCACGACGCCGCCTTCGGCATCGATCGTGAAATCGATCCCGCCGTAATCGAGCCCGAGCGTACGACGGATCCGCTCGAGGAGCGCGACGGCGCGTTCGCCGAGCGCTGCATGCATGTCGGCGAGAAAGGCGAGTTCCTCGCGATCTTCCGTTCCTTCCCCCGAAAAGTAGTGAACTTTCCACTGCTGCGAGCGTGCGAGATGGATCGGGTAGAGCCGGTCGCCGACGATGAGCACGCGGTACTTGCGAAAGAATCCGTCGGCCGAGCGCGTGTCGAGATATTCGATGGCGAGGAGCGGGTCGCCGGGCAGCGCGTCGAGCGCCGCGGGGAGATCGTCGCGGCGCTCGACCCGTTCGAAGTGCTCGCCGGTGTGAAATCCCAGCGATCGTAGGAGAATCGGAAAATCGAAGGATGCCGTCGCAACGATCTCTCGGCTCATCTCCACCGTGCGCGGCGCGCGCAGCCCTGGGATCGTCGCCATGCGGGCGGCGTTGCGCGCGCGCGAACTCGCGCCGACCGCGTCGGGGCTGTTGAAAACCCGTTCTCGACGTGTTTCGAGAAAACGTCGGGCGCCCGCGAGCGCCTCGCCGCAGCGCTCGGCATCGCCGATCGCGTTGAAGATCGCGGGATACGCGCCGATCTGCATGTGGGGTTCGTAAAACTCGGCAACGAGGACGTCGCACGCGTAGCGCTCGGCGTCGACGATGCGTTCGGTATCGACGTTGCCGCCGAGCGCGGAGAGCAGCAGGAGCAGCGGCGTTCGCGGCGCGCCTCCGCGCGCGGGGGCACGCCGGATCGGCTGCGCTCCGAACCCGATGCGCGCGTGCGTGCGCGCGCGCTTCCAGGCCCCGTTGCGCGCGTGGAGGAGTGCGAGCCCCTGGTGCGCGTCGATCGAGCGCGCATCGATGGCGAGCGCGGCCTCGTACTGCTCGAGCGCCGCGGCGGCGTCGCCTTCGTCGAGCAGCGCGGCGGCGAGATTCGTGCGGGCGCGTCGATCCTGCGGATGCGACGCGACCGCTTGTGCGTACGCGAGTCGCCCCGCTCGCTTGAAACCGCTATAGGTGAGCAACGTACCGAGGTTCGTCAGGGCGCCGAGATGCGTCGGGTCGGCGGCGAGGATCGCAACGTATGCATCGCGGGCGGCGGCGCGTTCGCCGGCGGCTTCCATCGTGCAGGCTTCTTGAAATGCTCGATCCACCGCGCGTGCTTCGAGAGGCGGCGTTGCTTCGCCCGCGCGAGCGAGCAGGGGGAGCGCGAGCGACGAAGCGAAGGGCAGAGGATGCTTGGTTGTACGAAACGTCGCTACGCGTTTGTTGGGTGTTTCCTCGCTTTTTGGGTTGGAACGTCGGCGCTTGGATATTCCCAGCCGCAGGGCGCTCCATCCCCTCTCCTTTCGATCTCTCCGCGACCATTGCCGTCATCGCAACCGGCGACTCTCGAGCCGGAGCAGATACGACTCGTACGGCGCGTCTACTCGGAGTTACGGGCGGGGAAAATTGACACGACACTTTTCGATGCTCGAATGAATGAATTGCTCGACCCTACTTCGCTCGCTTCAATAAAGGCGAGTCTTGCATCGTACGGTAAGCCCTCCGTCATTACGTCGGCGTTCGAGCAGATCACTCCGACCTACAGGCTCGTCGATTATAGGTTCGAATTCGCCGGCGCTCGCACGTTAACAATTCGGTTTTCATTCGATCCGGACGGGAAAATCGGTGGGCTCTTTTTCCCGAAGAATTTCCACTAGGGCAGTGGATCGGGTAGAGAACCTCGGCGGCAGGAAGAACCTGACGGCAAGGGGGAAGGGCTCGAGTATGAAACCTCGCAATCAGTCGTTCGCCATTATCGCCGCGCTCGTTCTTTTTCCGGCGGGAGCCTTCGCAGCGAGCCCCGCTCCCGTTGCTACCGCGATGCCGACGCCGGCCCCGACCGCCCTCTCGCCGAAGCGGCTCGCCTTCGCGCGTTCGCTCTTTACGAATTTGCAGGCGGGGAAGATCGAGAGCACTCTTTTCGACGCTCGTATGAATGAGTTGCTGAAGCCGACCGTCCTATCGGGCCTGGCGAAGAAGCTTGAAACGTTGGGGAACCCAACGGCGATTCTCGATGCCGCCGACCACACCACGCCGAGCTATCGTGTTACCGATTATCTCCTGCGCTTTAGCGCCGGGCATTCGGTGATCATGCGGGTCGCGATCGATACGAAGGGGAAGATCGCGGGGCTCTTTTTCCCGAACGGCCTCTAACGTGCATCGCCTTGCAGCGGCGCTTGTCGCGGCAGCACTCGTGCCGCTCGCGCCCTCGTTGCGGCAGCTCCAACCGCGCGCTCACGCGCCCGGCTTCGCCGTTGCGGTTCTGCAGAACGGAAAGATCGTCGAGCGCTTCGCCGCAGGCGAGGCCGATCTCGCGCGATCGCTTCCGGTGACGCCGCAGACGATCTTCCACATCGGCTCGATTACGAAAACGTTTACCGCGACTGCGGTCATGCAACTCGTGCAAGCGGGGAAGATCGACCTGCACGCATCGGTAACGCGCTACCTTCCGCAGTTCGTCGCCTGGAAAAATATTTCGATCGCCGAGTTGCTGATGCATCGGAGCGGCATTCCGAACTACCTCGATGCTGCGCTCGCGCAGGGGCGCGTCGCGCAACCGACGACGCCGCAGGCGATTCTCGCGGCGATGGCGGCGAGACCGCTCGATTTCGTGCCGGGAACGCATTTTGAATACAGCAATACGAATTACGTCGCGCTCGGACTCATCGTCGCCAAGCTCTCCGGAGAGTCGCTTGCCGCCTACGAACGCCGCGCGATTTTTATCCCGGCGAACATGCACGCAACCTTCGTCGGCAGCGCGCCCGCGGGGCGCTCGCTCGCGTTGGGCTACAAAACGCGCGAGGGCGCGACCGTCGCGAACCCGGGAGATCCGAGTTGGTATTACGCATGCGGCGATATCCTCTCCACCGTCGGCGATCTCGCGCGCTTCGATCGCGCGTTGATGGACGGAAGGCTGCTCGCACCCGCGACCTTCGCGGAGATGGCGAAGGTCGCGCGCCCGGCAAGCGGGTTTGGAAATGCACGGTACGGATACGGCGTGATGACCTTCGCGTTCGGCAATCGCACGCTGGTCGGCCACCACGGCGGGCTCCCCGGGTTCGAGGGCGATAACGAGATGATCCCGAGCGACGGCTTCGCCGTCGTAGCGCTTGGCAATGCCTTCGATTTCGCAACCTCGGGACCCGATAACCTCGTCTTCGAGCATTATTATCCCAAACAGTTTGCCGCGCTCGTCGTCGCCGCACACGATGCGTCGGAAAAGGCGATTCCCGACCCGAACCCCGCGCTCACACGTCGCTTTGCGGCGTTCCTGCGCGGATTACTCGCCGGAAAGCAGAGCGATGCGCATCTCACCCCGCAGATGGCCGGCGCCTTGACGCCGACCGCGATCGCGCAGATCGACGCGCAGGTCTTCACTCGCCTCGGCGCGCTCCGCCGTCTGACGTTCCGCGACCGCGCAGTCATCGACGGATATCGTGCCTACGATTATCTCGCGTCCTTCGCCAACGGACACCTGGACCTGCGCTTTACGCTCGATAGGAACGGCGCGCTCGCCGGGTTTACGAAGCAATAGGGGGCTGGCTACGCACGCTCGCCTTGCCGTTGACAACCCGGCTGCGGCCCTGTAGCATACGCAGCACATGATGACGCATCGCACGTTCGCGTGGTGGTGGCAACTCTCCGGAGCGCATTCGCCGGTGAGGTAGGTCGTCGTCGCTCCCGAAAGGGATCGTTCGTAGAGACCGTCCGTAGCACCGGACGGTTTTTTTGTTTGTATCGAGTCGCGGCGCCGGAGCGCCAAGGAGAAGAAGTCGTGTATCCTCTCGCAGCATTCAATGGGCAACGCAGCGTCGTCGAGGTCGGCGGGGTGCGCTTCGGCGACGGCGGCTTCGTCGCGATCGGCGGGCCGTGCGCGGTGGAGAGCGAGGAGCAGATCGAGCGCTCCGCCATGCTGCTTGCGGCGGGCGGCGCGGCGATGCTTCGCGGGGGTGCCTACAAACCGCGCACCTCGCCGTACAGCTTCCAAGGGCTCGGCGACGAGGGGGTGCTCCTCATCGAACGGGCTGCGGCTCGCCACGCCCTCCCGACCGTCGTCGAAGTGCTCGCGGTCGAGGACGTGCCCTTCACCGCCGCGCGCGTCGCGATGCTGCAGATCGGGGCGCGGAACATGCAGAACGTCGCGCTGCTACGTGCCGCGGCGCGGAGCGGGAAGCCGATCTTGCTGAAGCGCGGCCCCGCGGCGACGCTCGACGAGTTGCTCGCCGCGGCCGAGTATATCTTGATGGAAGGGAACGCACGGGTCGTGCTCTGCGAGCGTGGGCTGCGCGGCTTCGACCGGCACACGCGGAACCTTTTCGATCTCGCGGGCGCGCTCCGTTTGCGCGAATTGACCCACCTCCCGGTCATCGTCGATCCAAGCCACGCGACCGGGCGCCGCTCCCTGGTCGTGCCGATGGCGCTCGCGGCGGCCGCCGCCGGGCTCGACGGGGCGATTCTCGAGGTCCATCCGCAGCCCGATCGAGCGCTCTCCGACGCCGAGCAGGCGCTCGCGCCCGAGGAGTTCGCCGGCTTTACCCGCCGCCTCGCGGCGCTGCGCGAGGCCGTTAAGGAGCCGTTGCCCGTCGGCCGATAACCCGAAATGGAGTCTACTCGGAAGGAGGTGACAGAAAATAACAACTCCACTCCTCGGCAGCGGCAGAGCCGCATCCACAGGTGCAATCAGTCTCCAAGCACTGCTTTCATCGCTCGATCTTTCACCGCTTCGCGTCGGCACCGATATATTCGGTGGTTCCTTCTCGGCGGCGTTGGAGGCTCGGCTGAAAGCGGCAAAAGCTTCGGCACCGAATGACCCCACGGGTGCGCTCACATCGCTTTTTGCAAGCGGTGTATCCCCTGCCGAATTCATCAATACGCTCTCGATGCAGATCGGGCAAGCAGCCGCAACGGCTGCGAAAGCCTCGCCTGCGACGAGAGATGCAGTAGCGAAGAAGTTCGCGACTGCCTTTGCCAACGCGCTCTCTCCACCCGGTACGGCACCACCGAGATCGGCGCAGCAAGAAGCTGCGACCCTCGTGCAACGCTTCACCGGCATCGTCAACGGATTAGCGCGAGGGCAAACGACCATCGAGGGGCAGCAGAACGAGATCTCGGGTACGCTCTTGGACGCCAAATCGGCGAAAGAACCCCCGGCCCCAACGACGACCACACCGCCGAACGCGCGTACGCTCGCGATCGAAGCGGCTGTTTCGTCGTTGCTCTCGTCTCCCACGATCGTCGCAAACGCGAAGACCGCCGTGCAAACGACGGACTCCGCCGTTCTCCCCGCTCCCGACCCGGCAAAGGCAGAGCCCGCGCCGAGTACGAGTGCAGCACTCACGACGCCGACGACGCTCGCGAATTTCGCAGCGCCTCCTCCGCCGGTACTCCCGCATGCGGGACCGACGCCGGAGCGCAACCCCTCCGCAAGCGCCCCAAGCGCCCCAAGCGTACCATCCACCTCGAATGCCGGGCAGAACCTCGATCTGCTCGGGCGTATGATCGCCCGTGCAGCGGGTGCCGACGCGACCCTGACTGCGGCGCGAGCCGCCGTTGGCGAACCCTCCGCACCACCGAGCTTCACCTCGGCAACCCTCGCCTCGGCGAGCCTCGCACCGGCGAGTCTCACCGGCGCATCGAACCCAGGGCAACTCGATTCCAACCAGATGCTCCGCTTGACGGCGGCGCTGACGGCGGCGGCGGAGAGCGGCGCGGGTTCGGGCGGTTCGCACCTCTCCTCGGGCTTCGGCTCGCCGAACGGGCGCGATTCGAATTCCTTCGGAAACCAGACGTCGAACGCGGCGCTCGGGTTTACGCTCCCATCGTTGCACGGGGCAACCAACGCGGCCGCGCCGAGCGTCGCCGCGCCGACTCCGCAACCGCTCGACGTGCAAGCGCTCGCCGAGCAAATGATCGCCGGGATGCATATGCGCACCGCCCTCGACGGCAGTTCGCAGATGCAGATCAAGCTCGTGCCCGAGCACCTCGGAGAGGTGGCGGTCAGACTCACGGTCAGCGGTACCAACGTCACTGCAAACGTCGTCGCTCAGAACGCCGACACGCGCACCGCGTTGCTTGCAAACCATCAACAGCTCGCTCGCGGCCTCGCCGATTCCGGTCTGAAATTAACCGGATTCTCGGTCGATCTTTCGGGCGGCAAACACCAGGATCGCGGTAACGACGGCAAAGGCCCAGGCCTCGGCCGCCGATTCACGATCCACGAAATCGGTGCACCGGCGGCGCAGCCGACCGACGCACTCGTATCTTCGAACGCGGGGATGCTCTCCGCCGACGGAAATGCGCTCTACAACTATCTCGCCTAAGGAGATAACAATGGCGACACCCGTGAATTCAACGACGTTACCGATTAACTCGTTGATCGCACAACCATCAACGGCGGCGCCGACGAGTAACTCGTCCGACGTCGGCCTGAACACGTTCTTGCAACTACTCACTGCGGAGTTGCAGAACCAAGACCCAACCGCACCGCAGGATCCTACCGCATCGGTAACGCAGCTCGCGCAGTTCCAAGCGCTCTCGGCGCAGACGAACCTCGCCAGCTCGTTCCAATCCTTCACCTCGAATTTCGGGGTGATGCAAGCCTCGGCATTGCTGGGCAAAACGGTCACCGCAAATACGGGAGCCGCCGGCACCTCGGGCAGTACATCGACCGTGACCGGAACCGTCGCGTCGATTACGGTACAGAACGGACAACCGTTCTTCACCCTCAACGGCACCAACGGGCAACCGCTCACCGACAACAACGGCAATCCGTTGCTTTTCTCGACGCAACAGATCGTCGGTATCGGAAGCTAAACGATGGATCCCAAAGAGATCGCCTCGGTTCAACAACCCGGCACGATCCTTCCGGGGCCTGCACCGCGCCCGGTCGGGCGCCCGGTCGAGATTCCCCCGGGCGAGAGTTTTCGCTCGATCCTCGACCGTACCGCAAGCTCCGGCGACGTGCGCTTTTCGGCGCACGCGACCGCGCGTTTGCAATCGCGCAACATCGCGCTTTCGAATGAAGATGTTGCCAAAATCAACGCGATGACCGACAAAGCTGCGGCAAAGGGGGCGAAGCAATCGCTCTTCCTCCTGCGCGACGTGGCGATGGTGGTCAGCGTAACCAATCGCACCGTGATCACGGCGGTCGATCGGAGTTCGTTAAAAGACAATCTTTTCACGAATATCGACTCGGCGGCGGTGATCGCATGAACAACGTTATCACTCATCCGGGGCGGACCGCAGCGCGGAGCCTCGGCCGTGACGCCGATCGAATGACGCGTCACGGGGCTTCCCAACTGAGAGGTCAATAAACATGGGATTTGACTCGCTCTATACGGGGATATCCGGTCTGAATGCTTACCAGAGCTGGATCGATCTCCTGAGCAATAACATCGCGAACATCGGCACCTACGGCTTTAAGGGCCAGCGCATGACGTTCGCCGATCAGTTCTACAACCAAATCGGCTACGCGAGCGGCCCGACGACCACCAACGGTGGCGTCAATCCGCAAGAGATCGGGCTCGGCGTCAAAGTCAACACCATCGACACGCTCTTCAATCAGGGCGGGCTCGAAACGACCGGCGTCAATACCGACCTCGCGATCAACGGCAACGGCTTTTTCGTTCTCGCCAATGCGGACGGAACCGGTACGCCGAGTTACACGCGCAGCGGCGCGTTCTCGCTCAACCAGAACGGCCTGCTCTACGATCCGGGCAGCGGCCTGGCGGTGCAGGGCTATATGGCGAACGCACAGGGGCAGATCACGGCGACCGGCGTCCCCGGTGCGATCACCATTCCGCTCGGCCAACAGGAGCAGGCGACGGGGACCGGCTTCGGCGTGAAAACCGGCCCGACGTCGACCGATAAGGTCTTCGACGTCTCGTTCGGCGGCAATCTCGACCAGACGCAGTGGGCGCAGGCGCTCAACTACTCGGTCGGGGGCGCACCGACGAACGGCTCGCCGTACACCATCTCGACGACGATCTACGATTCGCTCGGGGTCGCGCACCAAGCGACGATCACCTACACCCCCGACGCCGCAGGTGCGACGGCTGCGACCACCGCGGTGACGGCAGGCACGGTAGGCAACATCGCCACTGTTGCGGTCAGCCCAACCACCCAGGCCAACGACACGATTCAAATCACCGTCAATGGTGCGGGCACCGCAGCGACGCTGGTCGATACCAACTCCGGTGCCGTCGTCACGGCCTCGGCGGGATCGACGATTCAAATCGGTGCCGATACCGTAACGCTCGCAGGAGCGCTCACCGCAGGGTCGACGACGACCCTCGGGGTAACCGGCGGCACGAGCGGATTACCGAGCAGCGTCACCGACGCGAGCGGGAACGTCCGGACGCCGGCGACCCGTTGGAAAGTCAGCGTCAGTTTCGCCGACGGGACGACCTTCCAGACGATCAAGACGCCGGGGAGCGTCGCGGCGGGCGGCGCCGTCACGGCACC
>JAJZVP010000064.1 GCA_021845615.1 bacterium | reverse complement strand
CGCACGACGACCTCGCGCAAAGTGCCGTTGGTGATTCGCCTGACGGGCACCAACGAAGAGCAAGGCCGGAAGATTCTTGCCGACGCCGGCATGACGCCGGTGGAGACCATGGACGAAGGTGCGGCGCAGGCCGTGCGCATTGCGGCGGGCGCGTAAAGGAGCGACGATGAGTATCTATCTCGATAAAAACAGCAAGGTGATCGTGCAAGGCATCACCGGCGGCGAAGGTTCCTATCACACCGGGCGCATGCTCGCGTACGGAACGCAGATCGTCGGCGGCGTTACGCCGGGCAAGGGTGGCCAGAAGAGCGAGCACGGCTTGCCGGTCTTCAACACCGTGCGCGAGGCGGTCGAAGCGACCGGCGCGACGCACACCTGCATCTTCGTTCCGCCGCCGTTCGCCGGCGACGCACTCTTCGAGGCCTACGAAGCGGGCATTACGTTCGCCGTCTGCATCACCGAAGGGGTTCCCGTGCACGACGTGATGAGCGTGGTCGGGGCGACCCCCGGCATGCAGATCATCGGGCCGAATTGCCCCGGTCTCATCTCGCCTGGCAAGGCGAGCATCGGCATCATGCCCGGACACATTTTCAAACAAGGGAACGTCGGCTTGATTTCGCGCTCCGGGACGTTGACCTACGAAGTCGTCGACGGCCTCACGCGCGCCGGGCTCGGGCAGTCGACCTGCGTCGGCATCGGCGGCGACCCGATTATCGGCACCACCTTCGTCGATTGCCTCCGCGCTTTCGCGAACGATGAGGAGACGAAGGCGATCGTCATCTGCGGCGAGATCGGTGGCTCCGACGAAGAGGATGCCGCCGCGTTCGTCGCCGAGCACCTACGCGGCACGCCGATCGTCGCCTTCATCGGCGGGCGCAACGCACCGCCCGGAAAATCGCTCGGCCACGCCGGCGCGATTATCTCGGGCAACTTCGGCACCCCGGAGAGCAAGATCGCGGCGTTCCAGCAAGCGGGCGTCCCGGTCGCCGATCGCCCCTCCGATATCCCGGCGCTGCTCAAAAAGACGATCGAGCGGCTCAAAGCCTAAGCCCAACCCGGCAGCTCCCGCGCTGCCGAGAATCACCCCCGAGAGGCCCCGGCAGTGCGCCGGGGTCTCTCCTTTTTGGGGCGCAATTCACGAGGCGCTCAGCAACGACTTAGGGCGGATCGATTCTTAAGAAATGTTGAAGGAACCGACCAAAGTAGGGAGTAAAGGCGCACGGACGACGCTTCCTTGGCTGCCCAACGCGGGGCGGCCCGGTCGGTGTTGTCACAGCTCACTAAACTCGATTGAGGGAAAATAATCGATGAAACATCAACGAACCCTCCGTCGCGTCGCCATGGCATTGATGCTTCTCGTCGCCTTCCTGTTCCAGGGAACATGGGCACTGGCAGGAACGACGGGCGGACTCAGTGGCACGGTCACCGATAAGGCGGGGGCACCGATCGCCGGTGCAGTCGTCAAGGTAAGTTCACCTTCAGAGGTGTCTGCCGCGGTGACTGACGCGCACGGTCATTTCTCGTTTATCAGTCTTCAACCCGACACGTTCACCGTGACGGTTTCGAAGGCGGGATATAATACGGAGTCGATCTCCGGCGTCACGGTATTCGCCGACCAGAGTTTCTCGGTCAGCGTCGTGATGCACAAAGCGCTCAAGACCATCGCCACCGTCAAATCGACGGCGGCCGGTAACTTGGTGAAAGCCGGTACGACGGCGAGCGTGTACGCGGTCAACACTGCAACGCAGACGGCGGTGCAGGGTATGGGCGGTGGCTACAACCTCGACAGCGCCTACTCTGCGATTTACTCGCAGCCGGGCGTCAACTCGTTTATCGGTAACTCCGGTTTCGGCCAGGTCTTCTATATTCGCGGTGCGGCGTACGGCCAGACCGGTTACGAATATGACGGCGTCCCGGTCAACCGCGCGTTCGATAACTACAGCGCGAGCTCGCTCTCGAGCCTCGGCACGCAGCAGACGCAGATCTACACCGGCGGCTCGGCTGCTGACGCAGGTTCTGCAACGCTGGGTGGTTACATCAACCAGGTTATCAAGACGGGGACCTATCCCGGCACCGGAACGCTCATCGGCGGTATCGGCGCACCGGGCTTCTACCACAAGCTCGCCGTTGAAGTCGGCGGCGCGACCCCCAACCGTCTCTTCTCGTACTACGTCGCGCTCGGCGGTACGAACCAGGAGCTGCGGTTCATCAACAACCAAGACGGCGGCAATATCGCCACCGATGGTTCGGGTTCGTTGGGGCTATCCACCCCGTATGTGAACCCGGTCGAAGGCTTTAACACGAGCTTCTTCACCAACGGCCCTTGGTCGACGTGCACCGCGAGCGGCGCTCCGCCGGCGGGTGCTGCCAGCTGGGTCAATGCCTTCTTTGGATCCGACGCTACCGCGCCGGCTTGCCAAACCTACGCTCCGTATAACACGGCATTCGGCGGAACTTCCGGCGTTAACATGGATCGCGAGAATGTGGTCAACCTGCATTTCGCCATCCCGCACAAGCTCAATGCCGGTCGCGACGACATCCAATTGCTGTACAACACCTTTGCGTATCACTCGCAATACGTGAACAGCATCAGCGATGCCGGCGGCCAGAACTTCATGAACTCGGCCTTCTACGGCTGGGGTGGCCCGACCGGCTACGCTCAGCAATCGTATACGGCCCTTCAGGGGTTCGGCGTATTCCCCGCCGGGCCGTATACCTACACGGGTCAGGGTGGCCCTTACGATAACCTGTGCTCCTACGCCGGCCTCTTCCAGGCATTAGGCGTCATCGGTTCGGGTTGTTCGATCAGCGGCGGATCCGTTATGCCGTATAACGACGGGCTCCATCTCGTAAATGCAACCTTCGGCCAGCCGGCGAGCGCCGCGACCGTCGGTTACTATTTCCAACCGAGCTCGGGCAACCAGCGTCAGGTCTTTGCCGGCTTGCCGACCAACCTGCGCGACGGCATCTGGAACGATGGCTCGATCATTAAGCTCCAGTACCAGAAGAACATCAACGAAAACTCCTACCTGCGCGTAATGGGCTACACCTACTATTCGGATTGGCTCATGACTGCACCGGTTGGAACCGGTTTCCTGACCGGGTACGATTTCGTTCCCGGCGCGCTCGGCTTGGCCGGCGCAGCACCGGATTACGAACTGAACGCGCATACCCGCGGCGGCATGCTGCAGTATGCAAATCAGCTCAACGATAAAAACCTGTTGAACTTCACGTACAATTACGTGACCTCGACGGTCGGCCGTATGAACAACGAATGGTACGCCGCTCCGGGCATCGCGACCAACCTCGTCGATTCAAAAGGAAACTGCTACAACAATACCGGCGCGATTGCTTCGTGCCTCAGCGGTTCGACGCAAGGTACGCTCGGATCGATCTCGGTCAGCCCTGGCACCTACGGCCAAATCACCCCGGGCCTGACGCCGTTTGCGGCGACCGGCGCGGCATTGGCAAATGGTGCGACCTGGCAGGTGACGCGTCCGGGCGGCTACGGTCCCCAGAACAACGTCACTCCGGTCTTCACGAACATCTCCTTAAGCGATAACTATCAGCCGAACCGGAGATGGAACTTCAACCTCGGCGTGCGTTACGAGAAGTACCAGTACAATCTCGTCAACTACAACAATCCGGAATACCAATTCTGGTTTAACGCCGCGGCAAACTCATATTGCTACGATCCGACGTCGATGACGCCGTATCTGGTCAAAAATTCGCCGAGCTCGCCGCCGTCGGCCGCAGGCCCGGCGGTGCTCCCGAATAACAGCCCGCTCGATACGAATGCGGCGGGGTGCTATTCGTCACCCGGCGTTGCCTTAACCGACGCCACGGGCCAGCAGTACCTGCATCCCAACGGCCTGAACGGCAACATGCTCTATCAGGGCACGAGCGTTCCGTCGCTGTCGCACTCGGTGTTCTCACCGCGTTTCGCCGGCACGTACACGATCAACCCGGATACCATCATCCGCTTCAGCGCCGGCCAATACACGCAACCGACCGAGACGGCCTTCGAACAGTATGGCAATCTCTCCGGTTACGGCGCCGCGAAATTCGACTTCTCGCATTTCTGGCAGTATGGCTTCACGAGCACCGTGCACGACAACCCCGTGCAGCGCTCGGAGAACTACGATATCTCGCTCGAGAAGCACTTTAAGGGAACCGACCTCAGCTTTAAGCTGACGCCCTTCTATCGCTACACGATCGGGCAAACCGTGAACATCCTCTTGAGCCCAGGCTTCATCTCCGGTATCAATGCGGGAACGCAGAAGACCTCCGGTATCGAACTGGCGCTGCAAAAGGGCGACCCGTCACGCGACGGATTCTCCGGTCAGTTGAACTTCACGTATACCCACGCGCGGATTCAGTATCAGAACCTCGCGGGTGGACAGAACGCGATCTCGTTCATCAACCAGTCGATCGTCGCATTCAACGACCTCACCAAGTATTGCGCGACCGCTGCGAATGCAGGGGATCCGCGTTGCTCGGGCGCTGCCGGCTCGTCGCTAACCCCGACGGCCCAGGCGAACATCGCGCCGTGCTACAACCCGGCATCTCAGACCGGTCTCAACAGCACGAACGCCCCCGACAATGCTTGTGCGGCAACCTCGATCACCAACCCCTATTGGAACGCGGCTCCTCAGGCGCTGCTCAACACGGCGGGTTGGTATCCGACCTACGCGAACGAGCCGCCCTCGCTCGCGCAGGATAATCTAACGACCGCGTTCGGCCCGATTCAGATCGGCGGCTTCTTGAACTACAAGAAGAATAAGGCCACCGTCGTGGCTGCCTTCCAGTTGGTTCAAGGCTCCAAGTACGGCTCGCCGCTCGATTCGATCGGCGTCGATCCGCGTACGTGCGGCAGCAACCAAGCTGCGCTCGCTCCGACCGTTACGGTCGGCGCGGCCTACGCGCAGTTGCCGAACTACCAGTCCTGTGTTGGAACGCCGTTCACTGCAAACGGTATCCTCGCGATTCCCAACCCGACCACGGGTGCCTTCGACGGCGAAGGTCAGTATCGCGAGCCGTGGCAGTTCAACCTCACCCTCCAAGGTTCGTATAACATCAGCCGCCGCGTGACGGCGACCCTGACGTTAGCGAACGTAGTGAACCGTTGCTTCGGTGGTTCGAAGACGCCGTGGAGCTCGGCCTATGCGCCTGGATCCATCGTCTGCGGATACACCTCGAACGGTAACTACATCGGGAACCCCTCCTACTCGAACTATCAACCGGGTTCCGGATTCTTCTACGGTGCAAGCGGCGCAGATCCGGCAAACGGAACTGCGGGCTACCCGGCGGCGATGAACCAGGCGTTCGCACCGTACTCGGGCGGCCTCCCGTTCCAGGCCTACCTCGAGGTTCAGTTCAAGCTCTAACGAGCTCGATCGGAACCGTAAGGTAACGCAAAGAACGTGCCTCCATCGCGAAAGCGGTGGGGGCACGTTCTTTTCTGCTTCGATGGGCGCGTGAGAAACGGGAGGGCATCGTCCTCGCTCGGAAGTACGCGGGTCTATGCCCCGCTTACGTTGTGACGAATGCAGTCGCGAAATCTCGCCCCTCACCACGCGCAGTAACCTGCGCTGGATCAAAGATCGCGCGCATCTCGCTCGCGAGGTGTTGCGCCACTCCAACGATGGGCTCGACAGTTGGATGATGGAGTCGCTCGCATTTCTTGAAGAGCATGGCGAGCACGGGGTGAGCGTGCTGGCGTAATCTCGCTGCAGCGCTCGCTGTCACCCCGAGTAGCCGCCCCTTCGACTCGCTTCGCTCGCTCAGGACAAGTTCAGCGGCGTATCGAGGGGCGCTACTGTGCGATGTGCCGGTAGAGCGGGAAGAGCGCGGCGAAGAAAATTCCCGCAAGTGCGATCGTCGTCGTGAGATAGGTTCCGATGAGAAAATGGAAGCGCGAATCGATTTTTTGGTCCATCGCGGAAAATTTCTGGTCGATGCCGACGAAACGCTGTTCCATCGCGGAAAATTTCTGGTCGATGCCGACGAAGCGCTGTTCCATCGCGGAAAATTTCTGGTCGATGCCGACGAAGCGCTGTTCCATCTTGGCATCCAGTGCGTGGTAGTTTGCATCGACTTTGTATTCAAGCCGCTCGAGGCGTACGTTCGTATCGCCGAGGCGCTCGACGATCTGTTCGAAGGCTCCCTCAAGGCGCGAGACGCGCGGTTCCAATGGCTGTGCCGTCATATGTTTCCCTCCATCACTCTATCACGCAATGGAGGCGCGCTGTAAAGGGCGCAGCAACGAACGCGCCACCTCCCCCCCTCGATACGATGGCTTCGCCATCTACTCGGGGTGACAGGGAGCGGCTACTCGGGGTGGGCGAGAGCGGCTACGAAAAAATCACCCCTCGATACGATGGCTTCGCCATCTACTCGGGGTGACAGGGAGCGGCTACTCGGGGTGACAGGGAGCGGCTACTCGGGGTGACAGTGAGCGGCTACTCGGGGACGCGGATGTGCTCGCCGGGGACGATCGCGGTGCCCTGGAGATGGTTGACCCGGACGATCTCATCGATCCGCTCCTGGATGCTTCCGCTCGCCAGGTGAGCTGCGGCGATCGACCAGAGGGTGTCGCCCGAGTGAACGGTGACGTGCGCGAACCGGGTGACCGGTGCGGCGTGGAGGCGGCCCATCGAGAGGGTAGGTACGGCGACGAGCGCGCTCAGCGCGGCGAGCGCGACTGCGGGCATCAGGCTCATTCGTTTGCGGGAAGTCATTGTGGATAACCCTCCATATCTTGGGCCGAACGGCTGTTCGTCCACTAGATTCTAGCATGCCCGCTCCGCGGGGTGTCAAGAGTCTCGAACGTATGTTTGCGATTTATCGAACTCTGTGATACCGTTCTATCGAACGACTGTGCCATACGCTTGGCATTCGTCGGCGAATGCGAGCGAGAGAAAGGATTCAGGCATGCGCGAACGCCCCCCGAGCGAGCGACAGCGGGAGATCCTCACCGCGATCGAGCGCTTTGCGGCCGAACACGGCTACCCACCCTCGGTGCGCGAAATCGGCGAAATCGTCGGCCTTTCGTCCTCCTCGACCATCCACGCCCACCTTAAGACCCTCGAGAAGCGAGGCCTTCTCACCCGCGATGCGACCAAGCCGCGGGCGATGCGCTCGGAGCGCTCGGGAATCCCCGAGGGGATGGTGCTGCCGATCCTCGGCCGCGTCGCCGCCGGGGTGCCGATCGCCGCTCAAGAGGAACGCGAGGGCGAATTCCTCGTCGCCGCGGATTTTCTGCCGAAGGGCTCCGATGCGTTCGTGCTCCGCGTGAAAGGTGACTCGATGGTCGACGCGGCGATCCTCGATGGAGACCTGGTCGTGGTGCGCCCGCAGAGCGACGCGCGCAACGGTGAAATCGTCGTGGCGATGCTCGAGGGCGATGCCACCGTGAAACGCTTCTTCCGCGAAGCGGGGCGCGTGCGCTTGCAGCCGGAGAACGCACGGATGCAGCCAATCTATGCCGACGATGTCGTTATCGTCGGGCGCGTCGAAGCGGTTATTCGCCGCCTCTAACTTCTCGCGCGCCGTTACCGGTTTCGCCGCATCGGCGGAGATGCGCGCGCTCAACACCGCGCTGCCGATCGGTTTCGGCGCGCTCGTCGTCGCGCTGGCGACGATCGTGCTGCTCGGCCGCGAATGGCGGCTCACCGCAATCGCCGATGCCATGCTGCCCGCGTTCGGAGCGATGTCGTGCGTGACGGCGCTCGCCCTAGCATGGCAACTCGCGCTGCGCCGCGCGTTACCGATCGTTCCGCAGATCCTCCTCACCGCGCTCGCCTTCGCGCTCCTTTTGCCTGCCTGGATGCCGGGAATCGCGCCGCTCGCATATCTCCGCAACGTCGGTGCGAGCGGGTTGCTGCTCGCGATACTTACGGCGATGCTCTGTGCGTTCTTGGTGCGCGCGGCGGAGCGCGTGCTTCCCGCGGGGCGCTATCTCGGCGCGCCGCTTGCGTTGCTGCCGTTTTTCGCGCTGCACGCGCTGGGGTTCGCTGCCGGCGCGCTCGTCGCAGCGATGCTCTCTCCGCTCGCTCATCTCGGCGATACCTACGTCGCGTTGCTGGCGATCGTTTTTCTCGAAACGGCGCTCTGGTGCATCGGCATTCACGGCCCCGCCTTGCTCGCAGGCGTCGTGACACCGGTCTATCTTTCGTTGCAAGCGGTCAATACGCACGCCTTCGCCGCGCACGCCCCGCTGCCGCACATCGTCGTCGTCTCGCTCTTTCTCTTCGTCTTTCCGGGCGGTGCGGGCGCGACGTTGCCGCTCGCCGCGCTGCTCGCGCGCTCGAAACTGCCGCGGCTGCGCCGTATCGGCCGCGCCACGCTTCCCTTCGCACTGATCAACGCGAACGAACCGTTGCTCTTCACGCTGCCGATCGTCGCCAATCCCTTTCTCGCGCTCCCGTTTATCGGTATTCCCATGCTGTTGGCGAGCATCACCTATGCCGTCGTCGCCGCCGGCTGGGTGGCGCGCGCGGCGTTCTACGTGCCCTCCTCGATTCCGGCACCGCTCTCGGTCTATCTCGCGACGTTGGATTGGCGGGCACCGATCCTGCTGCTCGTCAATCTCGCGGTCGCGACGGCATTGTGGTTGCCGGCAGTACGCGCGTACGAACGTCACGAAGCCGGTCTCCCATGATCGTCGAACTTTGCGAACGCTTCGGCTTTACCGGGGCGCTCTCGCGCGCGGCAGAGCGTGCCTGGGAGCGCGTCGGGACCCTGGAATATCCGGCACAACGGGCCGTCACGATGAACGTGTTGCAGGCGTTTCTCGAAGAAGGCATCGCCGAGAGCGACCTCGCGGGAAGCAGCGGGTACGGTTACGACGATGCCGCGCGCGGCGCGTACGAATCGTTATTGCGGCGCATTTTCGGCGCCGAACGCGCGCTGGCGCGCATCTCCATCGCGAGCGGAACGCACGCCATCGCGCTCGCTTTGCGCGCGTGCGTGCCGCGCGGCGGCACGTTGCTCGCCGTTGCCGGGCGCCCGTACGATACCCTGCGCAACGCGATCTACGACGCCCCCGATTCGCTTGCGACGAGCGGTGGATTCGCCTATCGCGAGATCGCGTTGCGTGCCGACGGAACGATCGATAGCGATGCCGTCGAACGCGAACTACGCGGCATCGTACGCGGTGCGATCTTCGTGCAGCGCTCGCGCGGGTACGCAACGCGGCCGAGCCTTACGATTGCGGAGCTGCAGCGCGCGTTCGCCGCAATTCGCGCGCTCCGCGACGATCTTCCGATCCTCGTCGATAATTGTTACGGCGAGTTGGTGGAAGAACGCGAACCGACGCACGTCGGCGCCGATCTCGCGATGGGATCGCTGATTAAAAACCTCGGCGGCGCGCTCGCACCGACCGGCGGCTATTGCGTGGGGCGCGCCGATCTGGTCGAGCGCATCGCCTCGACGCTCTACGCGCCGGGACTCGGCGATGCGTTGGGGCCGACGCTCGGATTCGGGAAAGCCTTTATTCAAGGGCTTTTCCAGGCACCGAGCATCGTCGAGGCCGCTTTACGAACGCTTGATTTTACGGCCGCCTTGTTCTCCGAACTCGGGTATCGCGTCGATCCCGCACCGGGGAGTCGGCGCACCGATATCGTGCAGGCGATCGCCCTGGGCAGCCGCGAGCGCGTGCTGGGCTTCGCGCGCGGCCTGCAAAGCGTTCTGCCGATCAACGCGCGCTTTCGCCCCGAGCCGGGCGCGGTGCCGGGCTATCGAGATCCGGTCGTGATGTCGGGCGGCGCCTTCGTCGCGGGTGCGACCATCGAGCTCTCCTGCGACGCGCCGTTACGCGAACCATACGAACTCTACGTGCAGGGTGGCGTCAACGCAATCCACGGCTATCTCGGGGCGCTCGCGGCAGCGCGCGCAACGATGGAAGCGACCGCGGAATAAAGGCTCGTCGCCCTCGACGCAGAAGCGATTGGGCCTCCGTGAACATACAAGGCAGCCATGCCCAGCAACGGCGCCACGCACGCGTCGAGATTGCGTTACCGGTGACGCTGATCGTCCCGGGATTGGAGCTGGTCGTGCCTGCAAATACGCTCGATTTGGGCGGTGGCGGCATGCGCGTTTCGACGCGCGCCGACCTGCCGGCGGGGCAACACGTCGTGTTGCGCTTCTCGCTTCCGGGGGATGAAGGGCGTCAGCTATTGGTGCGCGGCCGCGTCGTGCTCTCGTTTTACGATGCGACGGCGAAGCTCTACGCGCACGGTATCGCCTTCACGCAATATTCGGCGCAGGATGGAATCGATATCGCGCGCTACGTGGCCTCTTCTTCGGAGCCGCCGAGAAAGCCGTAGAAAAAGAAACGATTGCCCTCGGCGGTGGTGAGCACGATGCGCGTCTCCTCCACCTCGATGTCGGCGATCGTCTTTCCGACCAAGTTCTCTAAAATCGCCTGCGCCTGCGCGAATTCGGCTTCACGCAGGGCGTCGGGTTCTACGTCGACCAGCTGCATGAGCTCGTCGATTCGGTCGCTCATCGTCACTCTTCTCCAATCATCGGCCCGGCGGCCGGATTTGTTAGGCTACCGTGAAGGGTGGCGCTGCCGGCACGGGGAGCGCGAGGCCCCGAGCGAGAAGCGCTCGCGACAGAACGATGTTGGTGCTTGAAGTTGTCAGCGGGCCGCTCGACGGCCAGCGGTGGGAATTCGATTCCGAGATCACGATCGGTCGCGACGACGCGGCGGCTCAGGCCTGCCTCGCGCTCGACCGCTACGTCTCGCGCGCCCACGCCCGCATCCGGCTCGACGGCGATGCCCTGGTACTCTCGGATCTCGAGAGCCGGAACGGCACCCGGGTGGAGGGCGCGAAGATCGCCGGGACTGTACGGATCGAGCCCGGGACGGCGTTTATCGTCGGGCGCACGGCGCTGCGCGTTCTCGTGCGCCCCTAACGTGCAACTTGCGAGGACGGTCGAGGAACTGCGCGCCTGGCGCCGCGGGGCCCCTCCGACGCTGGGCTTCGTCCCGACGATGGGCGCGCTCCACGAGGGGCACCTCGATCTCGTGCGCTTCGCGCGCTCGCAGAATGCCGCCGTCGTCGCTTCGATCTTCGTCAACCCGCTGCAATTCGGCGAGGGCGAGGATCTCGCGCGCTATCCGCGCGATCTCGAGGGCGATCGCGAAAAACTCGCCGCGACCGGCGTCGACCTGCTCTTCGCGCCGGAGGCGGAGGAGATCTATCCCGAGGGTTTCACCACCACGATCGACGTCGGTGCGGTCGCCGAGGGCTTTGAAGGCGCGCTTCGCCCCGGGCATTTTCGCGGCGTCGCGACCGTGGTCGGCAAACTCTTGCATCTCGTCGCACCGCAGCGGCTCTACGTCGGGCAGAAAGACGCACAGCAGAGCGCGGTGCTGCGCAGGCTCGTGCGCGATCTCGCCTTCGATTGCACGGTGAGCATCGTGCCGACGGTGCGCGAGACCGACGGGCTGGCGATGTCGTCGCGCAACGTCTATCTCGACGAACGCGAGCGCCGCGCGGCGCCGTCGTTGCACCGCACGTTGCGGCGTTTCGTCGAGCTCATGCAGGCGGGGCGTTCCGTCGAGGTAGCCCGCACCGAAGCGAGTGCGGTGCTCGAAGCGCCGGGAAAACTCGATTATCTCGCCTGCGTCGATGCGGAGAGTTTCGCGCCGCTCGCCACGCTGCGCGCGAATGCCTTCGCGATCGCCGCCGCACATT
>JAJZVP010000063.1 GCA_021845615.1 bacterium | reverse complement strand
GTCGTATGAGCGAGGCCCGTTCGTACGTCGCTCCCGTCGCCATCGATGCGGTGATGGTCGGCGGAACCGTCGGCAAGGTGCTCGCTTCGAACGATCCGCGCTTCGCCGTCGGCGATCTCGCGCTGGGTTACGGCGGCTGGCAACGGTACAGCGTCGAACCCGCCGATGCGTTGCAGAAGCTCGATGCGACGATGCCGCACCCGAGCTACGCGCTCGGCATTCTCGGGATGCCGGGGCAGACGGCGTACTGCGCGCTCAACGATATCGGCGCGCCGAAAGCCGGGGAGACGCTCGTCGTCTCGGCCGCCGCGGGTGCGGTCGGACAGGTCGCCGGACAACTCGGCAAAATCGCCGGGTGTCGCGTCGTCGGCGTCGCCGGCGGCTCGGAGAAATGCCGCTACGTCGTCGAAGCATTGGGATTCGATGCCTGCATCGACCGAAAGACCGAATCGCTCGATGAAGCGCTCGCGCGCTATTGCCCCGATGGAATCGACATCTATCTTGATAACACTGCGGGCGCGATCCTCGAAGCGGTGATGAAACGCCTGCGCATCGGCGCGCGCATTCCCTTGGTCGGCCTCATCGAACAATACAACGCCGTGCAGATGCCGAAGGGGCCGAATCTCGCTCCGTTGCTCGTCGCGCGCGCGAAAATCGAAGGCTTTCTCGTTACCGATCACGCCGCGCACACGCGCGACTTCCTTACGGCCGTTGGCGGATTGCTGCAAAAGGGCAAACTCGCGTATCGCGAGGACGTCGTCGAGGGCCTGGAAGCGGCACCCGAAGCATTTATCGGCTTATTACGCGGCGCGAACCTCGGGAAGCTTTTGGTTCGGGTGGCGTGACCGGCGAAAGCGAGCCGCTCTTCGAGGCGCTGCTCGCCGTAACGCAAAGTATCCTCGGCGCCGAACGCGGACAAGACGCGCTCGAAGCGATCGCCCACGGCGTCTCGCGCGCTTTTCGTTTCCGCTACGTCAGCATCGTCGCCGCCGAGTCGCCCGATGGCGAAATGACGCGGCGCGTCATGCTCGGTTGGAGCGACGAAAGCAAGGCGCAACGGCTCGGCGAGAGCGTCTCGCGTTCGGCGACGCGCGAGTTTCTTTCCCCCGAATTCGAGGTTTATCCGCACTGCTATTATTTCCCGGCGGAGCGTTTCGTCGAATGGCGGCACGCGCTCTATTCCGGGGAGAACGACCGCGGCGTCGAGCGCAGCGCACCGAACCGCTGGCACGAACGGGATTCCATCGCGCTCGTTCTCGCCGACGCATCGGACACGATGCTCGGCTATATCTCCATCGACGGCCCCGAAGACGGCGCCGTGCCCGACCGAACGACGCTGACGCGCATGCGCGTTTTCGCCGATCTCGCCGGCTTGGCACTCGCGAACGTACGCGCGCGCGGGGCCGAAGCGGCGCGCAGAGAGTTGCTCGAAAGCCGCGCGCGCTCGCAGAGCGAATTTCTCGGAATCGTAGCGCACGAATTTCGTTCGCCGCTCGCCGCGATTCGCGGCGCGGCGATTTTGCTGGAGACGAATTTCGAGCGCCTTTCGGAGACGCGTCGGAGAGAACTCTTGCAAGCGATCTCACTGTCCACGACGCGGATGTCGACGCTCTTCGACGATTTTCTCTTACTCTCTCGCGTCGACGCGGGCTCGCTCGCGCTTCAAGACGAGCGCGTCGACGGGCGCACGATCGTGAACGAAGCGCTCGGCCGAATGCGCAGCGAGTACCCGTCGCGTCGATTCTCGGCGCGCATTCCCGAGGAGATTCCCCCAGTCCGCGGCGACGAGACGCGCATCGTTCAAGTCCTCTGCAACCTCCTCACGAATGCCGTTCGCTACTCGCCACCCGATACGAGGGTCGACGTGAGCCTTCAATCGGTGAGGTCGTACGTTCGCTTTTCGGTGCGAAATCGCGGTCCCGGCATCCCCCACGAAGAGCGCGAGCGACTTTTCACGCGCTTCGGGCAAATCGGAAAGCACCCCGATGGGACCGGGCTCGGCCTCTACTTAAGTCGCCAGCTCGTCGAGCTGATGGGTGGGCAAATCGACTTCGAGAGCACTCCCGACGACACGACGACCTTCTGGTTCTCGCTACCAATCGCCGTAAAAGCGTAAAACCGCCGCAAATACGGTAGGTTCGAGGCGTTTACCATGCCGAACTATACGGCATCGTGAAAACTCGTGCCGATATCCGAAACGTCGCCATCATCGCCCACGTCGACCATGGGAAAACCACGCTCGTCGATGCCATGCTTCGCCAGAGCGGTATTTTCCGCGAGGGGCAACAGGTGGAGACGCGCGTGATGGATTCCAACCCGCTCGAACGCGAACGCGGCATCACCATCCTCGCAAAAAATACGGCGGTTCGGCACGGCGATTACAAGTTCAACATCGTCGACACGCCGGGGCACGCCGATTTCGGCGGCGAGGTCGAACGCGTATTACAGATGGTTCAGGGCGTCCTGCTTTTGGTCGATGCCGCCGAAGGCGTGATGCCGCAGACGCGTTTCGTCCTGCGCAAGGCCCTCGAGCTCGATCTGCGCGTGATCGTCGCCGTCAATAAGATCGATCGCAAAGACGCGCGCGCCTCGGAAGTGGTCAACGAAGTCTTCGATCTCTTTATCGATCTCGGCGCGAACGACGAGCAGGCCGATTTTCCGGTCGTCTTCACCAACGGCAAATTGGGTATCGCGAAACTTTCGTTGGAGGCGGAATCCGACAATCTCGAACCGCTCTTCGATATGCTGGCGCGCCACATTCCCGAAGCGCCGGCCGAAGAAGGCCCGTTGCAGCTCTTGATCTCCGCGATCGACCACAATAAGTACGTCGGGCGCATCGGGATCGGGCGCATCTTCCGCGGCACCTCGCGCGTGAACGCGCCGATCGTGCGCGTCGCTCACGACGGTACGGTGACCGGCGGACTGCGCTTGACGACGATGCTCACGTTCGCCGGGCTCGAACGCGTCGAGGTCAGTGAAGCATCGGCCGGCGATATTGTTTGCGTTTCCGGCATCGAAAATCTCAACATCGGCGACACGATCGCCGACGCATCGGCACCCGAAGCGATCCCGGCCGTCGCCGTGGACGAACCGACGGTTTCGATGTTCTTCTCGGTCAACAACTCGCCGTTTGCCGGCAAAGAGGGCAAGTTCGTCACCTCGCGCCAAATTCGCGAGCGCCTGATGCGCGAACTCGAATCGAACGTCGCGCTGCGCGTCGCCGATACCGAATCGGCCGATACGTTCGAGGTTCGCGGGCGCGGAGAGCTCCATCTCTCCATTCTCATCGAGACGATGCGCCGCGAAGGCTACGAAATGGCGGTCTCCAAACCGCAAGTCATCGTTACCGAACGCGATGGCAAGAAATACGAACCGGTCGAGTACGTCGTCGTTGACGTCCCCGAAGAGTACGCCGGTGCGGTCATCGAGGCGCTCGGAAAGCGCAAGGCGGTCATGTCGAACATGATCAACATCGGGGATTCTCGCCGGCTCGAATACACGATGCCGACGCGGGCCATCTTCGGCCTTCGCGGCGAGCTGCTGACGCTGACCCGCGGAACCGCCGTCATGTCGCACACCTATTACGACCACGAAGTCTGGCAGGGCGACTTGCCGGGCCGCAGCGTCGGCGCGCTCGTCGCGAGCGATACCGGCCGCGCGACGGCATACGCGCTCGCGGGCGTCGAACAGCGCGGGCGCTTCTTTGTCGGCGCGGGAACCGAGATCTACGAAGGCATGGTCGTGGGCCGCGCCAACGACGATAAGGACATCGCGCTCAACGTGGTCCGCGAGAAGAAGCTGACCAACATGCGTGCCGCCGGATCGGACGACAACGTCAAACTCGCGCCTCCCGACGAACTCTCGCTCGAACGGGCGATCGAATTCATCGACGACGACGAGCTCGTCGAAGTGACGCCGAAGTCGATTCGCTTGCGCAAACGCATTCTCGATGAAGGGGAGCGCCTCAAGGCGCGGCGACGGGAGCGCACGACCGCTTGAAGCAACTCGTGAAAGGTTTCGCCCAGTTTCTCGTCCGCGGGAGGGTGGTCGATCTCGCGGTCGCCTTCGTCATCGGCGGCGCGGCCGGGAGCTTCATCAACTCGTTCGTCACGAATCTCTTCTCGCCGCTCCTCGCCGCCGTCATCGGCCAGCACGAGTTTTCGCACGCGCAAGTCGTGCTGAATCATTCGTCGATTACCTACGGGAAATTTATCGACTCGTCGATCTCGTTTCTGCTCGTCGCCGGCGCGGTCTATTTCTTCGTGATCGTTCCCTCGAATCGCCTCGCCGTCAACGGCGTGCTCTCGGGGCTTTCGAGCCCGACGCTCAAGAAATGCCCCGAATGCGCCGCCGAGATCCCGAAGAGCGCTCGCCGCTGCATGTACTGCACGCAGGTCGTCGAGCCGAGCTAAACCGTCGCGACAGCCCGTTCCACCTCGAACGTGAGCCGTTCGGCCGACGCATCGTATCCGACGCGCACGCTATCGCCGTCGTGAATATCGCCGGCGAGAATTTTCCGGCCGAGCGGCGTTTCCAGCTCGCGCTGTATCGTTCGTTTGATCGGGCGAGCGCCGTACGCGGGCTCGTACCCGACGCTCGCGATATGCTGCGTTGCCGCGTCGTCGAGCTCGAGAGTAATTCGACGCTGCGCTAGACGATCGCGCAACCGCTCGAGCTGGATTCCGACGATCTCGGCCAATTGCGAACGGTCGAGCGCGTGGAAGACGACGATCTCGTCGACGCGATTGAGGAACTCCGGGCGGAAATGCGCCTTCAGCTCGTCGAGCACCGTCGCGCGCATGACCGAGTATTCGGCATCCGAGCCGCCGTCGCGATAGTCGAGGATGCGATGGCTTCCGATATTCGAGGTCATCACGAGGATCGTATTTTTGAAATCGATCGTCCGCCCTTGGCCGTCGGTGAGGCGCCCGTCGTCGAGAATCTGCAAGAAGATATTGAAGACGTCGGGGTGCGCCTTTTCGATTTCGTCGAAGAGCACCACGCAGTACGGGCGGCGGCGAACCGCTTCGGTCAGCTGACCGCCTTCGTCGTACCCGATGTATCCCGGCGGCGCGCCGATGAGGCGGGCGACGGTGTGCTTCTCCTGATACTCCGACATATCGACGCGAATCAGCGCGCGTTCGTCGTCGAAAAGATATTCGGCGAGCGCGCGCGCGAGCTCGGTCTTACCGACACCGGTCGGGCCGAGGAAGATGAACGAACCGATCGGGCGGTTCGGATCGGCGAGGCCGCTGCGCGAACGGAGGACCGCCTCCGCAACGCTATCGACCGCTTCGTTCTGCCCCACCACGCGGCGGTGCAACTCGTCGTCGAGATGGAGAAGCTTCTGCTTCTCTCCCTCGAGGAGCTTGCTCACCGGAATCTTCGTCCAGCGCGCGATGACCTCGGCGATATCTTCTTCGTCGACCTCTTCCTTCGCCAAGCGACCGCCCTGAGCGGAATCGAGGCGTGCCTCTTCCTCGGCGAGCTGCCGCTCGAGCGTCGCGAGTTGCCCGTAGCGTAATTCCGCGACGCGATTGAGATCGTATTGCCGTTCGGCGCGTTCGATTTCGACCTTCGCCGCATCGATGCGCTCGCGAAGATCGCGCAACGTCGTCGCGCCGCTCTTTTCGATATCCCACTGGGCGCGCAGGCGCGAACGCTCCTCTTGAAGCGTGGCGAGTTCGCGTTCGAGCGATTCGAGCCGCTCCTTACTGCCGGTATCGCTCTCGCGTTTGAGCGCCTCTCGCTCGATCTCCAGCTGCATGGTGCGGCGCGAGACTTCGTCGAGCTCCTGCGGCATCGAGTCGATCTCGGTGCGCAGCTTCGCCGCGGCCTCGTCGACGAGATCGATGGCCTTATCGGGCAAGAAGCGATCGCTGATATACCGGTCGCTCAGCATTGCTGCCGCGACCAACGCGCTATCTTTAATGCGAACGCCGTGATGCGCTTCGTATTTTTCTTTGAGTCCGCGCAGAATCGAAATGGTATCTTCGACGCTGGGCTGGTCGACGATGACGGGCTGGAAGCGCCGTTCGAAGGCCGCGTCTTTCTCAATATACTGGCGATATTCGTCGAGCGTCGTCGCACCGATGAGGTGGAGTTCGCCACGCGCGAGCATCGGCTTGAGCAGGTTGCCGGCATCCATCGATCCTTCGGTCTTGCCGGCGCCGACGACCGTGTGCAATTCGTCGATGAAGAGCACGATGCGCCCCTCCGATTTTGCGACGTCCTTCAGCACCGCTTTCAGGCGCTCTTCGAATTCGCCGCGATATTTCGCACCGGCGATCAGCGCGCCCATATCGAGCGAGACGAGGCGGCGCTCTTTCAAACTTTCGGGAACGTCGCCGCGCACGATCCGCTGCGCGAGCCCTTCGACGATCGCGGTTTTGCCGACGCCGGGTTCGCCGACGAGCACGGGATTGTTCTTCGTACGGCGTGAGAGCACTTGGACGACGCGCCGAATCTCTTCGTCGCGCCCGATCACGGGATCGAGTTTTCCACGCTCGGCATCAAGCGTCAGATCGCGCCCGTAGCGCTCGAGCGATTTATAGGTTCCCTCGGGATCCTTACTGCTCACTCGTTGGTTTCCGCGCACCGCGCGCAGGGCGCGCAAAATCGCGTCTTCGCTCAACCGCGATTCGCGGAAGATCGCGCCGATCGCGCCGCCCGCTTGCGCCATCGCCAGCAAAACGTGTTCGACGGAGACGTAATCGTCGCCGAGTTTTTTCGCCTGGGCGTCGGCGGCGTCCATGACGCGGGAGAGCTCGGGCGAGAGCGAGACCTGCGCGCTCTCGGCGTTCGGCCCGCTCAAGCGCGGAAGGCGCCCGATTGCGGCGTCGGCCGCGCGGGCGATCGCCTTGGGGTCGCCCCCGGCTTTGGTGAGAATATCGGCGGCGATGCCTCGCTCCTGGTCGATAAGGGCGGCGAGAACATGTTCGGGCGTCGTCTGGGTGTTGCGCTCCGCGAGCGCGCGGCTATAGGCCGCATTCAAGGCATCCGAGACGCGTTCGGTCAAGCGATCGACGTTCATACACTCCTATAATACCGCCGCCGATGCGAACGGTTACAGGGGCAACCTTCTCGATTTCTTCCTAACGGATCGAGAACGTGAAAAGCGCTGCGGCCTTGACCTCCAGCGGCTGCGGCAAGATCGTCGCGGGCGTTGAGGCGAACGGGAAACTCGGCAGTTTGAAGCTCTCACCGCCGATGAAATCGTCGAGGAGGATCGGTTTTACCGCGAGCAGCTTGCCCAGGTGGAGCCCGGCGGCGCGGGCGATCGCGGCGGCACGAACCCGGGCGATGCGTTCGGCGGCGACGAGCGCCTGCGTCCGCGCCGCGTCGGGATCGGCGGCCTCGAAGAGCGTCACCCGCTTCGCATCCCAACCCGCCTTGGTCAGCGCTTCGCTCACCAGAACGACGCGATTGGGGGGAACGCGGAGAATCGCGTAGGTCGCGTACGCCGTGTGCCCGCCCTTGCCGAGCGATTCGAGCGGAACCAGGCTCGCAATCGCCGAGGAATTCAAGCCGAGCGAGGGGAGCATGGCACGCAACGATGCGCTCGCCTCGGCACCGAGGGCGGCATTCGCCGATTTTCCGAGCCGGCTCACGAGCACGCGCTCGACGGGAAGATCGACGACGAGATCCGTCGGGGTGATTTGCGCCGTTGCGGCGACCGTAATCGTATGCGGACGCCCGGCGGAAGCGAAGGTTCCTGCGGCGATCGCCGGAGCGCTCGAAGCGACGGCGAGGACGAGCGCGAGAGGAAGCAGCCGTTCGATTTTCATGTCCGCGCCGTGCGCTACCGGGGGGATGGATTCCTTTCGTTCGCGCGCAGCGCGCGGAGATCTCCCGTGCGAATCGTGATGCCGCGAGCGTCGAACCACTCCAATAACGGGACCGCAAATTTGCGCGAGGTCCCGATGAGGGTGCGGAAATCCGCAACCGTCATCTGCCGGTGTTGCTCCAGATGTCGCTCGACGCGCGCGCGAATCGCCGCGATCTGCGAGGCGCCGTAGAGTTCGTCGCCGACGCGCACGAGCGCGCCCCGAGCGAGCAGCGCCGCATAGGCATCGGCGAGCCCCGGAATACGCGAGCCGCGGATCGCGGTTTCGATCTCGGAGGCGGGCACGGGAACGAGGCGAGTGGTATCGTCGCGCTGCAGAAAGGTCGCGAAAAACCGATCTTGTTCCTCGGAAAATCGCGGTTCGTGGCCGGGCAATGCATAGAATCCCGAACGCGCGGCGAGGCGGCCTTCGCCGACGAACGCCGCGAGATAGCGATAGAGCAACCCTTCGTCGAAATTCAATTCTTTGGCCAACGCTTGCAAGGTGCGCCCCATCGCCCACGGCGCTTCGTCGTGCCGACGCGCGAGTTGCGTCACGATGCGTTCGAGCAACGCATTGGAGAGCTCCGCACCGACGAACGCTTCGGGCTTTGCAATCGCGCGCAGTTCGCCGGCGGCGAGCGCCGCATCGACGATCTCCTCGATCGCCTCCGCACGCAGATTGAGTTTTGCCGCAAGTTCCTCGCGCCCGAGCCCGGCGAGGCCGGCCTCGGCGAGCGCCGCGCGCAATGCCGCGACGTGCGGAGCGTCGCCGCCTTCGCCGCTCGCTTCGATGCCGGCGATCTCGCCGCCGCCGAGAAGCGTTTTCGGCGAGAGGCGACGCAGAACGAAACGCACGCCGCCGAACGCCGTCGTCGGTTCGCGCAGCAGCAAACGCGCTTCGACGGTTTCCTCCCGTTCCGGAACGCGCTCGAAGAGCAGCGTACCGAGAATCTCCGCCGCGCCGATCGACGCGCGCACCGGCGTGCGCCGCCGCAGGAGCGGAAGCGCCTCGAGCAACGGGGTGAAATGCACGACAAGGTGCGAGCTGGGAAGCAGCTCCGGCCCGGAGAGGACGCTGCCGCGCGAAATTTTTTCGCGCGCGACGCCGGGAAGATTGAGTGCGACGCGCGCGCCCGCCGCCGCTCGATCGACCGAGGTGCCGAACACGTGCGCGCTGCGAACGCGCGCGCGCAGCCCCGCGGGTTGTAACGTGACGCTCTCACCGACGCGAACGCTGCCCTGCATCAGCGTTCCAGTCGCAATCGTTCCGTGTCCGGGCAACGTGAAGACACGATCGATCGGCATGTAGAGCGGGGCGTCGGCATTCCGCGGAGCGAGCGCGGCGAGCTTGGCGGCGAGCGCGGCCCGCAGCTCGGGAATCCCTTTGCCGCTCGTCGAGGAGAGCGCCGTCATCGGGGCGTCGGCGGCGAGCGTTCCGGCGAGATCGCTACGGATGCGCGCGAGCGCTTCGTCGCGATCGGCCGCGCTCAACAGATCGCATTTCGTGACCGCGACGAGCACGTCGCGCACGTTGAGAAAGCGCAGGATCGCGAGGTGCTCGCGGGTCTGCGGCATCACCCCTTCGGTCGCGGCGACAACGAGCAACAACACGTCCATACCGCTCGCACCGGCGAGCATATTGTGGAGGAAGCGTTCGTGCCCGGGAACGTCGACGATTCCCGCGACGACCGAGCCTTCTTCGAAGCGCGCGAAGCCGAGATCGAGCGTCATGCCGCGCTCCCGTTCCTCGGCCCAGCGATCGGGATTCACTCCCGTCAGGCGCTCGACGAGCGTCGATTTTCCGTGATCGACATGCCCCGCGGTTCCGACGATATGCACGCGCGCTACCTAGAGCGCCGCAGCGATGGCGTCGGCGAGCGCTGCATCCTCGGCGGCGAGCACGCTGCGGAGATCGAGCAGGACGCGCCCGTCCTCGATCCGCGCGATCGTCGGCGCACGCCCGTGACGGAGGCGACGTGCGAACGCGTCGGCATCGGGGCTCTCGATGCAGATCGCGATCGAAGGGAGCGTCGCTCCCGGGAGCGCTCCGCCGCCGACCGCGGCGCGCGTCTCCACCAGCCGCCCGCGCCCCGCGCGCGCGATCGTTGCTTCGCCGCGACGTTGCAATTCCTCAAGCGATGCGGCGAGCATCGCATAGAGCGGAATTTCGGGACGCGTGCTATCGCTCTCGTGCAAGCGCGCCGTCGCGTCGAGCATCGCGAGCGTCGTCTTATCGACGCGCAGCGCTCGCAGCAGCGGATTGCCGCGCATGCGTCCTATCGCGAGCGCGCTGCCGAGGAGCATACCGCATTGCGGGCCGCCGAAGAGTTTGTCCCCCGAAACCGCGACGACCGCGACGCCCTCCTCGAGCGCCTCGCGCACGGTTCGCTCGCGCGGCAACCCGAACGCCGTCATATCGATCGTCGCGCCGCTCCCCAGATCCTCGACGAGCATCACACCGCTGCGGCGCGCCGCTGCGGCGAGCGCGCGCGAATCGAGTTCTTCGACGAACCCTTCGAGCGAGAAATTCGAACGATGCGTGCGCAAGATGAGCGCCGTCTGCGGCGAGAGCGCGCGCTCGACATCGGCGACGCGCGCTTTGTTCGTCGTTCCGATCTCCACCAAACGCGCTCCGCTCCGTTCGAGCACGTCGGGAATGCGAAAACCTCCACCGATCTCGACGAGTTCGCCGCGCGCGACGATGCATTCGCGATTTCGGGCGAAGGTGTCGAGCAACAGCAACACCGCGGCGGCGCAGTTATTGACGACGAGCGCATCTTCCGCTCCGAAGAGTCGCGCCAGGCGCGCGCCGACGCGCTCGTAACGCGAGCCTCGCTGCCCTTCGAGAAGATCGTATTCGAGATTGGAGTAACCGGCGCCGATCCGCGCCGCGGCGTCGAGTGCGGCGCGCGCCAGCGGTGCGCGGCCGAGATTCGTATGCACGAGAATGCCGGTCGCATTGATCGTCGGCTGCAACTGCGCGGCGGCGGCGGCTTCGAGATCGGCGAGCAAGGCACGCGATGCATCGTAGCTATGCCCGGCGGCGAGCGCGGCCCGCCCGCGTTCGAGCGCTTCCTGCGCGAGCGCCTTCAGCGCGTCGCGCCCCAGCGAGCCTTCGTAGGCGACGACCGCCGGCTCGGAAAGCAAACGATGCACGGCCGGAAGGCCGCGCATCGCGTTCTGGTTCATCGGCTTCTAGTTCAAATGCCGGGCGAGCATCGAACTGATCTGCGCCTCGGGTACGTACCCGACGATGCGATCGACGGCCTGGCCGCCCTTGAAGAGAATCAGGCAGGGGATGCCCGAAACGCCGTACTGCCCGCTCAACGACGGATTTTCGTCGGTGTTGAGTTTGACGAATTTCGCTTTGCCTTCATGCGCGGCGGCGACTTTTTCGACAACCGGCGAGAGCATTCGACACGGGCCGCACCACGGCGCCCAGAAATCGACGAGGACGGGCTGGGTGTTTCCCAGGACCTCGCTCTGAAAATTTGCTTGACTGACTTCGGCTACTACGCTCACGATGGACTCCTTTTTCTACGATGCTTCAACCGCCCGGCGGCGGTGCCTGGTTGCACGAGCCAACCGCTAGGCCAGCTCGGTCTGTGTCGGCTCCCCGGTGATCCCGGTGATGAGCTCGGCCTGTTTCCCGAGGTTCGTAATCGCAATCACTTCGTCGCCTTCGCCGAGACGCTGGAGACGGACGCCCTTGGTCGCCCGACCGGCCTTGCGAATATCCTTGACGTTGATGCGAATCACTTGGTTCCCCGAGGTGATCATCAGCAATTGGTCGTCGGGGGCGACCATGATCTGGTCGACGACGCGGCCGATGTCCTCGCGCTCCTTGGCGAAGGCTTTCACACCCTTACCGCCGCGAGAGGTGTGCCGGTAGTCGTCGATCGGCGTGCGCTTTCCGAAGGCCTGCGAGGTGACCA
>JAJZVP010000062.1 GCA_021845615.1 bacterium | reverse complement strand
TAGGATGATAAACGGCAACAAGTATGCTTCCATCGGTATAATACGCTTCGTCCCCGGCATCGGCGTAACGACCGCGTGAGGACGCGAGCAGATTACTTTCGGCATCCCTTCGCACCGGACCATGGACGTGCGCTGGAACGTCGCCGAGCCATCCGAGCGCCAAGATATCCACATTCCCGGACCGCCGAGATTCGATCGCAGAGAAATCACCGAAAACGTTCTCGTGTTAAAGCGAATTTTTGAATAGGTTGGGAGCCTGGAGTTTGAGCTTTCGTCAACTATACGTTGACCGCTGTCGGAAATGGTGATTACCCGCTCGGCCATCCCCCGTGTCCCGTAATAATAAACACCGTCGGCAATGTGCGGAGGAGGTGGTATCGCATGGATCATAGCGTGCGCTTCTTCATTGCAGGGGCATTTACTGCAGCGACTGCATTCGACAAGGTGTCGCGCAGCATAAAGCGGTTCCGCATTGACCGCAAGCGACCCCGTGTACCAGGCCGACGGCTGGTGCCGGGATCGATATGCGACACTTCCGAGGAACCCATAGCATCCCAGGGCGCGGAGCCCAAAGGTGAGGCCTATTGGGAATGGAATCTTCGGATCGATGGAACTAAGTGAGGGATTGCGGAACGACGTATCTACGTCTCCCCCGGTGAGGTCGGCGATTCTCGGCGTCGACGATCGCAGGGCATGGATCGATGCCGTTTCGCTCTTTGCCTTTTTTCTTTTCTTGAACGTCGTTGGGAACGCTACCTATCGGTTCGAAGCGCGAGCGCCCTTGCTTCAGCTCGGCCAAGCAGTTCTCATTCTCCTCATGACCCTAGCGGCCGTCGCAATCCAGCGAGGCCGCGGACGTCCGTTCTTTGCAATCGGGAGCTTTTGGATTGCATTTCGCAGCATTTGGTGGTTTTGGTCGATCGCACTTGCTATCGCGCTCGTTTCTGCCGGCACCCAAGGGATGTTCGCGAGCCATTCGACACTTTGGTATTTGTGGTTAGCGACCGGTGTCGCCGTTGCGCCTCTTACCGAAGAACTCGTTTTTCGCGGGGCGATTCAAACATCCATCAACAGCACTTCGCTCGGAACGCGTACTTTTTTATCGTTTCGCTTGGGCACGTTGATTTCTGCCATGCTTTTTTCGTGCTCGCATTTTCTGCTGCTGCTAGACGGTGTCGCGATGTCGCGCGTGCTCTTCGAAGTACTCTCCGCCCTTCCACTCGCGCTCGTGACCGGCTACATTTACCAGCGCACGTCGAACCTATGGTATGGCATCATCCTCCATGCATTGGGCAATCTCGGAGGCGCTTAACAACAGCTACGGGAGTAGCCCGCGAATGTCGACCAGGACACGCACTCCGTTGGTATGTCGCAACACAGCGGTTGGCACCGAGTAATCGCGAAGGTCGTCCACGGCTGCCGTCGTCGGCAACCGCATGACAACCGACCTAGGACGCAGCATCGCTGTTAAATGTGTCGTGTAGAAACTGCCCGATTTCTTTCCACGCCCGCTCGCGCGCGTCCCGATTAGCCACCGTATTCCCTCCATGGCGAAGAGTGAACGGCCCAAGCCGCGTCTCCAGCCCCGGCCACTCCGGCGAGGATACTAAAAACAAGTGCCCAGCATCGTCGAACTTGAGATGACGGTCGGCATACGGGTGAGAATGCTCTCGCAAATACGTTTCTGCGAATTCGCATTGCATCTCCGAGTTCCAAATACCGTCATCGCCGGCGCTCAGAAAGAGAACCGGCCCACGAATACGTTCGAGCGCGAAAAACGTTGGCCTAATGCGATCGCGATGGCGTCGCACCGCATGGTCGTAGCCGCCGCGCAAATCGACCGGGCGCCGCATTAGAAATCCGGCCGCAAAGTTCGCCCTCATTTTCCAGGTGTATGGGACGAACGGGACTGGTTTCCCCCCAATCGTCCAGGACGACTGGGGGACACCACCTCCCGTTCGGATTCCCTGCCACGCAAAGGGGCTTGGGACAACGGCGATCACAGCGCGAATTTGAGGGTAGTGCGATGCGGCGAGCAAGCACAACTCTCCGCCTTTTGAAATTCCGAATATTGCAATACGCTTTCCATCAACGTCGGAGCGCGCCGTAAGAGCTTCGATTGCAAGACCAACGCGCTCGACTGGGATCTCAACGAGCTCGCCTGGGAGACCCTTGTACCGAAAATACGGCAACGTTGCCGCTAAATACCCTAGTTCAGCGAAGCGCGGCGCGAGCCGCGCCATCTTGTCACCACCCTCGGAACCGCCGATGAGGATGACCGCGGGATGCGGCCCAGCGCCCTGCGGCGAGACGAGCGTCCCTATCACTATGGTCGTCATTTCAACCGACACTTTAGGTAACCGATTTTTTTTCGCCTCCTGGATACAATACATTGTCCGCGATTCGTAAGTAGTATTCGCAATCGCCCTGGAGGGCCGAGTAAATCGGCGGTGGTTTTGCCGATTACCTTGAGGATTCGCGCGCGCGCCAACATTCGCACAGATGGGCCAGGTGGTTCGCCCTTGAGATCGATGAGAACGTTCGGAGCGTTATATGCCAAATCGTAGAGGATGGTACCAAGAAATTTTGCTTTGCAATAGTCCGAGGAGCGACGCGAGCATTTGCAAGCAGACTCCGGAGGAGGGACATCACAACGACGATCGCCGAAAATATCCCACCCATCGTATTTTTCTCACATCGAATCCACAGCTAGAAAGGCCGTGCGTGATTTTAGGCTCTCAAAAAGCCAGGACGTCTCGCGGTCGGCCACCTCGTTCCTTTCGCTAGAACGGGTGTTCTAGATTTTCCCCAAAAACGCGCGGGAACGGAGGCTCGAATTCATACGCCGTTCCATCCGATGCTAGCGCGGGTCCGGCTCCACAGAGCATAAACGGCGGCTTTGGCATGTTGAAGTTCCGAATGGCACGCGCATTCAAGGCTCCAGGCCCCGTCTCGTTGTCAACCAAGACCGACGATCGCATCTCGTGTGGTTTCAGATTTTGAATGAACTCTTCTCCGATTCCGGAATCCAGATAGACACTGAGAACGCGAACGAGTGAAAGCGTTTTGTTCGTCCGATTGAGCACCGTGAGGTAATCCGTTGTTGAATTATTCGCGGATCCAAACGGTTTCGCAAGCTTCATGCTACACGATAGGACGACAACCGGCGCGTCGGGATTCTGGATTGGAACCCCCGGAATCAGGGTCGACGAGCTATTAACAATCGTGGAACGTACGTGCGTGTACTTAACCTGCGACCAGAACTCCAAGCCGGGAATCACCTGGCCCGGACGCACGTGGCGAATGATGAGATCGCGCTGAGGACGAGGCGACGCAATCCCTTGCCCGCTCGCCCGCGCACACCCAACAAGCGAAAGCATGAGGAGGGCGACCCCCTGGATTTTCGACCTCGTCGCTCTGCCTACCATCGCATCACCTCGCTCTTCACGCTCCATCGCCATCACCGTGCACTAGTATGGAAAGTTGGACGCCATCGGGATCGGCGAACGTCAAAATCCGGTCGTCAAACACCGGAGGATAGGCTTTTCTCTGGAGCCGACGAGCGGACTTGAACCGCTGACCTGCTGATTACGAATCAGCTGCTCTACCAACTGAGCTACGTCGGCACGTGGAGACCGAGCCCGGCTATTCTGCGCGAACGGCGCCTTAGCCCTCCCGGTCGTGGAAGGTTCCGCGCTGTGCGCTCTCGTCCAGCTCGAGATCGTCCAGCAGATAATAGACGATCTTGCGGTCGTCGAAGCCGACCTTTGCCAGCCGCTTGCCCCCGATCTCCACGATCTCGTGGATGTGCCCCGGCACGCCGATGTAGCGGCGGTTCGTCGGCCCGTAGGCAGGGTCGCCCTCGGGCTTGGGCTTCGGGGTCGCCCGGACGCCCCGCAGCGGCGTCTGGTGGCGATGCGCGGCCACGCCTACGGCCGCTTCGGCGCGAGCGCAAAGGCCTCGACGTAGGCGCGATCGCCCTCGGGCCAGCCCACCCAGATATCGCCGTTCTTGGGATCGATCGTGCCGGTGTGCATGCCGCGCGCGATCTTCTTCTGCCCGATCAGTTCGGGCACACCGCCCGCACGAATGGAGAAGAGCGTCAGCGAGGTTCCGAAACAGGCGAGCAGGCGGCGGCGCGCACTAAAACTGCACTGGTCGACTCCACCGGGGTACGTTGCTTCGTGCAGCAAGGCCCCGCTCGTCGAATAGACGCCGAGTTTGCCGTTCTCGCCGACGTCGATAATCGCGTCGTCCGCAGCGTCGAAAATCAGCGGATGGTTGCCTTTCAGCAGCGGCGTCGGCATGACGCGTTTCACTTCCAGCGTACGCCCATCGATCGCCGCAATCGCACGCCGGTCGGTAAGATTTTGATAGAGCGTATGCGTGCGCGGATTTACCGCCAGATACTCGAGCTTCTTCGCCGGCAGCGTCAACGTTTTCAGCAATCTCATCGACGATGCGTCGATCACGTACAGGTGCGAGCCGTCGTCTTCGTCGGCGTAGATGTGCTTGGTCGCCGGATCGTAGGCAATCGCATCGACCGGCCCGCCGACCTTCACCGTGCGCAGCACGCGCCCCGCGACGGGATCCACCTCGCTCACGCTCTTATCGGTGCCGTTGCCGGTGAAGACGTGGCCGTTGCTTGGGTTGACCGCCACACCGTGCAAGGGACCGACGCGCACCGTTCGCAACACGCGCTTGCTATCGGCATCGATGACGACCAACTCGCGCGCCCCGGAGTGCGCGGCATAGATGCGTCGGCGCGCGCCGTCGGCGGTAAAATAATCGTAATAGCCCTTCCCGGGCACCAGCACTTTTGCGGAGGCCGCAACGATGGGCGGCGGTGTCATCATCGGCATGGTTGCGGGGTTCTCCCCGGCGGAAAACGAAGCCTCGTGGGCATGCTGGTAACCTTTCGCGGCAAGACGCCGCGGGTCGATCCGTCGGCCTTCATCGCCCCCACCGCCGTCTTAATCGGCGATGTCGAGGTCGGCCCGGAATCGAGTATTTGGTTCGGCGCCGTCCTGCGCGGCGACAACGGCCCGATCCGCGTCGGTGCGCGCACCTCCGTCCAAGATAACGCGGTGATTCACGTGACGATCGCCACGAATATCGGCGACGACGTCACGATCGGGCACGCTGCGGTGATGGAAGATTGTACCATCGAATCGAAAGCGCTGATCGGCAGCAACGCCGTGCTGCTCAATGGCTGCAGCATCGGCCGGGGCTCGCTCGTCGCCGCCGGGAGCGTGGTCGGCGAACGCACGGTCGTTCCGGCAAACGTGCTCGTCGCCGGCGCCCCCGCAAAAGTGAAAAAAGCGATCGAAGGCGAGGCGCGGCGGTGGATCGAGATCGCTTCGGATGAATACATCCAGCTCACGCGCGCCTATCGCGCCGAGGGCATCGGCGCGCCAGAGGCGCAACAGGTGCAACCGTAGGCGCGATGGAGTTACTGCGCGACCGCATCGCTCGTTTTATCGCCGAAGAAGGGCACCGCACCAGCATCGACATTCATGGTGAGAATGCCGATGTCGCCGCGATTATGTTGCGCGCGCGCGGACAGCAAATTTGGGTCTCGGTGAGCGAGGACGACGAAACGTTTTATGTCGTCGCCGCGATGCACGAACTCCCCGCCTGGGCGCGCGATGCCAAACAGAACGCCGCGTTGTTGCTCGAATTGCAAGAATCGATGAAGGCGGTGAAGTTCTACCCCTCGCAAGACCGTTCGGGAGTGGTCGCCGCGGTCGAGCAATTTGCGAGCTCGCCCGAAGAGTTCATGCAACATTTTTGGAAGCTCGTCGAATTAGTCCGCGAGAGCGGGGCGAGCGCGGTCGCGCGCATTCTCGACCGAACCGAGAGCAAATCGGCGGCGGAGAAATTCATCGACGCCTTCATGCGCGGCAGCCAATGATCGAAGAAGTCGTCCGCGGCATCGAGGCGGCGCTCGACGAGGAGTGGCTGCTTCACGAGCGCGACGACGACGCCGACGCGTTCCGCGTCTCGTTTAAAAGCGAGGGCGCGCGGTATTTTGCCATCGCCTATCGCGACGATCCAACCTTCGTGATGATCGGCTCGGGCTGGACGCTCCCCGACGACGTGGAATTCGCCGAGGCGGTCGAACTCGCCAATCAGCTCAACGCGAAAAAGAAACTCGTGAAAGTTGCGATCTGGGAAGAGGAGCGCGACGTGCTCTTCACCATCGAAACGCTCGCCGCGACGGGCGACGAGATCCAGCAACACATGGAGCGCATCCTCGACGTGCTCCGCGACACGGCGCAGAGCTTCTTCAACACGCTCCGCAGCGACGACGCGAGCTAACCGGCGAAGAAAATCTCGATTTCGTAGTTATCGGGATCGACGCAGAAAAGCGAGCGCGAGCTGCCGTGCGTCGCAGGACCCGAGACGATATCGGCGCGAGCCGCGCGCAGGCGCTGCGCCCACATATCGACATCCGCGGCGGCGCCCACTTGAAAGCCGAACGAAAACTTGCCGCGATCCGAGGGCGGGCGTTCGTGGAGTTCGAGCGTAAACGCCGGCCACCGCACCGTCACGGTATCGGCGGAGCGTTGCGTTGGGAGGCCGAGGACGTCGCGGTAAAAGCGTTCGGAGATCTCGATATCGGAGACCCCGAGCCGTAACCGCGTGAGCGTCATCGCAGACGTCGCGTTCATAGCCCGACGATTCTATGGCGCCGGGTAGTTCGCCTCGTCGCCGTAGGACTGGAAGAGGGTGTACTCCGCCTCGAAGCGGAGGTTCACTTTCCCCGTCGGGCCGTTGCGGTGCTTGGCGATGATGAACTCCGTCAGCTCGGGATCGGCGGCCTCTTTGTTGTAATAGCCTTCGCGATAGAGGAAGGCCACGAAATCGGCCTCTTGTTCCAACGACCCCGAATCGCGGAGATCGGCGAGCATCGGGCGCTTTTCGTTGCGCGTCTCGACGCCACGGTTGAGCTGCGCGAGCGCGATCACCGGCACTTCGAGATCCTTCGCCGTCACTTTCAACGTGCGGCAGATCTCGCTGATCTCTTCGTTGCGGTTCATCTGCCGTTGCATCGAACTCGGGTGCAGCAGCTGGAGGTAATCGATAAAGACCGCGCCGAGCCCGCGCGTCGCCTTCAAACGCCGGCAGCGGCTGCGCAACTCGCTGACGCTCAGGCCGCCCGAATCGTCGAGAAAGATCGGCAGCGTGTCGAGTTCGTCCATCACCTTCGGAATGCGTCCCCAATCCTTGTCGCCGATGTTTCCGCGCCGAATATCGTGCATCGAAATGCGCACCGTCGCCGAGAGCAAGCGCAACACGAGTTCGCTATTGGACATTTCCAGCGAGAAGAACGCGACCGGCTGCCCCGCCGCGCGCGCCGCCGCCATCGCCATGTTCAGCGCAAACGAGGTCTTGCCCATGCCCGGGCGCGCCGCGATGATGACGAAGTTCCCCGGCTTAAACCCGGTGGTCACCGCATCGATATCGGGGAAGCCCGTCGTGACGCCGCTGAGCTCGCCGCGCCGATAATAATATTCTTCCAGCTCGTCGAGCGCGGGCTTCATCAGCGAGCCGACGTGGGCGAAATCCCCGCCCATCTGCCGTTGCCCGATTGCGAAAATCATCTGCTCGGAGCGATCGATCGCGCCTTCGACATCCTCTTCGGCTTCGAATCCGGTCTGGACGATCTCGGTCCCGGCGTGAATCAGCGAGCGCAGCGTTGATTTCTCGCGCACCAGCTTTGCATAGTAGGCCGCAGAAGCCGCGGTCTGCACCGAATTGACGAGCGTTCCGAGATAGGCGGGGCCGCCGACGCGTTCGAGCGCGCCGCGACGCTTTAATTCTTCGGCGAGCGTGATGCGGTCGAGCGGTTCGTTCCGTTCGTAGAGCGCGAGCAACGCCGAGAAAATCGTTTCGTGCGCGTGCACGTAGAAATCGCTCGCGCGCACGATCTCCGAGATCGTCCCCATAATTTCGCGATCGATTAGGACCGATCCGATGCAGACGCGTTCGGCGTCGACGTTCTGGGGAGGGATACGCTCGACGGTGCGGCCGAGATCTGGCTGCGCGAAACTCATAGCCCGCTAGTTCCCGCGGGAGGCTGTGGAGCGCTTGCGAGTCTTAAGCGAAACTCCCGACTTTGTTGCGAACAACTTCGGCGCGCGTTTGATGCGCAGGGCACGCAGGACTTCGGCGACATCGTGTGCGGCGATCACCTCGATGCCGGAGAGCCGCGCGTCGATCTCGCGCGCGTTCTCGGCGGGCAACACGATCGCGCGCATTCCCGCTTGGCGCGCCGCGTAGAGCTTCTCCACCACGCCGCCGACGCCGCGCACTTTCCCCGCGAGCGAGAGTTCGCCGGTCACCGCGACATCCTGCGGCAACGGCACGCGCGCGAGCGCGGAGTAGAGCGCGAGCAGAATCGCGAGCCCCGCCGAGGGGCCGTCGATATTGCCGCCACCGATGACGTTGACGTGCAGGTCGAAATCGGCGGGATCGGTGCCGAGCAGCGCACGCAGCACGCTCCCCGCGTTGAAGACCGAGTCGCGCGCCATCGTGCCGGCGGTCTCGTTGAACCGCACGCTCCCTTTCCCCGGTGCGGAGGCGGGAAAGGCGAGCGCTTCGATCTCGATGAGGCTCCCGACGTGGTGGAGCACGCCGAGCCCGAAGGCTTTGCCGACCTCGCGGCGCGACCGCGCCCGCGCGGGCGTGTGTGCGACGAAGCGGCCGCTGCGCAGAACCGCCTGCAGATCCTCTTGCGTGATGTTGACGTGCGCGGGGAGCGCATCGGCGCGCCGTTTGCCGGCGCTGCTGCGCGCGAGTGCGACGCCGTAGGCGTCGGCGACGAGTTGCACCGCCTTGCGCCCTTCGATCGTGTAGGTCGCGATCTGCTGCGCGATGCCGCGCGCGCCGGTCGCACCGAGCCGGCGCATCGCGGCCTGCGCGATGGTGACGATTTGGTTCTGCGTGAGCGGCGAGAAATAGAGCTCCGCGCAGCGCGAGCGAATCGCCGGGTCGATCTCCTCGGGTTCCCGCGTCGTGGCGCCGATGAGAATGAAATCGGCGGGAGCGCCTTCGCGGAAGAGGCGCTTCACGTATTCGGGAACGTTCGGCGCGCTCTCGTCGAAGTACGAGGATTCGAAATGCACGCGTTTATCTTCGAGCACCTTGAGCAAGCGCGTTTGCAGCACCGGATCGAGCTCGCCGATCTCGTCGATGAAGAGCACGCCGCCGTGCGCGCGCGAGACGAGCCCGAGTTTCGGTTCGGGGACGCCGCTCTCGGCGAATTCGCGTCGACTGCCTTGATAGATGGGATCGTGAACGCTGCCCAGCAGCGGGTTGGTCGTCTCGCGCGGATCCCAGCGCAGCGTGGTGCCGTTCGCTTCGACGAACGGGGCATCTTTGGCAAACGGTGCGTAGGGGCGCGCTTTCGCCGCTTCGAGCGCGAGGCGCGCGGCGGTAGTTTTACCGACGCCGGGCGGGCCGTAGAGAATGACGTGCTGCGGGTAGGGCGAGGAGATTTTCGCGATGAGCGCGGCGACCGCTTCATCTTGCCCGACGAGATCGCGCAGGTGCGCGGGGCGCAGGCGCGCCATCGCGTCGAGCGCGAGCTTACGCGAGGAGAGCGCATCGAGTTCGGCGAGTTTTGCTTGCGTCGCCGGCGTCTCGGGGCCGCCGTCTTCGCGCAGCGCTTCGATCTTGAGATCGTTGAGATAGCTCTGGTGGCGCGCGCTGACTTTTTCGTTGACCTTGCGATCGATCGCATCTTCGACCGAGCGCTGCGCGAGCAACTCGGCGAGCGCTTCTTCGATCTCGGCGATCGCTTTGCGCTGCGCGGCGCGCGTGGTCACCCGTTCGAGCGTCGGATCCTCAAAGACCAAGCGCCCGAGCGCACAGAGGCGGTCGGGCAGGGTGGCCGAGCGGAGTAATTTGAGCGCGCTGACTTTTCCGGCGCGCAGAACGACTTGGTCTTGCCCGATCGCTCCGGCGAGAAGATCGAGCAGCGCGCCGACGTGGCGCAGCAGCTCTTCTTCAGCACCGACGCGCCGACGGAGGCGTTGCTCGGTGCGCGTATCGGCGCCCGACGCCATCTCGCTGCGCTTTCGGTTAGGCCGCGACGACGCTCACGGTGCCCTTCGCGGTGACGTTGCGATGCAACTTAATTTCCACCGGGTAGGACCCGAGCGCCTTGATCTGCGCCTTGATCTCGATTTTATGCTTGTCGACGGCGACCGCAAGCTCGCGTTCGAGCGCTTCGGCGATATCGGCATTGGTGACCGCACCGAAGAGCTTGCCGTTGCCGCCCGCCTTTGCGGGGACCGCGATCTTCGCCTCGGCGATCCGCTGCGCGAGCGCCTCGGCATCGGCGAGCGCACTCGCTTCGCGTTTGGCGGCGGCGGCACGCTGCTGCCCGAGCTGCGCGATCGCGCCTTTGCTCGCTTCGGCGGCGAGGCCGCGCGGCAGCAAATAGTTGCGGCCGTAGCCCTCGGCGACGTCGACGACATCGCCGGTCTTACCGAGCGTTTTGACGTCCTGGGAGAGGATGACTTTCACTATAGCGCCGCCTACTCCGCAACGAAGGGGAGAAAGGCGATAACGCGCGCGCGCTTCACGGCGACGGTGACCATCCGCTGATGCTTCGAGCATGCGCCCGAGATGCGACGCGGAACGATCTTGCCGCGCTCCGAGACGTATTTCCGCAGGCGGCTCACATCGCGATAGACGACATCGACCGCTTTCTCAATGCAGAGCGAGCACGGTTTCTTCTTCGGACGGCGATCTTTGGTCGCGCGTTTGACTTTGGTTGGGGTTGACATCGGTTCAGCCTTTCGTTCGCAGATCTGGTGATCCGCAGCCACGCCGCAGGGAAGCCTCAAACTGACTCAACCGAATGACTCCTCTGGACGCCGGATGCAGACCCGGACGACCCTGACCTCTAGCGGCAGGGCAAGAGCGTTCGTGCGAAAACGCACGTACAAGTGCCCACAAGGGCAACCCGAAGAGTCTAGCACCCTCCCGGGGCATCGGCAAGCGACCTGCGCCTCTCATGGAGGCATTTTCTCGCCTTAATGTGCCAACAGGGTGGCAGAGCTGGAGAGCGGCGGGCGGCGGGCGTGCCAGGGCTGCGCCCGTTCGAGCTGCCCGGCGAGGGCGAAGAGGGTCGCCTCGTCGTTGCGGCGGGCGGCGAACTGCACGCCGACCGGCAGCCCCTCGGCGCTCCAGTGCAGCGGCACCGACATCGCGGGCTGCCCGGTGAGATTGAAGATGGGGGTCGAGGGCAGCCAATCGAACATGCGCCCGGCGATATCGCGCGCGGCTTTGCCGATGAGCGCCGGCGCGCGCAGATGCGTGAGCAGCCCAACCTGCATCACCTCGAAGCGCGTGAGCGCGAGTTCGCCGATGCGGACCGGCGGCGCGGCGAGCGTCGGCGTGAGCACGACGTCGTAGCGCTCGAGGAACGCATCGTAGGCGGCGGTCAATTTTTGCTGGTCGACGACGGCGGTGGTAAGTTCGTCGAGGGCGATCGTGCGCGCGATCGCGAGCATCGCCGCGGCGATCGGCTCGATATCGTCGCCGCGCAAACGGCGTTGCGGCGTCGGATTTCCCGCGCCGAGAATCCAGCCGGTATTGCTCGCGAAGAGCAGCAACAACGCGTACGACATCGCGGCGTAATCGATCCCCTGCGGTTCGTCGTCGACGACGCTGTGCCCGAGCGAGGCGCAGAGTTCCGCCGCAGCGTCGAGCGCTTCGAGCGACTCTGCGGAGTAGCCGTGCCCGAGGAGCGGGCCGCGCATGACCGCGATGCGCAACGG